>JBHEKP010000246.1:0-6489 GCA_041859375.1 Candidatus Hydrogenedentales bacterium | reverse complement strand
CGTCGGTGTTGGCCTCCACCCGCCCGCCCCCCACGGGGGAACGCCCCAGGACATAGGCCCGCACCGGTTTCCCTTCCGTGTCAACCACCCGGCCTGAAATCCATACCATCTCACCCGGCTTGTTTTCCTGCGGTTCTCCGGTGGCCTGTGCCGTTCCCGCCGCATGGGGATAGGTGAGCGTCGCATTGTCCAGCTGCTCCCCCTCCTTCACGGAAACCGGCAGGTCAATTTCCGGCTGGTTATCCGTCCTATGCCGGTAATCCAAACCCACCCTGAACAGGTACTCCCCGCACATGATGTCCTTTGTGTCAAAGCGCCCCGATTTGTCCACCTCAACCCTTTTCTCATCGGTTCCAAGAATTATTGCCAGTTCAGCCCCGGCGAGGGGATTCCCGTCCGCACCCACCAACGTTCCCCCCACCCGGGCGGGACGGTATACGGTGATGGCGCATGGTTCGCCGGGGGCGTTTTCCGTGGCGGGAACGGCGGCGCACGGCACCGGCGGGGAGAAACATCCCCCGCCCGCCGCACCCAGAAACGCATCCGGCCTTTGAAGGTCCCGGATGACATACCCCCCCTCCCGGCCGGTCACGGCAAGGGGGTATGGGGGCTCGCCAAAGGATCTGAATTCCCCCACCAGTGCCCCAGGCACCGGCTTTCCGGAGGTGTCCGTGACGGTGCCCGCAACCCGGTAGGCGGGGGCCGCCTGGAACTCAACACGCTTCAGCGTCTTTCCGGCGCGCAACTCGACACTGCGGTTTGTGGCGGAATCATCCACAAACACGGGGGATGCCATCTGATAACCCTGGCCGGGCATCAGGCCCACTTCCAACTCGCCGGCGGGCAGGCCCGTGATTCGGTACTGTCCCCCCGCGTCGGTGATTCCGGAATAGGCGGGCAGTATTTTTACGTCGTTGTAATTGTCGGGCGCGGCTGTGACCGTGACGGTTACATTGGCCAGTCCCCGCGCGAAATCCTCGTCCAGATAAACGCCCCCCTCAACACAGCCCCCCCCGTTCACCCGCACCTCCATTTTTTTGGCATGCCCGCCCGGCTCCAACTCAAACAGGCAATCGCCGGAGGCGCCCGCGACGGTTTTGTCCCGCACACACAGCGCCCATGCGCCGGGGGGAACCCTCCTGAAGGTGAACCTTCCGCCGCCGCCGGACACGGTGGTCAGGATTTCCGGATCGGGCGCGGCGTCCAGCGTTTTCGCGCGGCTGAGGGGCCGCGCCAGCAGCAGGGTCACCTTCGCCGCCGCCCTGCCCGTTGCGGCATGCACCACCCGCCCGGAAACGCGCCCCGGCTTTTCCCCGGCCGCCCCCCCGAATGCCGCCCCCGCCGCCAGCAGGACAAACCCAAGCAACAGGCACATGCCGCGCGCGCGCATATTCTCACCCCTCCACGGGTTGGTGTTGTTGTGGTGCTATTTGGCCGGAACGCCGTCGCTGATCCAGTCATAGGTGGCGACACTCCCGCCGTCGGCCAGCCGGATGCCCCGCGCCGAGCAGGGCATGCCCTGCTCCATGCCGCTCTGGATGGTGTTGATGCCGGTGACACCCAGGGCGCGGACCGGCCTGACCTCGCCCGGATCGGACAGACCGTTGCCGTTGCCGTCGCGCCATGCCGCAATCCCGTCGAGCTCGCGCCCCTCCAGCCAGCCGTTGCCGTTGTCGTCCAGCGCGGCCAGCGCCTTGTAGCCGTTTTTCCAGAACATCCACCAGGTCACCCCGCCGAACAACTGGCGGCCCGAGGTGATGACCCCCGTTCCCCCGGGATCCCACGCCAGAATCCACGCATTGCGGCTGACCCAGGTCCAGCGCATGGGCCGTGTCGTGCCGTCCAGATCAAAGGACACGCGGCGGTCCGGCGCGAGCAGGCCGGTCAGGGGCGTGTTCTCCAGCGAAAAGACCACAGGGGTGACCGCGCGGGGCGCCATTGCCATAATCGACAGGGCGCGCTTGATTTTCCGCATCTCCCGCTGCTCCGCATCGGTGGGGGCGGGCTTTTTTTTGAGGATTTTCAGAATCCCCGCGCCCGCCTCTTCGGCCACTGAGGCGTGGATGCCGCCGCCCTCCCGGCTTTTGTCCAGGGCGAAGGCCCCGCGGTAGGCCTCCAGCGCCTTCGCCTCCCAGTATTCCGGATTTTTTCCCTCCGTCTGCGCCTCCTTGTCAAAGGGGTCGTTGGCGGCGGGCCAGTCCGTTTTGGGGAACACCTTGGCGGCCTCAAAATACACATAGCCCAGTCCGAGCAGGCAGCGGGCGTCATCGCCCTTTTTCCCGCTGACCAACCGGTAATTGCGTATGGCCTCCGCCAGACAGCCCGCCCGGCCCTGGGAAACCTCCCCGTTCACCGGCTGCGGCATGCCCCCCGTGTCGAATATCCTCAGGTAACCCTCCGCCGTGTCGGGACTGAATGCGTCAAACTTTTCCGTGTCCCGCGCATAGGCCAGGCTGTACATCCGCGCCAGCGTCTGGCGCGCCTCCATGTCCTCCGGATGCTTTTCCAGGTAGGTGTTCATGTTTTCCACCAGCCGATCCAGGGGCACCCCCTCCTGATCCGGCTGCATCCACATGGCCGGGGCCGGCAGGGAAAAGATCAAACTGAAAAGCGCGGTGATTGCGGCCAGACGAAGCATCAGGACACCTCCCTTCGGGGCGTGCCATCCCCCGCGTTGCACTTCAGGCACCGCCCAATTAATACACCTTCCGGCGGGCCGGTTCCAATCCCTTATTTTTCCGCCTTTTCCGCGGCGGTGGCGACGCCGTTGCGCAGGTCGTCGGCGGTGAGGGTGACGGGCTGCCAGACGGTCCTTCCCTCGCGGTCGATGAGGTTCATCCGCACCGTCGGCGGCGCGGCGGTCAGGTCGAACTCGACCAGTCCGGCGTTGACGCCCTCGTAGGGGGTGCGCACGCGCAGTTCGGGGTGGCGCTCACGCCAGTTGGTGTTGGCGGTCTGGGCGAGGGGCGAGCTGACGAGGTCGTAGAGGTCGTAGCCGCCCTGAGCCGACCGGGGGATGGCGTTGAACTCGCCCACGTGGGTGTCGCCGGAGAGGAGGAGCACGCCGGTGATGTTCCGGTCGCGGATGAAGTCAAAGAGGGCGTCGCGCTCGTGGATAAAGGAGGCCCAGGAGTCGCCGCCCGCGCCCTTGGCGCTGGTCCAGCCGCTGCCGCTGACAAGCACCTTGAAGGGGGCCGTGCTCCCCGCCAGCCCCTCCCTGAGCCAGGCGAGCTGCCCCGCGCCAAGCAGGGTCTTTTCCGGGGTGTCGGGATCGGCGTTCGGGTCACGGTGATAGCGGTCGTCCAGGAAAAAGAAGTCCACGCCGCCGTAGGCGTATTTGAAAAAGACGCCGGGCGTGTCCGGCAGGCCGTGGGCGGGGTTGGGCCAGTAGCGCTTGAACACCTCCAGCGCCTGCTCCTTGATCGGGTTGGTGCGGTCGTGGTCGTTCAGGCCGAAGTCGTGGTCGTCCCACACGGCGAGCTGGGGCACCGATGCCTGGAAGGGGAGCAGGCTGGCCACGTACAACTGCCGCCGGTATTCCTCCGCCAGAATCTCCGGGTCGAGGGTGTCGCCGTAGATGTTGTCGCCAATCCAGAAGAACAGGTCCGGTTGGACCTCCGCGATGCCGTACCAGACGGGCTGGACGGGGTCAACCTGCACGCGCGGGCACGACCCGAAGCAGAAGGAGAACTTCGCCGGACCGGCGGGCGCGGTGCGCGCCTGCCAGGTCTGTTTCAGGTAGGGATCGGGCTTGCCGTTAATGAGGATGCGGTAATAGCAGACCGTGGCGGCGGGCAGGCCGGTCATGCGCGGCACGGCGCAGAGGTCGCCGCCCTGCTTTGAGGGGGTCACCGCCTCCGTGCGGCGCGGTCCGGAAAATTCGGGGTCGGTGTCGTATTCCAGCATCACCGGGAATTCGCCGCTGAGGCGCACCCACACGGGGATGGTGTCCGCGGTGACCGCCATGACGCACGGCCCCTGCATGACCCGTGGGCTGCCCGTAGCGCTGGGCGCGGCGACAGCGGAAAGGGCCGGAAGCAACAGCACCGCGCAGAGCGCGCACACATTTGAAAAGCGCCGCATGACATTCCCCCGCCGCGCCGGGGCGCGAAGCACCGGCGCATGGGTTGCCGGGCGCGGCCCGTCCGCGCCCGCCGCCCCCATGGTATTCCCCCGCGCCGCCCCCGGTCCAGCGCAATTATGCGTCCCCCCCAATCGCCCGATAAGTCTTCCGTATGCGCGGGGGAACATGCCGCCTATCCGGTATGGAGTGCGGTGGCAAAGCGCAGCGCGACACCGCTTTTCCGGAAAAACCTGACGGATACCCGGAGACTGGCCTTTTGTGCCAACAGGAAAGCGGCGTCGTTGCCGCCGCACTCCAAAAAAGCGTGCCGGGGCAATACGCATCACCAAGCCCGCGTGCCTTCGCGCCTGTTACCCGGCGATTAGGGCCTTCGCCCCCGTTTGCGGCGGGGGGGGCGTGTGTGGCACGCTCAAGGGGTTGCCGCCGCAGTCGGCCCCAACACGCGAAACCGCCCCCGAAGGGGGGAACACACAGGAGGTCATGCCATGCAGTCCACACCCACCCGCCGGGAATTCTTGAAACAGGCCGCCGTCGCGGGCAGCGCCGCGGTTGCCATGAGCGCGTCGAGCTACGCGAAGGTGATCGGCGCGAACGACCGCATCGGCGTGGGCGTCATCGGCTGCGGCGAGCGCGGCCGGGGCGCGCACATGCCGGGCGCGCACCGCTGGGACAAGGAGCTGAACCTTGAAATCACGGCGGTATGCGACGTTTGGAAGGTGGCGTCGAGGGAGGCCGCCGCGATGACGAAGGACTGGTACGGGCGGGAGGCGGCGCAGTACGCGTCGTACCGGGAGCTGATTGCGGACAAGAACGTGGACGCGGTGATGATCGCCTCGTGCGACCACCAGCACACGACGCACCTGAAGGCCGCCGCCGACGCGGGCAAGCACGCGTACTGCGAGAAGCCGCTTTCCATGGACATCGCGAGCCTGAACGCGGCGTACGACGCGGTGAAGGCGTCGGGCGTGGTGGTGCAGATTGGCACGCAGCTCCGGAGCCTGCCCAGCATGGCGGGGGCGCGCGACCTTTACCGGACCGGCACGCTGGGCACGGTGGGCCGCATCGAGCAGATGCGCAACGATCCGCGCCCGTACTGGTACTCGCGGATGAAACCGGACGTCAAGGAGGAGGACGTGGACTGGAAGGAATTCCTCCTCGACCGGCCCATGGAGCCCTTCCACCCCATCCGCTACAGCGGCTGGTACGGCTACCGGTCCTTCTCCGACGGCACCGTGCCGGGCTACGGCGCGCACTTCATTGATCTGGTCCACTTCATCACGGGCGCGCAGTTCCCCATCAGCGCGGTGTGCATGGGCGGCACCTACACCTGGAAGGACGAGAACAATTTCGACTGCCCGGACTGCGTGCAGGCCATCTGGACCTACCCCGAATTCCAGGTGACGTACTCGACGAACTGCGGCAACGGCAGCGGCGACAGCTTCCGCATCTTCGGCAGCCAGGCCTGCATGGACCTGGTGGACTGGGACCACCCCTTCGTGACCTCGGAGGGCGCGGGCAAGCCCGACGGCCGCAAGGCGGAGAAGGTGATGGTGCAGGAGACGGCCATGCCCGACCACGTGCAGGACTGGCTCCAGTGCATCCGCAGCGGCGGCACGCCCAACGCGTCCATGGACGCGGGCTACCAGCACGCCGTGGCGGTGGTGCTGGCCATGCGCGCCTTTGACGCGAACCGCCGCATGATTTTCGACGCGGAAAAGCGCGAGATCCGCGAGGGATAACACAGGCTGCCGGGGCGCGGGGCGCTGACCCCCGCGCCCCGGTCATTTTTGGGGGAACGACCCAATGGACCAGTGCAAAGAATGCCGGCACAAACGGGGGGAAGACGGGGAGGCCCGCTGCCAGAAACGGCTGGTGCAGAAGGGCTCCTTTTCGGAGGGGACGCACCGGCTGGAGATGGTGCCCGCCGTGTGCGCCGTGATCAACCGGGACAACAACTGCCCGGAGTTCCGCAGGCCCTTCCTGCACTGGCTGCGGCGGGGCCGCTGATCAGGCCGTTCCGGCCCGCTCCAGCGCCTTCGCGGCGAGCAGCGCGCCCAGTTCGCGGCACTTGCCCAGGATTTCGTCCGTGGGCCGGTACTGCGCCTTTATTGGCTCCTGGAGCACGTCCCACTTCAGCGCCGCCAGCGCCTCGTGCGCGTCCTCCGCGCCGCCCCTGGCCCAGCCCGTGGACCCGAAGGCGGCGGCGGCCTTGGGCGACGGCTTGAGCCCGCGCAGGTAGGTGGCCAGCGCGCCGATGGAGGGCATCATGGCCCCGTTCAGCGTGGGCGAGCCCAGCGCCACGGCGGCGGCGTCGAGCATCTCCGCGGCGATTTGGGTGAGACCCGTGCGCCGCGCGTGAATCATCCGCACGGTCACGCCGGGAACACTCGCGGCGTCCGCAATGG
>JBHEKP010000182.1:0-3449 GCA_041859375.1 Candidatus Hydrogenedentales bacterium | reverse complement strand
CAAGGACGGGGTCATCGCCCTGCAAATGCACCCCGGACCGCCCATGAAGGTGCAGTTCAAGGACATCCGCATCCGGGTGATGGACAAGAAGTAATCCGGTTTTAGGTAAAAAGGGGAAAACAGTGGAAGAAAAAGTGTGTTTCGCCGCCGGTTTGGAGGCTGTTGCTGAGCCAGATTCCGGAGCGTGCATGACATCCAAAGCCGGACTGGCCGCGCTTTTTCTTTCCTGTGTCTTTGGCGTGGCCGCACGCCTGCTCACTAAAGACACCGGATTCGGGCTGAACATCTTTCTCCTCACGCTGATGCTTTCGGCGGCGGCCTGGCTGCTTCAAGCCCTTATGAAAGCGGGGCCGTCCAGACGCCAGCAGCTATGGCTTTTGTTGTGCATTCTGGCAAGCCTGCTTTTTTGCTGGCGTGACGCCCCCGCGTTGAAGCAACTTGACGCCCTGCTTCTTTTCGGGGCGTTTGCCATGATGCTTGCGTCCGGAAGGGAGGATTTTCCGCGTTGGCATGAGGCTGGGGCGCGGAACCTGATCGACGCCGCCGCTGGTCTGGTGAATGCCCTGTTTTCCGGTTTTCCAAAAACGGTCAACAATGAGATCCGCTGGTCCGACATGGGCCGAGGAATCATGAGGAAAAGTTTTGCGCCCTATCTGGCGGGCATTGCGGTGACCATACCGCTGGTGCTCCTGTTCGGCTGGCTTTTCATGTCCGCCGACATGGTGTTTTCCGGCATGGTACGGCGGCTCTTCGCATTCAAAAACCCCCTTTCGGTGAAGGATGCCGTGCTTGTCTTCTGTTTCACCTGGCCGGCATGCGGTTTTTTGCGCGCATCCCTTTGGGGACGCGTGAGGACGGGGTTGTATGTGCACAATCCCAGCCTTGACAGGATCGCCACTCCGGCGGCGCCGGTGCTGATTCCCCTGACGGCGCTGGATCTGCTGTTTGCCGCCTTTATCCTGGTCCAGATTCAGTATCTCTTCGGAGGGGACACGACGGTGACGCAAACCGCCCGCCTTACCTACAGTGAATACGCCCGGCAGGGATTTTTCCAGTTGCTGGCGGTGGTTTCCCTCGCCCTGCCCCTGCTGATGCTTGCCGAGTTCCTGCTCAGGGACGCGTCCAAGGCCGCGCGGCGCGCGTTCACTCTGCTTGCCGTGGTGATGGCGGGGCTCCTGCTGGTGGTGGTGGCTTCGGCGCTGATGCGCATGCGCCTTTACACCCAGGCCTACGGGCTGACCCAGCTCCGTTTCTACTCCACGGCGCTCATCTTCTGGCTTGCCGTGCTGGTGCTCTGGCATGGCATTGTGGCCCTGCCGGGAAAACGCCGCCTATTTTGCCCGGGAGTGATTTTCACCGGGTGTTGTGCCGCGATTTTTCTTCACGCGGTGAATCCTGATGCGGTGATTGTGCGCACAAACGTGACCAATGCTTCGGAAAAAATCCGTGAAATTGACATGAAATACCTTTCAGAACTGAGCCTGGACGCCGTCCCTGAACTGCATAAATTGGCACAAATACCTGATTTTAATGTCTCAAAGCACCTTTCCCGTTGTGCCAACTATATTTTTGCCGAACGACACAAGAGGGATTTGCGAGCCTGGACTTGGTCGGCGTACTGCGCGACGAGAGCAAACGCTGAAAACAGCAGCAAAAAGCAATAATGAACAGCCTTTACCGGGAACGCTTTTCGGCAACGCTGGCGCATCAGCCGGTGGACCGGTGTCCGGTTGATTTTGGCGGCACCCCTTTCACCAACCTCCTTGATCCTTCCATGCTTTTCCGTGTGGCGCGGCACCTTGGCATTACATGCCGGGAGGATGACGCGGCTGCGGTTCTTGAGGCGGTTCAACGCCGCTGGGACACGGATTTCAGGCGGGTGGGCACGCTCCTATCCCTTGAATCCCCACGGAAGCGGACTGTGTCCGAGGTGGAGCATGTGGATGAGTACGGAATCACCCATGCGCATATTGGGAGACGCTGGGAGATCACCGGCCACCCCCTGAAAAACGCCTCGCTGGACGATGTCATCCGTTATGAATTTCCGGTGTTATCCGCCGGAACCTTGGCCGCGATTGAGGGGTATGGACGGCAGGCCCGGCGGCTGTTTGATGATTCCCCCCATGTGGTGGTGGGGGAGCACCCCGTTTTCGGTGTGCTGGAACTGGCCTGCTGGCTCTGCGGTTACGACACCATACTGGAAAAGATGTGCTGCGAGCCGGAATATGTCCATCTGCTCTTTGACCGAATCCTGGATTTTCAGCTCAAGATATCAGGGCCCTATTTCGGGCATCTTGGCCGCCATATTCACGTCATGACCAGCGGGGACGATTTCGGGGCGCAGCATGGCATGTTCATGGGGCTGGAAATGTGGCGGGAATTTGTGAAGCCGCGCATGGGGGCGCGCCATGGGTTCAACCGGAAATTCACTGATGCCGCATGGTTTCACCACAGTTGCGGCGCCGTTTCCGATCTCATTCCAGACCTTGCGCGCATAGGCGTGTCCATACTGAACCCCGTGCAGACCACCGCCGCCGGGATGAATGCCCCAAGGCTCAAGTCCGAATTCGGCGGGAGTATGGTGTTTCACGGCGGATTCGACACGCAGGGGGTGCTGCCGGGGGGGGATGCGGAAGAAATCCGGAAAGAGGCGGAACGGCTGATTCGTGCCATGAAGCCCCGCGAAAGCGGGGGATTTATTTTCGCACCCGCCCATAACATCCAGAACGATGTGGCCCCGGAATCGGTGGCGGCCATGTATGCGGCGGCCCTCGAACTGGCCGGAGCGGACTTTTGAGGGTTTACCCGGCAGCCGTTGCGAGTTTTTCCGCCAGTTCCAGGCAGTCCGCGGGCCAGTAGCATTCGGGCCGGGGATGGCATGTGCGCGGATTCCCGCGTCCCGGACGGCAGGACAGCAGCGCATCCACCCACCGTCCCGGCACGGATTCACGGCCATGCACCGCGCCCAGCAGGGCACCGCAAATGGCGGCGTTGGTGTCCGTGTCCCCGCCACGCATGACCGTGTCCACCACGCCCTCCTCAAGGCCGGGGGCGTGGAGGAGCTGCCAGAGGGCGTTTTGCAGTGCCACCAGCACCCAGCCCTGTTTGCTTAGATAATCCGCCGGGGGCGCGTCGGCGGCGGCGCGCATCGCCGACACAAGGGAGGGAACCCCGTCCAGTTCCCCGGCCCAATCCAGGATTTCCCCATACAGGTCAATGGGGGCGGGCCCGTCATGCACCGCGCGGGCGACCGCCCGCGCATAGAGGGCGTTCGCCTCAACGCACACAGGGTGGGGGTGGGTTATGCGGGCGTCCCGCCGCACCCATTCAGCGAGCGCATGGGCGGGGCCGTTGTGTCCGAAAATCCCCAGGGGGCTGACGCGCATCAGCGCGCCGTTGGCCTGGCTTTCGGGGTTCGGATGGCCGCGCAGCCCCGCCGCCGTGGTCAT
>JBHEKP010000091.1:0-10848 GCA_041859375.1 Candidatus Hydrogenedentales bacterium | reverse complement strand
CGGGCCCGCACACGGAGGCCGCGCCCGACATCCTGCTGGTGATGGCGGAGGAGGCGGGCTATCCCCACACCTGCCTGCGCGCGCGCGGCGGCCCTTCCTTCCGGCGCATGACCCCGGCGGAGCACGGCGGCGGCAAGGAGCGCGGCATGAACGGCGTCCACCGCGATCCGGGGCTGCTCGTCTGCGACGGGCCGGTGGCCCTTTCCGCGTCGGGGCTGGAGGACATCGCGCCGACGGTGCTGTCGCTGCTGGGCGTGGCGGGGCCGCCCATGGACGGTCATGATCTCTTCGGCGGCGGCGGCGCGGCGGCGGACGGCAACGCCGGGGTGGACAGCAACGCCGCGCGGGCTTATACTCCGGGGGAGGAGCGCGAACTGGAGCGGCGGCTCCGCGACTTGGGCTATCTTGAATAGGAGGAGGACCGGGTGAAACTGCGGCTGATCATGGCGTGCGCCTGCCCCTACTGGGTCCCCCAGGGCTCCCAGGTGTACCTGCGCGAGACGGCGCTGGCCATGGCCGCCGCGGGGCACGAGACCAGCCTGGTGGTCTACGGCTACGGACGGCCCGGCGGGGACGGGGTGCCGGTGCGGCGGGGCCGCGCCATCCCCTGGGCGCCGCCGCTGCTGCGGTCCGGGCCGAACTGGTGGAAGCCCGCCCACGACCTGCTCCTGGCCACCGAACTGCGCCGCGCCGCGCGCGACACGGCGGCGGACCTGGTGTGCGCCCACAACGCCGAGGCGCTCGCGGTCTCCCTGGCCGCGGCGGGCAGGCCGGTCCTCTATTTCGCCCACAACGCCATGGCCGAGGAGCTGCCCTGTTACTTCACCGGAAAGCCCGCGCTTCAGCACATGGCCCGCCGCGCCGGACGTTTTTTCGACACCACTTTCCCCCGCCGCGCGGCGGGCGTGGTGGCGCCCCACCGGCGGCTTGCGGGCTATCTCGCGCTGTGCGGCTGCGACCCCGCAAAGATTCTTGTGGTGCCGCCCCCGCTGGACGCGGCCTTTTTCAACGGCCCGGCGCCGGAGCCCGAGCCGCAGCCCGCGGTGCTCTACACGGGCAACCAGGACGCCTACCAGAACCTCGGCCTGCTGGAGGCGGCCATGGCGCGGGTGCGCAAAAGCCGCCCCGGCGCGCGGCTCGTCGTGCAGTCCGCCGACGCCCCCGCGTTTCCCGGCGCGGAGCACGGGCCGGGGGCGGACGCGGCGTCCCTGCGGGAGGCCCTCGCGGGGGATGTGATTGTGGCCGTGCCGCGCACCGCATGGTCCGGCTACCCCGTCAAACTGCTCAACGCCATGGCGGCGGGCAGGCCCGTGGTGGCCTGCGCGGGCGCGGCGTGGCCGCTGGAGGACGGGGTGAACGGCCTGGTCGTTCCCGATCACGACGCGGACGCCTTCGCGGCGGCCATTGTGCGGCTCATGGATGACTGGAAACTCCGGCATGAACTGGGGCGGGCCGCCCGCGAAACCGTCCTGCGCCATCACAGCCCGGCGGCCTTTGCCGAAGCCGTTGCCGCCTTCGCCGAATCCCTTCTCTCCCCGAAATGACCCCGCACTGTCCGGTTTCTGGACAGTGTTTCCGGTTTTTTCACCGCACCGGCGCGGGGTTATTCACACTTTATCCACAGGCGGCCCCAACTGCCGCCCTTGTTTGCAATTGTTTTTAATTTCCCTGTAAAGGCTTGCAAAAAAAGGGCTTGGTTGGATAGATCCGCAACGCGCGGAGGGGACCCGCCGCAGGGGAAAGGGGGCGTTGCGGGCCTAATTATTCACCGTCCCCTGCTGTCGGCCTCCCGTGACTTTCTCGCCGGGGAAACATCGCCGAACAGGTGTTAAGCACCACAGTCAAACTGTGCCTTCCCCGTGAGGATTGGGTTAAAAGCGCTTTAACAAAAACGACTTATCCACAGCCGCCCTCCGGGGCGCGGGGCGGGCGGCGGCGTGCCGCTCCGGAGACTCGCTGCCGGAAGCGGGGTAAAATGTTGACAGGACCGCCGGGGCTGGGAGTATCTTTATGGGGGGAGACGGCACCGGAGTACAGGCCCATGCGCATCATTGCGGGCACGGCACGGGGGCGGCGGCTCGAATCGCCGTCCGGCTGGGGCACCCGGCCCACCCTGGACCGGGTGCGGGAGAACCTTTTCAACATTCTCATGCCCCGCGTGGCGGGGGCCGTGTTTCTGGACCTCTTCGCGGGCACCGGCGCCAACGGGCTGGAGGCGCTGAGCCGGGGCGCGGCGCGCGCCGTTTTCGCCGAATCCGACGCCGCCGTGCTGGCGGTGCTGCGCAAAAACATCGCCCTCTGCGGGTTTGGGGACCGGGCGGTGGTGTCGCGGGCCACCCTGCCCGCCGGGCTTGCGGCGCTTGCCGGGCCTTTTGACCTGATTTTTGCCGACCCGCCCTACGCCTGGGGGGACCATGCCGCCCTGCTGGAGGCGGGCTCCGCTCCCGGCCTTGTCCGGGAGGGCGCGCTTTTTGTGCTGGAAACCGCCCGAAAAACCGCCCCCCCCGAGGCGGCGGGCCGCTGGACCCGTTACCGCCGCGCGGAATACGGCGACACGGCGCTGAACTTCTACCAGGCCACATAATTCAGGCGGCCACCACAACCCTCATCCCTCCCAAAACGCCCCCCAACCCATTTTATAGTGGTCCCCAAAGTTATTGACACAGCATCTAGTATCTGCTATGCTCATGAATAAGGCAAACCACAATATATGGGTGTTGGGGCCTGTGGAACGTGCCACACCCCCCCGAAGGTGGCGGCCATAACCGGAAGCGAGACATTCAATGCGGTGCCCGTTCTGCGGTTATCATGACAGCAAGGTGGTGGATTCCCGTGTGGCGAAGGACGGCGACTCCATCCGCCGCCGCCGCGAGTGCATCAACTGCAACCGCCGCTTCACGACCTACGAGCGCATCGAGGAAGTGGCGCAGATGGTCATCAAGAAGGACGGCCGCCGCGAGCCCTTCGACCGGTGGAAGATCAAGAGCGGCATCCTCAAGGCCATCGAAAAGCGCGCCGTGAGCATGGAGCAGGTGGACGCGATGATCAACAGCATCGAGCGCGACCTGTTCAACACGAACGAGCACGAGGTCACCACCAAGGCCATCGGCGAGGCCGTCATGTCGCGGCTCAAGCAGCTCGACGAGGTGGCCTATGTCCGCTTCGCCTCCGTCTACCGCCAGTTCCGCGACATCAACGAGTTCATGAGCGAGCTCAAGGACATGCTCCAGTAGGGGCGTTCCCGGCCCGCGCGGCGCTGTGCTATAGTAATTCCGCCACCGGCATGGGGCCGGAAATTTCGCGCGCACAGGGAGACGGCCATGATTCGCAACGCGTTCAAGATGCAGCTCAAGCCGGGCTTTGAGGCGGAGTACAAGCGCCGCCACGACGAAATCTGGCCGGAGCTGCGCGCGCAGCTCAAGCAGGCGGGCATCTCGGACTACTCCATTTTCCTCGACCCCGAAACGCTCACCCTCTTCGCCGTGCAGAAGCTCGAAGACAACCACACGGCGGACGCCCTGCCCGGCACGGACATCGTGAAAAAGTGGTGGGCCTACATGGCGGACATCATGGACACGAACCCGGACAACTCGCCCGTGTGCGGCCCGCTGGCGGAGGTGTTCCACATTGACTGATCTGAACGCGGACGGATTCCGGGGCGTGCCCCAGTTTCACGCCACCACCGTGCTCTCGGTGCGGCGCGGCGGAACCGTGGCCCTGGGCGGCGACGGCCAGGTCACCCTGGGCGACACCGTGATGAAGGGCAACGCCGTCAAAATACGGCGGCTCGCCGACGGCGCGGTGCTCGCCGGTTTTGCCGGGGCCGTGGCCGACGCCTTCGCCCTCTTCGACCGCTTCGAGGGCAAGCTGAAGGAGCACAACAAGAACCTGCTCCGCGCCGCCGTGGAGCTGGGCAAGGAATGGCGCACCGACAAGTACCTGCGCCAGTTGAACGCCATGCTCGCCGTCTGCGACCGCGACATCTCGCTCATCGTGTCCGGCACGGGCGAAATCATCGAGCCCGAGGACGGCATCATCGCCATCGGCTCCGGCGGCCCCTACGCCCTCGCCGCCGCGCGCGCCCTTTGCGCGAACACCGAACTTGACGCCCGCGAGATTGTCGAAAAATCCCTGCAAACCGCCGCGGACATCTGCATCTACACCAACGGCAACATCCGCGTGGAAACACTGTAGGCACGGCCCATCTTGTTCTTCCCTTTTTCCCATTCTTTCCTTCTTCCTTCCCCTCTTCTTTGTTTTCCTTTTCCGTCTATTCCGTCCCTTCCGTGGTTATCCTCTTCTCTTCCTCTCTTTTTTTTCTTTGTGTTTTTTGTGCCCTTTGTGTTCCTTCCGTGGTTCAAATTCTTCCTCCTCCTTCGCATTCTCCGCGCCTTCGCGCGCCCTCTCTTCCCTCTTCTCTGTTTTCTTTTGTGCTCCTTTGTGCCCCTTGTGGCCAATCTCTTCCTCCCCTCCCTGTCCACCCCGTCCATCTCGTCCATACCGTCCATTTCCGCCCACTCCCCGCCCGCCTGAGGACGGGACAACCCCCGCCGCCTCCCGCTTTTCTGATAAACTATCGGGGCCCCCGCTGCGGGAGGCATAAAGAGTACCTGTTGCGTCCGCCGCGCCGCGGTCAACCCGCGCCGGCCCGTCAACCTGCAATCCCATCGTGAACCCATCCACCCCGAAAAAGAGGGCGGTCATCCACACCCTTGGATGCCGCCTCAACCAGGCCGAAAGCGGGCTGATCGCCGATCAGCTCGCCGCGGCCGGTTATGCGCTGGTGCCCTTCGGCGAACCCGCCGACCTGGGCGTCATCCACACCTGCACCGTCACCCGCGAGGCCGACGCGAAGTCGCGCCAGCTCATCCGCCGCTTCATCCAGGCCCATCCCGGTGCGCGGACCGTGGTGATCGGCTGCTACGCCCAGACCGGCGCGGACACGCTGCTCAAGCTGGACGGGGTGGACCTGGTCATCGGAAACCGGGAGAAACTGAACCTGCTCCGGCACCTGGACGCGCTGGAGGCGGGCGGGCCGAAGCTGGTGCGGGAACCCATGACCCGCGCGCCCTTCACCATCGGCTGGACCCCGGAGGGGCCGCCCGTCACGGAGCGCGTCAACCTGAAAATCCAGGACGGCTGCGATTTCATGTGCACCTTCTGCGTCATCCCCTTCGCGCGGGGCCGCTCGCGCTCGCGGGACTTTGACGATCTGGCCGCCGAGGCGGCGGCGCTGGCCCGGCGCGGCGCGCGGGAGCTGGTCGTCACCGGGGTGAACTCCGGCGACTACGCCTGCGCGGGCCGCACCATCACCGACGTGGTGGACGCCCTCGCGGCGGCCCCCGGCGTGGCGCGGGTGCGGCTCGGGTCCGTCGAGATGACCACCATCCCCGACGGGCTGCTGGAGCGCATGGCCGATCCCGGCCACCCCCTTGTCCCGCATCTGCACGTGCCCCTCCAGTCCGGCTCCGACCGCGTGCTGGAACTGATGCGGCGTCACCACACCGCGGGGGAATACCTCGCCTTCATGCGACGCGCCGCGGCGCTCGTGCCGGACATCGGCCTGGGCGCCGACGTGATGGTCGGATTCCCCGGCGAAACGGCGGAAGATTTTACCCACACCCGCGCGCTCATCGCCGAAAGCCCCCTCAACTACACCCACGTCTTTGCCTATTCCGGGCGCGCCGGCACGGCGGCGTCGCGCCTGCCGGAAAAGACGGACCCCGCCGCCGCCGCGGAACGGAGCGCCGTGCTGCGCGCCCTCGACGCGGAAAAACAGCGCGCCTTCGCGGAGCGCCACCTGGGCCGCGAGGTGGAGGTGCTCTTCGAGCAGTGCGAGCGCGGCTGGTGGATCGGCCACACCGGGAACTATTTGCGCGCGGCGGCGAAATCGGATGAAAATTTGACCAACCGCATCGGGCGCGTCGTTGTGGAAACGGCGGAGGAGGGCCGGGTCTTCGGCCGCCTCAACGGCCCCGCAGTCTGAAAGGAGAACCGTTCCATGCCCGCAAACACCCCCTCCGAGGCCCTTGAGAAAGAGGCCCGCCTCCGTGAGATTCTGGCCGGTTACGGCAGCGTGGCCGTGGCTTATTCCGGCGGGGTGGACTCCACCTACCTGGCCGACGTGGCCGCCGAGGTGCTCGGGGACAGGGCGATGCTGGTCATCGCCGACTCGCCCAGCATTCCCCGCGCCGAGCTGGAGGCCGCCCTGAAAATGGCCCGCGACCGGGGCTGGCGGGTGGACACCATCCAGACCCGCGAATTTGAGGATGAAACCTACCTGCGCAACGACGGCATGCGTTGCTACGCCTGCAAAAACGAATTGTTCTCCCTGATGCGCGCCCACACCGCCGCCCTCGGCATCGTCCACATCGCCCACGGCGAGCTGGCCGACGACCGGCTGGACCCCACCCGCGTGGGCGCGCGCGCGGCGCGGGAGCAGGGCGTCGACGCGCCCCTCGCCGACGCGGGCATGACAAAAAGGGATGTGCGCGAGCTGAGCCAGCTCCGGCGGCTGCCCACATGGAACAAGCCCTCCTTCGCCTGCCTGGCGTCGCGTTTCCCCACGGGCACGCGGGTGGACCCCGAAGAACTGCTGCGGGTGGAGCAGGCCGAGGAATACCTCAGGGCCCTCGGCTTCCGCCAGTACCGCTGCCGCCACCACGGCGACCTCTGCCGCATCGAAATCGACCCGGCGGACTTCCCCAAAATCATCGAGCCGGCCCTGCGCGCCGCCCTCGTGCAGCGCCTCAACGCCCTCGGCTACCGCCACATCAGCCTCGATCTCGCGGGCTACCGCACCGGAAGCACCGCGGGATAGGCGGGGGAGGGGGGGGCGCCCCGCCGACCCGAAAAACACCCCAAAAAGCCGCCGAAACACCGCCGGGTTGCAGGGCCGTGCGCGCGGGCGGTATTATAGTGCCGCCGAGCAGGGAGCGGCGGCAAAAATGACCGGCCCACGAAAGTGTGAACGACGGCATCGGATGCCTTCTCAAAAGGTTGAGAAGGCGTTTTTTTTGCCCGGAGCTGCGCTATGACCCCAGAAATCCGCAGGGACGTGGAAAGCACGGTGGTGATGGACCGCCAGGCGATGGCGGCCACCCTCCGCAGCATGGCGCTGGCCGTGGCCGACGCCAACCCCGACACGGAATCGCTCGTGCTGCTTGGCATCCTGCGGCGGGGCAGGCCGCTGGCCGACCGCCTCGCCCGGATTATCGGCGAGTACACCGGAGTCACCCCGTCGGTGGGCTCCCTGGCCACGACGCTGTACCGTGACGACCTGCGGGCGGGCACCGGCACCGCGCCGCTGGACAAGGGCGAGACCCACTTCGACTTTTCCGTGGACGGGATGACGGTCCTGCTCGTGGACGACGTGCTGGCGGCGGGGCGCACCATCCGCGCCGCCATGGACGAGGTGATGGACTACGGCAGGCCGCGGCGCATCCAGCTCGCCTGCCTGGTGGACCGGGGCGGGCGCGAGCTGCCCGTCCAGGCCGACTACCTGGGCTACGGCATCGGCGCGGGCCCGGGCGAGTGGGTGTATGTGCGGCTGGAGGAGATTGACGGCGAGGACGCGGTGCTCGTGCAGCGCGAAACCGCCGGCGGCAACGGACAGGAAGGAGCATAGCGGGCCATGGCGGATGGAAAACGGACCGTCTGGACGCGAAAGGACCTGGTCGGCATTGACGATCTGACCCGGGAGGAAATCGAGATCATCCTCGACACCGCCCCCCAGTTCGTGGCCGTGTCGCAGCGGTCGAGCCGCATCAAGAAGGTCCCCCTGCTGCAGGGGCGGCTGGTGGTGAACTGGTTCCACGAGCCGAGCACCCGTACCCGCACCTCCTTCGAGCTGGCCGCGAAGCGGCTCAGCGCCGACATCCTCAGCATCGCCGCCTCCACCTCCAGCTCCGTCAAGGGCGAGACGCTCCACGACACGCTGGCGAACATCGAGGCCATGAGCACCGACATCATCGTGATCCGCCACGGCAGCGCGGGCGTGCCCCACCTGCTGGCGTCGGGACACGCATCCCACATCATCAACGCGGGCGACGGCCGCCACGAGCACCCCACCCAGGCCCTGCTCGACGCCTTCACCATGCGCGAGAGCATCCGCGCGCGCCTTGGCGACCCCGAGGCGGGGCTGGACGGCGTCAAGGTGGCCATCATCGGCGACATCGAGCACAGCCGCGTCGCCCGGAGCAACATCCACCTGCTCAAAAAGCTGGGCGCGCGCGTCACCCTCTGCGGCCCGGCCACCCTGCTGCCCCGCGAAATCGGCGGCATGGGCGCGGAGACCACCACCTGCCTGAAGAGCGCCCTGGCCGACGCCGACGTGGTCTACTCCCTGCGCATCCAGCTCGAGCGCCAGGCGAAGGCACTCTTCCCCAGCCTGCGCGAGTACATCAAACTGTTCCGCATCGACAGCGAGTCGCTGAGGCACGCGCCGGACCACGCCATCGTGATGCACCCCGGCCCCATCAACCGCGACCTGGAGCTTTCCAGCGACGTGGCGGACGGGCCGCGCAGCGTGATCCTCCGCCAGGTGACCAACGGCGTCGCGGTGCGCATGGCCGTGATGCACCTCCTCGCAAACAGCGGCGGCCACCAGGCCGCGTGACGGCCCCGAAGGGAGTCCCCGAATGAAACTGGCCATACGCAACGGACACGTGATTGACCCGGCCTCCGGCGTATCCGAACCCATGGATCTGCTGGTGGCGGACGGCGTGATACAGGAAATGGCGCGGCCCGGCGCGCTGGGCGCCGCCGACGAGACCATCGACGCCGGGGGGATGGTGGTCTGCCCGGGGCTGGTGGACATCCAGGTCCACTTCCGCGAGCCGGGATTCGAGTCCAAGGAGACCATCGCCACCGGCAGCCGCGCCGCCGCGCGGGGCGGAATCACCTCCGTGGTCACCATGGCCAACACCAGCCCGCCCATCGACAACGCGGGCCTCGTGGAGCTGGTCACCCGGCGCGCCCGCGAGTCCGCCTGCGTCAAGGTGCGCCCCGCCGCCTGCGCCACCAAGGCGATGAGGGGCGAGGAGCTCACCGAAATGGCCGAGCTCAAGGAGGCCGGCGCCGTCGCCGTCACCGACGACGGGCGCGACATCCGCAGCAGCGCCGTGATGCGCCGCGTCCTCGAATACGCCAACATGGTCGGCCTGCCCTACCTCGCCCACTGCCAGGACGAGGACCTCAGCGAGGGCGGCGCGATGAGCGAGGGCGCCGTGTCCACCGACATGGGCATCCCCGGTATCCCCCGCGAGGCCGAGGAAATACGCATTGACCGGAACATCCGCCTCGCCGAACTGGCCGGCGCGCACATCCACATCCAGCACATCTCCACCGCGCAGGGCTTGGACATCGTGCGCCAGGCGAAAAAGCGCGGCGCGCGGGTCACCGCCGAGTCCGCCCCCCACTACTGGAGCCTCACCGACGAGGCCGTGCGCCGCTTCAACACCAACGCCAAAATGTACCCGCCCCTGCGCGGCGCGGCGGACGCCGAGGCCATCATCGCGGGCTTCGCCGACGGCACGCTCGACAACATCGCCACGGACCACGCGCCCCACACGCGCACCGAGAAGAACGTCGAATTCCAGGCGGCCCCCTTCGGCATCATCGGCCTCGAAACCTCCCTCGCCCTCACCGTCACCCACCTGGTCAACCCCGGCCATATAACACTCGAAAAGGCGGTGGAGCTCATGTCCATCGGCGGCTCCCGCGTCTGCTCCCTCGGCGCGGGCGAACTGCGCCCCGGCGGCCCCGCCGACATCTGCGTCTTCGACCCCGCCGAGAAATGGACCGTCACCGAGAGGGATTTCGGCTCCAAAAGTGCCAACTCCCCCTACATCGGCGTCACCCTCACCGGCCGCGTCCACTGTACCCTCTGTGACGGGAAGGTGGTCTGGCGGCTCACCTGATCCCGGTGAAGAATTCGCGCATGGCGGCGATGTTTTTGGCGTTGCCCGATCCGTCCTCCGGCGGGAGCGTGGTCTCCGGGTCGGGTTTGGCGAAGCCGTAGAAGCCCAGGTCCGCGAAGCGCGGATCCCCCATGATTTTCGCCGCGTCGTGCTGGTCGCCCCAGCCGCAGACACACTGGATCAGTTTGGTCTTCGGTCCGGTGGCGGCGCGGGCCGCCGCCAGTTTCTCCGGGTCGGGATGCTCGTTCATCAGCCAGTCCACCTCCCTGAGCATGGAACAGCCGCGCATCTGCGGGTGCTGCAGGTCGTAGCAGCTCAGCCAGATGATGCAGTCGGGCTTGGCCCCCTTGGCTGCGTCGCGGATGACCTTCCAGCACCGTTCCACGGCGCGGCGGTTGAACTCGTCAATCTTGTCCCGGTCCATCGCCTCCGCGCCGGGAAAGGGCGCGCCGAAAAGCTCCTGATACATGGTCTTTTCACAATCGAGCCAGGTGTACTCCTTGTCGGGATAGTGGCCGAAGGGGCTGAAGACCCAGTCAATCATGAAGCCGTCAATGCCGGTCTTGACCAGCGCCTCGGGGATCACCGCCGCGAGGTAGTCCAGGTATTTCCGGGTCAGCGGTATGGAAATGGCGCTGGGGATGGGATGCGCCTCGTCCGGGTGGGTTTCCGACCAGCGGGTGTTGCCGCCGATGCAGAAGTAGCCCATCACTTTCATGCCCGCCCCGTGGCCGAGCGCGGTGAGTTCCCTCAGAAAATCGCCCTCCATGCCGGGCTGCGCGGGCGCGGCCCCGCCGCGGTACCAGGCGTAACCGGGGCAGCTCACGCAGAAGGTCTGGATGGTGTTCACCCCCATGCGCTTGTACCACGCGAGGTGCTCCGCCGGGGAGGCCTTGGCGTACATGCCCGGCGGGGCAAAGCCCGCGCC
>JBHEKP010000015.1:0-12636 GCA_041859375.1 Candidatus Hydrogenedentales bacterium | reverse complement strand
GCGGCCCGTCTCCACATCCTCAAGCATCACGCTCGTGTTCATCGTCACGATGTCGTCCGGCACCTCGCCGTCATGGAGCACCCGCGCGTGGCGCAGCTCCTCGTGCAGCCGGCGCACCGACTCCCATGACTCCTCGTCCATTCCCCCCGTGAGCATGCCGATCCGCTTCTCAATCGCCTCAACGTCACGTTCTGTCACCAGGAATTCGCGATGGCTCATGATCTGTCCTTTCATGTTGTCGCCCATGGCAATCCTGCCGCCGACCGTCAACCAGGCGCGCAAGCCTGCGGCGCCTGCACGCCATCCCGGCCGACACATCCCAAGGGCATCTTGGACTATTTCACCCGGTTTGTCAAGCCTTGCAAGGGCAACGGAAAATTTCATCCGCGGGATGACACATACCACGGGGCACACCCTTGACAAAAGGCCGTATTTCGGCCTTTTTATTGCGGAATCTGCGGAAAAGACGAAGGGAACCATACCCCAAAATCCCCCTCGCAAGGGGGCTTTGCAAGGGTGGGCAATATGGACCAAATGGACGGGATGGAAAAAGGTGCTCGGAGCGGACGAAACGTCCGCGACACCAGGTATTTTGTTCACACTTTGGCGCGCCGGCAGGGCCGGTTTACATCACCGGCTCGTCCTCGGGGAGGGGTTCAGCCTCAGGCAGTTCCTCCAGGGCGGGAAAGGTCGTTCCTCAGGATGGAACGCGCCTGTGATCTACTGTTTAAGGAAACTGGCCGGGGCATCCCGGCTAAAAACTGTCGCCAAACGCAAACAGGAGAAGAAAAGATAGTGACACCAAGATAAATCGATGGCCTTTGTTGCCCGTCAATTGGCAAATTTAGGGCGCTGCATTGGGCATATGTTGTAAGACTGCGTGCGTGTCAGAATAAAAGTTGCATTTTCACTCGGCATATCCCTATATTTCTTCAAAAGATGCGGGACAAAATTAATGACATTATAGGGTCTTTTGCTTTTATGGGATGCGGGTGAAGGGAAAGGTGGCTTGCCACACAACTGAAAGGAAATAATATGGGATTCTTTAAGATTCTGGCAGGTGTTGGGGCTGGTGTTGCCGCAGTTACGTTGTTGCCTGTTGCAGGCCCCATTGGTGCTGTTACCTTGGCCGGTGCGGCTATAGGAGGTGGTCTGGGTGGTGCCGCCGGTATTGCTGCATCAGCATCCGAAAAGAAAAAATTACAGGCTGCCAAAGAGTCAGGGAAACTTGAAGAGACGGCAAAATTCAAGGTGAAAACCAAAAAAATGCTCTCTGCGCTTGATGAGGCGGAGAAACGGCTCCAGGCGGACAAGGAATACTTCAACCTTCTGCTGGCCTTGACAGCCATGGGTATAGCAACAGCCAATGCTGACGGTAAGATTTCCGATGAAGAGCTGGTGGAACTCGATGAGTTCGTGGCAGGTGTGGGAAACTCGAAACTCCCCCCCCATGTAAAGGGCGCAATAACCAAGATGCGCAACAGCCCTCCGACATTCAGCACAGCAATGTGTTATGTTGAGAAAGTTGACAAAAATAGTTGGCCCCTCTTTGAGGAGGTGATCAAGGTTGTGGCTGCCGCTGATGGAAAGACTGACAAGAGGGAAAATTACCTCTTGGAGGCATGGAGGCGCTGCGCCAACGAGTAATAAACGGCCTTATGGTGTATAGAAGACGCTGTGACGGTTTTTTGTTGCTGATGATTCTATAATTATTGAAAGGGTTTCTCATGAGCACTCCTTCAGAGAGATTTCAAAAACGCAAGAAACGGCGTGCCGCTGAAAAAGCTTCGCCCAACGTGCATGCTCTTCCACCTGAAGAATTAATTCAAGATTTTCTTTTAAGTACAGTTGATTATGAGTCTGTAGAAGCCATAGAAAACATGATGGATCGTCAGTATAATTTTGAGTACGATATAAACGTGTCCGATGAGGAAGTTAATGCAACTCTTGCAGAATTGCATGGAAAATTCAACACAGCTCGTGCTAGCGAAATGGCAGAATCTTGTAAAAATACCATAATGGCTTCAATAATCAAACCGTTTGGATTGGGAAAATTTATTGCTGCATATGACACTGATGGAGGAAATGTGACTACTATTCATAATGCACAAAATGGGTGTTACGCAAAACCAGAGCATGAATTTAAGCGAGACAAATATATAGATTCAAAGACGCAGCGCACCATGGATGATTACAAGAAAGCAAATACTGATGCAAACTTTCAAGTTACTGATGAGTATACTGGTCAGAAGATAGATAACTACAAAGCTGAAACAGATCATGTTGTTTCTGTTAGCATGTATCATAAAAGTGGTGGATATATGCAAAATGATGAACAAAAGAAATGCTTCGCACGAGATAAGAAAAATTTTGCACTAACAGAACGAAGTATTAATAGATCAAAACGCGACCAATCGATAGATGAATTTGAAAAACGCACTGTTAAAGGACAACTGAAACTTAATAAAGAACGTTTTGGCACTGACCAACGACGCACGAAACCAGCAGAGAAGCACGCGCAAAAAATAGTTTCTCAACACCAACCTAAAATTAGCGAAAAAACGGCTTTTTATTCTCAGGAGTTGATTACAACGGGGTTTGCTGAAGGAGCTAAGATGGGATTTCAGCAAGCTTTAGGTCTTGTGCTACTAGAATTTACAGAGGGAATTTGGTCTGAACTCAAAGATATTTATAATAATGGGTTTAAATATGGTGTTGAATCTTCAAAATTTTTCGGCGCATTAAAATTACGATTTAATCGTGTTTCTAAAAAAGTTTTTTCACGATGGAAAGATGTACTAAATTCATTTGGCGCAGGCGCTATATCTGGATTTTTTTCAAATCTGATCACTTTTATCATAAATAATATAAAAACAACAGCAAAAAAAATAAATAGACTTATTCGGGAAGGTTTTTTCTCTCTTCTTAAAGCGATAAAAATGGTTTGCTTCCCGCCTGCAGGAATGACTCTAACGCAAGCAGCACATGAGGCAACAAAACTTATTGCTGCAGGATTAACAATTGCAAGTGGAATTGCTGTGGAGGAATTTGTTGAAAAAATTATTTTGTCTATTCCTGTATTAGGGCTTCTTGCTCATACAATCTCACCTGTTATAGTTGGTATTTTGACTGGAATAGTCACATCAATTCTAGTTTATATTATTGATAAAGTCGATATTTTCGGAGAAATTGCTACTCAACGAACAGAATATATTAAACAGCGTCTTGAGCAGGAAATTACTATTCTCTGGGAAGATGGAGAAAGATTAGTAAGTGAATTTTCATAATGTATAATATATCAATTAAAGTTTTATGTGTCAATTTCCCGTCTTACGAAATATGATTGTTATTTATTTTATTTATTCGTAATAGTATTTCTTTTTTCATCTCCATCGGATCTCTTAGCGTTGCCTCGCCACCGAAGCTGAGCACCCAGGCGAGGACTTCGGGGGTACTGGTGGCGGTGAATTCGAGGGTGATGCCGCCGTCCTTGTGATCCGTGATGACTTGGTCTTTGCTCCAGATGCGTTCGCGGATGTACATGGCGGCCTTGGAGATGAAATCCACAACGACACGGAAGGGCTTTTCCCGCGCCAGGCCGAAGGTGTCGTCCGCATCATCGTCATCCGTGATTGGCGCGAAACGCCGGTCGGTGGGGATGACCTCGCCCATGCGGTGGACGGCGAGGGTGCGGTCGCGGGGGGTGGCGTTTTCCAGATCCTCCTCCCTGCGGCATTTCGCGTAGAAGCCCTCGCGGAAGAGGATGAACTTGTGGGGAGCCACGGAGAGCTCGCGCGGCCCGTCCCATTCCGGGGAGCGGTAGGTGATGCGGCAGACGCGCCGCTCGCGCATCGCCCTGAGCAGGGTGTCCATGATCTGCCTTGAATTGGAGTAGTCCACGATTCCCTTGGGCTGGGCGCGGGCGAAGGATTCGAGGGCCTCCGCGCGGTCGTCATAATCCGGCAGGAGCACGGCGGTTTGCTCGATGGTCCGGGCGATGCCTTCCCGGAGCGCCTCCGGAAAGAGCCGCCACACAATGTCGCGGCAGAGCAGCAACTGTTGAATATCCCCGACGGTCAGCGCCACGTTGGGCCGCTGGCGAGGCGTCCGCGCCTTGTACCATTTCCTGCCCCCCTCCATCCATGTGTCAATCTGCACGCGGTGCGTGAGTTCTATCTGCTCTATCATGCGCAGCACGGTCTGCTTTGAGCATTGGAACATTTCGGCCAGTTGCGGCAGGGAATGCTTCCGTCCGGTGAAGAGCAGCAGGGCGTAAAGCCCCACCACCTTCTGGGCCGCGCCCGAATAGGGGTCTTTCTTGTGCTGCATCATGCCCTCATTTTACTGGAACGCCGTTCCGCGGGACGGAACGCCACCGGTGTATCTTCAGGGTCGCCACCGGGACTGCGGGACGCGCAAAACACCGTGCGGACAGCCCGGAAGGCGGAAAACAGTGTAGCAGAAACAGCGGTAAACAACGAAAGGACGGATGCAAAAATGGAACACGAAACGGTCTTAAAGCTGGGGGTGGAATGCTGGAACGTATGGCGGGAAAAGAACCCTGAAATCCGGCCCGACCTGGACGGCGCGGATTTGCGGAACACCGACCTCAAGGGGGCCAACTTCGGGCCTGCGGCGGACACCGCACTCCATGACCTGTCCGCGATGCCGGGCAACACCGCAAAACCGGACTTGGCCCGGATGGGGATGCGGCTGGAGGGGGCCGACCTTTGCTGTGCGGACCTCACGGGCGCCTGTCTTCTCGGCGCGCGCCTGTCCGGGGCGAAGCTGCGGAACACGGTGCTGGCGGGGGTGAACGCCACAGGGGCGGATTTCATGGAGGCGGACCTGTCAAATGCGGATTTCCGGGGCGCGACACTGGCCCGCGCCGTCTTTAACGACGCGATTCTGAACGGGGCGGATTTCGCCAACGCCATGCTGCGGGATGCCCATCTCTTTGGGGCGAACCTGCGCGGACTGAACCTTGCGGGCGTCGATCTGGGCGGGGCGGCCCTCACAGACGCGAACCTCTCCGGGGCCTGCCTCAAGGGGGCCAATCTTTCCGGAGCCCTCCTGATTGACACCAACCTGAGGGATGCCGACCTGGACGGAGCCAACTTCTCGGGGGCGGATCTCAGGGGGGCGGTGCTGGCCGACGCCAGGACGGACGGGGCCAATTTTGAGGGCGCGCTGCGGGACGAAACCACGGTTGAATGCTGAACAACTGACGTTGCGGCAAACCAAAAAAGGAGAAGTGAAATGCATTACCTCATTGCCATGCTGGGCGGTCTTGCCCTGGGTGTTTACACGGATGCGGCGCGTCATAAAATCGGCAAAATAGCGGGCGACACTGTTGCGCATAACCATTCAGCTGGGGGATGGGCCGCGCTGTCCCTTCTTGTCGTGCCCGCGATCATCTACCAGATGAACCGGAAATTACTTATCGCGCGGGCGCAGGAACAACCCGTTGAATACCCCCACAGAATGCGGAACACCGTCATGATGGCCTGTATCACAGGGTTTCTCGTGTTTCTGTTCAGCCTTGGAAATGTTGGGGGAAACATTGCCGGGGTGAAGGGCGGCGTCTTGGAGTTCAACCCGACCACCACCGTTGGCGAGGCTCTGGACAACTACACTTTCTTCAAATCCTGTGTCTGGGAAAGTGAGACGATGGAAAACGGGGTGGAGTATGTCAACGCCATCGGGGAGCTTGATGTTGACGGAATGCGGCAAAATGAACCCTTGAGAAACACCCAGGCGGAAAAGGTGGAGGCTGTCTTCCAGTTTGTCATGCACCGGGACGGTTCCTCCTTCAATTTCCAGGCCTTTGGGCTTCGGTTCACCCTTCCGGACGGCACCATCAGGGATGTTGACGCCGGAAGTATGGCAAATCTGCTCAGTTTTCGGAAGGACTTGACCACGGAAGATGAAATTCGTACAGCCGGCTATGCCGGAGAGTTGGGGTCATTCACAGTTCCAGAATCAGAAGTGGCACTGGAACGTGTGTATGCAAATGAGCCGCTGTTATAGGCGGGTTTGCTATCGCCTTTGGGGTTACTGCTAACAGGAACAATCTGGGGAATTTCCGGGCGCGCCAATCTCCGGAACGGCGCGCCCGGCAGGGCCGGGATTACATCACCGGCTCGTCCTCGGGAAGGGGTTCGGCCTCGGGCAGTTCCTCCAGGGCGGGCATGTCCTCGACCTCGGGGGTTTCTTCCTCCACCACGGGCGTGTTTTCAGGGGGGGCCGCCTGTTCCACCGCGCCGACGGGGAGGGCCGGTTCGACGGTGGTGGTGACGGGGCCGGTTTTGACGGCGGCGGAGGGCGCCGCGCCGGGGGTCGGACCGGGGATGGGATCCGCCGGATCGGCGGGGCGCACGCGGATGTTGCGGTACCACAGTTCGCCGCCGTGGTCCTGCAGGGAGATGTAGCCCTCCTTCGGCAGCGAGACGTAGGGGGTCTTGAACTTGCCGATGGGCCGGGTCATCTGGGCGAAGTCGGCGTCCACCACCTTCCATCCGTTGACCACCACCACCACGCGGGTGCCGCGCGTGTGGATGTCGTAGGAGTTCCATTCGCCCGCGGGGCGGGCCATGT
This sequence comes from Candidatus Hydrogenedentales bacterium, assembly GCA_041859375.1. Lineage (GTDB taxonomy): Bacteria > Hydrogenedentota > Hydrogenedentia > Hydrogenedentales > CAITNO01 > JBHEKP01. Next base: position 6,039 of record JBHEKP010000015.1, on the reverse strand, counting down.
TGTGCATGGGCGACACCACGTCATAGATGGAGCCGGTGCCGTTTTTGTTGGGCGGCCACAGGGCGTCGTCGAGTACCTGCACCTCGAAGCCGCGCAGGGGCGAGTCGCCCTTGGGCACGCGGAGGAACACGCCGCTGTTGGTGCGCATCTGCGGGTTCAGCGCCAGCATGGCCAGGTAGCCGAAATACTTGGGCGGCGAGAGTTTGAACTCAAGGTGCAGGTCGAAGTCGCCAAAGGTCCGGCCCGTGTAGGTGGCGTATTTCAGCGGCGGCATGCTGCCGAAAATGTGGAGTTCCCCGTTCTCCACCACGGACACGGGTTTGCCGCCGTCGAGGTTTTTCCAGTGCTGCGCGTTCTCCGCGTCCAGCAGGTCAATCCAGCCCGCCCCCGTGGGCGCGGGCGTGGGAGCGCCCTGCGGCCTCACATAGCCCGGCGAAAAATAGGTGTAGACGATGAAACCCAGCACCACCCAGGTGAGCACCAGCAGCGTCCGCGCCGGATTGAAGAGAATCTTTTTCAGCATCGCGTGTCCCTCTTGCGGTTTGCGCCCTACTATACACCGGCGCGGCGGTACGGCGCATTTCCAGGGCGCAAAAAAACGCCGGTGGCCGCAATGCGGACACCGGCGCAATGGTTTGGGGGGCGGGTTAGATCAGGCCGAGCTCGCGCAGGATGGCGTCGAGTTCGGGCTGTTTGCTTTCGGTGAGGGGGACGAGGGGCAGGCGCAGCACGTTCTGGATGAGGCCCATGCGCGCGAGGGCGGCCTTCACCGGCATGGGGTTGGTCTCGATGAAGAGGCCCTTGAAGAGGGCGGCGAGTTTGTAGTGGAGCGCGCGGGCGGCGGCGTAGTCGCCCTCCCCGGCGGTGCGGCAGAGGGCGGCCACTTCGGCGGGGGCCACGTTTGCCGCGACGGACACAACGCCCGCGGCGCCCACGGCCATCATGGGCAGGGTGAGGCTGTCGTCGCCGGACATGACGTTGATGCCGCAGAGGCTGAGGATTTGGGTGACCTGGTCGATGCTGCCGCAGGCCTCCTTGATGGAGACGATGTTCGGGATTTCACTGAGTTTGGCCACGGTGGCGGGCTCAATCTTGGTGCCGGTGCGTCCGGGCACGTTGTAGAGCATGATGGGGATGTCCACGGCCCCTGCGACGGTGCGGTAGTGGGCTATCTGCCCGGCGGCGGTGGGCTTGTTGTAGTAGGGGGTGATGAGCAGGGCGGCGTCGGCGCCGACCTCCTTCGCGTAGCGGGTGAGGCCCACGGCCTCGGCGGTGTTGTTGGAGCCGGTGCCCGCGACGACGGGCACGCGCCCGGCGATGCGCTCGACGGCGAAGCGGATGCACTGCTTCTGCTCGTCGTGGCTGAGGGTGGCGGCCTCGCCGGTGCATCCGCAGGGCACGATGCCGTCGGTGCCCTTTTCGATCTGGAAGTCGATGAGCCGGCCGTAGGCCTCGTAGTCGATCTCCATGGAGGGCTTGAAGGGGGTCACCAGCGCGACATAGGAACCTTTGAATGTCATTTTCGTCACTCCTGATCCTGTGATCATGTTTCATCCATTCCGGCGCGCGGCGCCGGAGACCTCCGGACGCGCGGTTTCAGAAGGGCGCGTCATCCTCCAGATAGCCCGCGCCGTCCATCTCGAAGGGATCGGGCACGGGCGCGCCGCCGGCCGCGGGCGGCGGCATGACCGGCGCGCCCTTGTCGTCCAGCGGCAAAAACCGTTGTATGTTCCGCCTGAACAGCAGCTCCAGTTTTCCCGTGGGGCCGTTGCGCTGCTTGGCGAGCTGCAGAATCACCTGGTCGCGCTTTTCCTCCTCGCGCTCGGCCGCGGGCGGGCGGGCGAGAATCATGACCACGTCGGCGTCCTGCTCGATGGCGCCCGACTCGCGCAGGTGCGACATCTTGGGCATGCCCCGGTCGTCCTTTTCGGCCTCGCGGCTGAGCTGGGACAGGGTGAGCACGGGCACGCGCAGCTCGCGGGCCAGCCCCTTGATGGCGCGGGAGATTTCGGCGATTTCGTTCTGCCGGTTCTCCGACTTGCCCGAGGTGTGCATGAGCTGCATGTAGTCGATGACAACCAGGTCCAGGGGGTGGCGGGCGGCGTGGCCGCGCGCCTTGGAGCGCATCTCCAGCGGGGTGAGCCCCGAGGTCTCGTCGATGTATATCGGCGCGGTGGAGAGGAACTGGGCGGCGCCCTGCACCTTGGCGAATTCCTGGTGGGGCATGAATCCGTCGCGCAGTTTCTGCATGTCCACCTGGCCCACAAGGCACAGGAGGCGCTGGACGAGCTGCTCCTTGGCCATTTCCAAGCTGAAGAGGAGGGTGGCCTTGTTGTCCCGGATGGCGGCGTTCGCGGCGATGTTCAGCGCGAAGGCCGTCTTGCCCACGGAGGGCCGCGCCGCGAGCACGATCATGTCGGACTTCTGCAGCCCGGACATCATTTTGTCCAGTTCGGGGAATCCCGTGGCCAGCCCGTTGATTCCGGAGCGGTTGTCCATCTTGGACTGGATGGCCGCCACGCCCTCCTTGACCAGATCGCCCACATGGTGGATGGGGTTGGTCTGGCGCTGCTCGTTGAGGGCGAAGATGCGCTTCTCCGCCGTGTCGAGCAGCTCCTCCACCTCGTCGCCGCCCTGGTAGGCCTCGCCGGTGATCTGGGTGCAGGTGACGATGAGCTTGCGCAGCATGGCCGCGCGCATCACGATCCTGGCGTAATATTCCACGTTGGCGGAGGTGGGCACCGCCATGGTGAGGTCGGAAAGATACGACGGCCCGCCGACCTCGTCCAGGCGGCCGTTCTTTTCAAGCTCGGCGGCCACGGTGACCATGTCGGCGGGCACGTTGTTCCGGAAAAGCTCCACGACCGCGTCAAAAACGGCCTGATGCGGCGGATGGTAGAAAATTTCCGGATCGTTCTCGTGGAAGATCTCGATGACGGGGCCGACGGCCTGCCCGTTGATCAGCAGCGCGCCCAGCACCGACCGCTCGGCCTCGATGTTGTGCGGGGGCATGCGGTCGAACACCGGCGGCGCCGGCGTTCCGTCACGCGGCTTTTTTTTGCGGGCTTCTGCCATCGCGCCACCCCGGTCAGGAGGTCGGCTCGGCTGTTTCTTCGTCGCCGGTTTCCGCCGTGTTTTCGGTGGTCACCTCGTCGTTGAGCCCGCGCACCCAGACCTTCACCTCGGCCTCGATCCCGGAGGCGAGGCGCACGGGGACGGTGTAGATGCCGAGGGCCTTGATGGGCTCCTCAAGCATCACCGCCTTGCGGCTCACCTCGTGGCCGGCCTCCGCCAGGCCCTCGGCGATCATGGCGCTGGTGACGGACCCGAAAATCTTGTCCTCCTCCCCGGCGCGCACATGAAATTCAAGGGTGACGCCGCGCATCCGGGCCGCGAGGGCGGTCATTTCGGTGCGGCGCTTGTCCTCGCGCTTCTTGATGATGCGCATTTCATGCTCAATCTGCTTCGCGGAGGCGGAGTCCACCGCCACGGCCAGCTTGCGCGGGATGAGATAGTTGCGCGCGTAGCCGTCGGTGACCTTCACGCGGGCGCCCATCGTTCCGAGGTTCTCAACATCGTCGCAAAGGATGACGTTCATTTGTCACCACTCCCTGGTTTCCGCCGCGGCGCCCGTTCCATCCGGGCCGCCGCCGCCGTTTATGCCTTGTTCAGTCTTGAAAATCCGTTTCATCCACGCGCCGCCGCCCGGTCATCCGTCCCGGTCGCGGTTGCGCTCCCGCCATGCCGCGGCCAGCCGGGCCAGCGCAATCCGGTGCTCGAACCAGGTGTCGAAAAGGCCGAAAACGGCCAGACCCTGGTGCATCCCGGACAGGAAAAGCAGCCCCAGCAGGAGCGCCTGCATGCCCGCCCGCGCGCCGAAGGCCTGGAGGCCGCAGAGCGCTATGCCGAGCCCGTTCAGCCAGTAGACGGTGAACAGGGCCATGGCCGTGTTCCACGACACGAAGCGCACGGTCTCGTTGGGCCACCGGTTGTCGGCCAGCCACAGCAGCGCCGCCGCGATGGCCAGCCACACCAGCCATTCCGGCGGGCGCATGGTCTTAAACTGTCCGTTCGGCTCGACGCCCGCGGCCTGGTCCGGATTGGCGCGCAGCCAGCGGAACACGACCACGGCCTGCAGCGACACGGCCAGAAGCAGCCCCGAATAGAGCATGCCAAAGCCGACATACGCCCAGTGACCGTCGAACCAGCGCAGCAACTCCGCCATCGCCGTGTTGCCGGCCTCCTCCAGCTCCGCGGTCCGGGCGTTCATGAACACCGTCCACGCGTCGCGGGTCTGATCCCACAACACCGCCGTCTCCGCGCCAATCAGGCCGAAATACAGCAGCGACAGCGCGGCCACGCAGCGGCCGAAGGAGCTGCCCGAGCGGATCATCCCGCCCAGCACCACGCCTCCGGAGGCGACCAGCGCGGCGGCGAAGCCGACCACCAGCCAGCCCATCCCGAACACCTCCGGCTCAACGCCGGCGGCGCGCAGGAGCGCAATGCGCAACCCGTAGCCCGCCAGGACCGAAACCCCGGCCCAGGCGAGCGTCATCAAGGCCGGCCCGCGCCGGCCGCAGGCCCAGAAGACCGCGGCCGGCACGGGAAAAAGCATCATCGCAAGCGGGGCAAGCCCCGCCTCGGTCAGGAACGCCCCCGCCATGAAAAGCCCCAGCCAAAGCGCCGATTGTCTCAGCATGGGCGGCGGTGTTCCTGTTCCGGACTGCTCAGTCCGCGCAGAACGGCAGCAGCGCCACTTCGCGGGCCAGTTTGATGGCCCGGTTCAGCATGCGCTGGTGCTTCGCGGTCGCGCCGGTGATCCGGCGGGGGATGATCTTCCCGCGCTCGGTCACGTAGTGCTTGAGCAGGTTGGTGTCCTTGTAGTCAATGTACACGACGCGATCGACCGTCAACCGGCAGATCTTCGCGCGTGACGATTTCTTTTTCTTCTTCCGCTTGAGCTTCTTCTCGCGGATTTTCGATTTTGCCTTGGCAGATATCTTTGCCATGTGTCTTGGATCCTTTTCAGGGGGCCTTTAGAACGGAATGTCGTCCTCGGGTATCGGTTCCTCAATCTCGCGGGGGGCCGGTTCCTGCGCCGGGCGCGGGGCCGCCGGACGCGACTGCGGGGCGCCGCCCCGGTCGCGGTCGTCGTCCCACTCCAGCGTCACAACCCGGTCGGCGTTCACTTCGAGCTTGGAGCGTTTCTGGCCGGTGGACCGGTCCTCCCACTCGCTCGTCTGCAAACGCCCCTCCACCAGCACGGCGCGGCCTTTTTTCAGGCGCTCGCCCACAAATTCCGCCATCGGGCCCCAAACCACGGCGTCCACAAAGGTTGTGGACTCCTGGCGCTGGCCGCTGGCGTCCTTGTAATAGCGGGTGTTGGCGACACCAACGCGGCAGTAGGCCTTGCCGTTGCTGGTGTACTTGAGCTCAGGGTCGCGCGTGAGCCTTCCGGCCACGAGCACCTTGTTGAGATCCGGCACGCGAAGATCACCCATTCCTAAACCCCTTTATATTTTCAGTCATCCTCGTCCCTGCGCGAACGACGCCGTCCGCGGCCGCCGCCGAAATCGTCTTCGTCGTCGTCCTCGTCGTCGTCGTCATCGTCGTCGGTGCGCACGCGGGAGGCCGCAATGCGGGCTTCCTCCTCGCGGCGGTGCTGCTGCTCGGCTTCGAGCTTCAGCGTGCGCTCGTCAAGATGCAGCACCTTGGCCCGGATGATTGTCTCACTCAGTTTAAAGTGCGTGTCGAGCTTTTTCACAAGCTCCGGCTCCGCCGTGAAGCGGAGCAGCACGTACACGCCCTCACTGTGCTTTTGAATCTCATAGGCCAGCTTCCGCCGGCCCCAGATTTCCGAGCGCACGATAGTGCCGCCGCCTGATGTGATCATGGATTCCACACCCGCGACTATCGTCTGGATGGCATCATCGTCCACATTCGGAACGATGATGTACAGCGCTTCGTACATTCTCAAGGCAATTCACCTCCTTTTCAAAAAAACACACGCCCGCACCATGCGGACGCGGATTGAGCACG
>JBHEKP010000346.1:0-7518 GCA_041859375.1 Candidatus Hydrogenedentales bacterium | reverse complement strand
TCCGGGCCATGAAGTCGCCGGTGTTGACGGGCTCGCCGGACCGGATGGCCCTGAAGAGGGTGTCATGCTCAAGCTGGTAGGGGTTGCATTCCCCCTTCCAGGTCCAGTCGTTCTCGCCCCAGATGCGGGTGTTCAGGATGGACGCCTTCCCCTTGGTGCCGAAGACGGTGCTGGAGGTGTCGTTGTAGCAGCCCTCGGTGGTGCGGCAGAAGGCGTAAATCCGCACGCCGTTTTCGCACTCATACACGACGGAATGGTGGTCGAAGACGTTTCCGTAGATGTGATCGGTCATGGAGGAGCGCCCGCCCAGTCCGTGGCACTTCACCGGCGCGGCATCGCCCAGCACCCAGCTGGCGCGGTCGAGGTTGTGCACCAGCGACTGGGGCACATCGTCGCCGGAGAGCCAGTTGAAATGGTACTGGGTGCTGCACTGCCACTCCAGCTCCGACATCCAATCCTCGCGGGGCGTGATCTGGTAGGGCGGGCGGAGGAAGTTCTCCTCGATGCCCACGATATCGCCGATGGCCCCGTCGTGAATCCGTTTCACCGTCTCCTGGTAGCCGGTGTGGTGGCGGCTCTGCAGCCCGGAGACCAGGCAGAGTTTCTTCTCCTTCGCCAGATCCGCGGCACGGCGCAGCAGCTTGATGCCCGCGGGGTCGATGCCGTGGGGTTTTTCCACAAAGACGTGCTTTCCGGCCTGGAGGGCGGCCATGGCGTGGAAGGGATGGAACTTGGCCGCGTTGGCGATGAGCACCACGTCGGAGGCCTCGATGACCTGCCTGTAGCCGTCAAAGCCGGTGAAGCAGTGGTCGTCGTCCACCATGATCCGGTCCTTGAACTGCTGCTGAAGCCGCTCGCGCTTGGCCACAATGCGGTCCTTGATGATGTCGCACATGGCCACGAGCCGCGCGCCGGGATCGGCGGTGAGCGCCTCGGCGGCCGCGCCGGTGCAGCGGGGGCCGCAGCCGATCATGCCGACGCGGATGATGTCGCTTCCGGCGGCATGGGCGTTTTTCGCAATGAAGGCCCCGCCCGCCACCGCGGCCGTGGCCGCCGCCGCCGAACTTTTCAGGAAATCGCGCCGTGTCGCGCCGCCGTTTCCGCCGGAAGCCTCTGAATTCTTCATTGTCCTCTCCTTTGCGCCTTGGGCCGTGGTTGGGGCGGGACCGCGCGGTCCGCCGCCAAAGCATAAGCCCTTTCGCGGGGGCTGTCAAGCGTGGAAAAACGGCGGCGGCGCGCGCGGTTTGCATTGGGACCACCCCCCGGCGTTATTGTGTTGGGCCTTGCAGGCAGGCACAACACAGGCAAAGGAGCATCCGTCATGAAGCCAGAAATCACGCGCCGGGCCTTTTTGAGGCAGGCGGCGGCCGCGGGCGCGGCCCTTCCGCTCATCCTTCCCCGTCTGAGCCTTGCGGCGCCGCCTTCGGGAAAGCTGCAGCACGCGGCCATCGGCGTGGGCGGGCAGGGAGCCTATGACCTGGAATGCATTGCGGGCAGCGGCAAGGTCAACGTCTACGCGCTGTGCGACATTGACGAGGCAACCCTGAAAAAGGCGGAGAAAAAATATCCGGGCGCGCGGCTGTACCGGGACTGGCGGGAGATGTTCGACAAGGAGAAGGGGAACATTGACTCGGTCAACGTGTCCACGCCCGACCACACCCACGCGCCCGCGTCCATGACGGCCATCCGGCAGGGCATCCACGTCTTCTGCGAGAAGCCGCTGACCCACGACGTGCACGAGGCGCGGCAACTGACGCTGGCGGCGCGCGAAAAGGGCGTGGCCTCGCAGATGGGCATCCAGATTCACTCCCACGAATTCTACCGCACGGCGGTGAAATGGCTGAAGGACGGCGCCATCGGCGGGGTCAAGGAATGGCACTCCTGGTGCGGCGCGGTCTACACGACGGACGACAAGAGGCGCCCCAAGGGGCAGGATCCCGTGCCGGCCCACGTCGAGTGGGACCTGTGGCTCGGCGTGGCGCCGAAGCGCCCCTACAAAAAGGACATCTACCACCCCTTCAAATGGCGGTGCTGGCGCGACTTCGGCGGCGGCGCCACGGGCGACTTCGGCTGCCACATCTTCGACCCGGTCTTCACCGCGCTTGAGATTGCCGCGCCGCTCACCATCACGGCCGAGGCCGAATGCGTCAGCGAGGAGGTGTACCCCGCCTGGACAATTCTCCGCTACGCCTTCCCGGGCACGGCGCTGACCGCCGGAAAGACCATCAACGCCGTCTGGATGGACGGGGGCAAGAAACCCGACACCGGACTGTCGCCCCACCTTCCCAAGGGCCACGAGCTGCCGCCGAGCGGATCGATGATCATCGGCGAAGAGGGGACGCTGATCATCCCCCATGTGGGGCCGCCCCACCTTTACCCCGAGGAGAAGTTCAAGGACTATCCCAAGCCCGCGCTGGAGCCGCTGGACCACTACCACGAATTCGTGGAGGCGGCGCTGGGCAACGTGGAGAAGGCCGGGGCCAACTTCGACTTTGCGGGCCCCCTGACGGAGGCCGTGCTCCTGGGCAACGTGGCGAACCGTTTCCCGGGCAAGACCCTCGAATGGAACGCCGAAAAACTGAAATTCGCCAACAACCGGGACGCGAACGAGTATCTCCGGCGGCGCTACCGCCGGGGCTGGCGCGTGAAGGGGCTGTAAGCCCGCGCGCCCGACGGCGTTGCGCCCGGAACAGGGGGTGTGTTTTACTGGCGGCATGGCACGAGTCAGGCCCGCCAAAAACCGCCCCACCGGCGTCCCCGCCGCCGCACAGGCGGCGGATTCGCCCGCCCCGCCCGCTCCCGCCTCCGGGGAACCGGGAAGGCGGGCCGTCCTGCTTGTCTGCGCGGGGCTGGTGGTGTTGTGCGCCGCGATATACGGCCAGACGCTTTGGCATGACTTTGTCAACTACGACGACCCCCTCTATGTGACGGACAACGCGGAGGTGCGCGCGGGGCTCAGCCTTGACGGGCTTGTCTGGGCCTTTGTGACGGACCGCGCCTATTATTTCCACCCGCTGACCTGGCTCTCCCACATGCTCGACTGCACCCTTTACGGGCTGCGGCCCTGGGGGCACCACCTCACCAACCTGGTGTTCCACGCCGCCGCGTCGGCGGCGCTGTTCCTTGCAATGCGCCTGCTGACCGGGGCCTTCTGGCCCAGCGCGGCGGTGGCGGCGCTCTTCGCGGCGCACCCGCTGCATGTGGAGTCGGTGGCGTGGGTGGCGGAGCGCAAGGACGTGCTCAGCGCGCTCTTCTGGATGCTGGCGCTGGCGGCCCACGCGCGGTACGCGCGGCGCGGCGGCGCGGCGTGGTATGCGGCGGTGGCGGGGGCATTCATCCTCGGGCTCATGTCGAAGCCGATGGTGGTGACGCTGCCCTGCGTGCTGCTGCTGCTGGACTACTGGCCCCTCGGCAGGATGGGAAACGCGGAATCGCCCGGCGCGCTGATCCGCGCGGCCGCGCCCAGGGTGGCGGAAAAAATTCCGCTCTTCGCCATCACCCTCGCGTCAAGCGCGAGCACCATGCTGATGCAGCAGGCGGGCAACAACCTCTCCTTCGGCGAGAACGTGCCCGTTTTGGCGCGCGTCGCCAACGCCGCCGTGGTGTACGTCATTTACCTTGCGAAAACCGTCTGGCCGACGGACCTAGCGGTGTTTTACCCGCACCCGGTGTGGCGGCCCGCCTGGCAGGTGGCGGGCGCGGCGCTCGTGCTGGCGGTGATCACCCTGTTCTGCCTGGCGCGCATCCGACGCCAGCCCTACCTGATTACGGGCTGGCTCTGGTACATCGGCACGCTGGTGCCCGTCATCGAGCTGGTGCAGGCGGGCAAATTCTCCCACGCGGACCGCTACACATACATCCCCTCCATCGGCCTGTACATCATGGCGGCATGGGGGGCGGCGGACCTCGCCGGGGCGTGGCGCATGCCGAAACGCGCCCTGGCCGCGGCGGCGGCGGCCGCCACCGCCGCATACGCCCTGTGCGCCGCGGTGCAGACCTCCCACTGGCGCGACAGCGGCACCCTTTTCCGCCATGCCATCGCCACGGGATGGGAAAGCGGCCTCGCCCACAACAACCTGGGCTTCCACCTTTTCGAGCAGGGCGCGGACGACGGGGAGGTTGAGGCGCGGCTGCGGCGCGCCCTTGAGCTGGACCCGGCGGAGACGAACGCGCTCAACAACCTCGGAATGCTCCAGATACGAAAAGGCAACCGGGCGGAGGCCCTGGCGCTGCTGACCCGCGCGCTGAGCCTGAAATCCGACCATGTGAACGCGCTCACGAACCTGGGCAACCTGCTCACCCTGGAGGGGCGGCACGGGGAGGCGCGCGAGTGCCTGGACAAGGCGCTGGGCAAAAGCCCAAACAACGTCAACGCCCTGGTCAACCTTGGCGTGCTGCACATGACGCTGGGTGAAAACGGGGAGGCGCGCAAACGCCTTGAACGGGCGCTGGAACTGAGCCCCGGAAACGTGAACGCCCTGATCAACCTGGGCAAAATCGCCACGGGGGAGAAACGCTTCGGTGACGCCAACGCCCTGCTGGACAGGGCGCTGAAACTGAAGGCCGACGACATCAACGCCCTGGTCAACCTCGGCGTGCTGCGCATGGCGGAAGACCGGCGGGACGAGGCGGCGGCCTTCTTTGAAAAGGCGCGCGGGCTTGACCCGAAATCCCACGCCGCCGCGCACAACCTCGGCGTCATCGCCATGGACCGGGGGCGGAACGGGGAGGCCGGGGAGTTTTTTGAAAAAGCCCTGGAGCTGGAGCCCGGCGACGCCAACACACTCCACAACCTGGGCAAAATCCGCGCGGGCCAGGGCAGGCTTGGGGAGGCCGAAGACCTGCTGTCGCGGGCGCTGGCAAAGAAGCCGGACGACCCGAACATTCTCGGGGCGCTGGGGGTGCTGCTGGTCGGGCAGGGCCGGAACGGCGAGGCCAGGCCCCACCTGGAAAAGGCGCTGGCCGCCGCGCCGGACAATACGGTGCTGCTGGGCAACCTGGGCGCGCTGTGCGTGAACGAGGGCAAGGCCGGGGAGGCGGAGGGCTTTCTGAACCGCGCGCTGGCGGCCAACCCCGGCGACGTCCCGTCGCTGATTAACATGGGAAAGCTGATGCTTGACCAGGGCAGGCTTGAGGAGGCGAAAGCGCGCCTGGCCGGGGCGCTGGAAAAGGAGCCCGGCAACCTTGCCGCCCTCGTCAACCTCGGCGGCTGCCTGATGCGGCTGGGGGATTTCGAGGGCGCCGCCGCCCCCCTCGGGAAGGCGCTGGAGGTGGATCCAAACTGCGTCCCCGCCATGAAAAACCTGGCGGGTGCCCTGGCAAAACTGGGCCGCCAGGGGGAGGCGGACGCGCTTCTCGCCCGGGCCGCCGCCCTGGAAGGCGCCGCCCGGTAGGGCACCCCCCCGCACCGCGTCCCCGGCATGCAATGGAGGAACTTCCGCCCCTATAATCAGGGAAGAATGGAGCACACCAGCATGGCACCACTATTTTGCCTCACCATTGCCGTCCTCAGCCTTGGCGCGGAGCCCGGAACACCCGCCCCGCAGGCGTTCCCGCCGCCGCTTCAGGTGGACGGGGTCTTTCCGGGAATGACGGTATGCGCGCCCGGCACGGGCAGCGACAGCGAAACCGGCATCGGGGCGCTGATTCCATGGGCGGACAGGCTGTGGGCCATCGGATATGTGGCGCACATCAAGGGGGAGGGCATCGGCCTCTACGAGATCAGCGCCGACATGACCATGCGCCCCCATCCAGCGTCGGTGACGGGCACTTTTGCGAACCGCATGGTCCACTGGGAGACGGGCCAGGCAATCATCGGCCCGCATGTGATAGACGCGCAGGGCAATGTGCGCACAATTGACGCGCTCAGGAGGCACCGCCTGACGGCCACGGCGCGCCATCTGGAGCGCCCGGAAAGCATGGCGTACTTTCTGACCATGGAGGGCCTGTTCTTTGAGGTTGATCTGAAGACGCTGGAGGCGCGGCAGATCGCGGACCTCGTGAAAGAACTCGGCATAACGGGGCAGCCGCACTTCAAGGGGTGCTTCACGGCGCAGGGCCGCGTGGTGGCGGCGAACAACACCTACGAGGAGGAGGAATACCTGGGCGCGCGGTCCTCGGGCTGCCTGGCCGAGTGGGACGGGAAAACGTGGACGGTGCTTGAGCGGAACCCCTTTGTGGAGGTGTCGGGGAAACAAAACCCAAAGGCCGGGAGCCGCTACGGCAACACGCTCTACGCCGCGGGCTGGAACAAGTCGAGCTGCATCCTGCGCGTGCTGCACGACGGCAAATGGTCGCGCTACCTTCTTCCCAAGGCCAGCCAGGCCTACGACCACACGTGGAACACGGAATGGATGCGCATCCGGGAGGCGCAGACGGAACGCTATCTGATGGACCTGCACGGCATGTTCTATGAACTGCCGCCGCTCGTGTATGGTGGAAACGTGTGGGGGATCCGCCCCATTTGCGCACACCTGCGCATTGTCCCCGATTTCTGCTGCTGGCGCGGCCTTTTTGTCATGGCGGGCGACCAGACGGACAACGCCACAGGCCAACCGCAGTCCGGGCTGTGGTTCGGCAACATGGACACGCTTTGGGGCATGGGCAAGCCGAAGGGCTGGGGCGGCCCCTGGCAGGACACGGAGGTGGCGGTGGACACCCCCTCGGACCCGTACCTGATGACCGGGTTTGACAAGAAATGCCTGCACCTGCGGCACGACTCGCCGGAGGCGGCCCGTTTCACCATTGAGGTGGATTTCCTCGGGGACGGCACCTGGGCGGTTTACGACACCCTCACCGTGGCCGCAGGAGGGTATGGGCACCACGAATTTCCCGACGGGTTTTCGGCGCACTGGGTGCGGGTGCGCTGCGGCACCCCATGCAGGGCCACCGCATACTTCACCTATTCCTGAGGCATTCCTCCGCCGCGCCCCGCGCGGCGGCTGCCTTCAGGGCGTCGGGCAACTGACGGGCAGCGTGCCTTCGGGGGTGCCGTCGCTGGTCCACAACTGGTGGCCGTGCGCCTCGTCACCCGCGGAGAAGTACAGTTTGCCACCGCAGGCGGTGAGGTCGGCGGGGGCTATTCCCACGGGCACGGGGGTGATGTCGCTCACCATCATGGTGCCGGGGGCGGTGCCGTCGCTCTTCCACAGGCCCACGCCGCCGTGGCTGTTTTCGGCGGTGAAGAACATGACGTCGTCCACGACCGCCGCATAGTCGCCGTAGCCGTAGAAAAGGGTCGGGTTGATCACGGCGAGCAGGGCTCCGCCGGCGCCGGTCGTCGCAAAGAGGCCGCAGTGGGTCTTGCTTTCATTGTCGTCGTAAAGGGCGACGTAGAGAAGTTTGCCGTTCAAATTCGCCAAACCCCAGGGCCTGTAGCTGAAACCGTCCACCTTGTAGGTCGTCGCTCCGTCGCTGGCCCAGATTCTCGTGTTGTAATCCTCCCGCGACTCGGCGGTGAAGTAGAGCAGTCCACCGCACACCTTGAAGTCGCCGGGGCCGAAGTCGAATTCTTTCAGC
>JBHEKP010000295.1:0-5921 GCA_041859375.1 Candidatus Hydrogenedentales bacterium | reverse complement strand
GTGATGACTCCGACCTGCGTCCGCGTCCACAGCGTGGTCCCCAGGAACTCGAGCGCACGCAGGTACTGCTCGCCCGGGAAGAAGTACGCGGCATCGTTGCGCCGCTCGGTGAAAGGCGGGGCCGCAAGACCGAAGGGGATGGCGACCGGCGCGCTCACAGGCGAACGTCTTCCCGGGTCGAGACCGGGAAAGTCAGATCTCGCCACGGTGGGCTTATGGTCAATGGCATTTGACGACTGTACCCCATGCGGGCAGCAGGGTGAATCACTTTTGCAGCCCGCCTCGGAGCATTAGGCAGTGCCGTTCCGTCGTCAACCCGGATTTTGGCGAGGGCATCCGGGCGCGAAGCCCTCGCGGGGATGGTGGGCCGTATAGGACTCGAACCTATGACCAATTCCTTAAAAGGGAACTGCTCTACCAACTGAGCTAACGGCCCGGAGAAGAAAAAAATGGAGCGGGAGACGGGACTCGAACCCGCGACGTCAACCTTGGCAAGGTTGCACTCTACCACTGAGTTACTCCCGCTCGAATGGTGGACAAATCGTAGCAAATCCAAAAAGCCGGTGTCAAGCGGAACACGCCTGTTTTTTTGCACCCCGGCGCGGATTGCGCCGTCGGCGCGGCGGGCGGCGCGGAAAAAACGGCCGGTGTTGTCATGACAGCCCCGCTCATGTGGTAAAGTTTGGCGTACAACATGGAAGGATTGCCGAGGCCCATGAAAAGGCTGTTTTTGGTTTTGACGACGACGCTGGCGCTCCCACTGCTGCCAGGCTGCGACTGGATGTGCCCGCGCCCGGATTTTTCCGCGGAGCCCGTTGCCGGGCAGGCGCCGCTGCGGGTGGCCTTCACCAACCTGTCGCGGGACGGCGGCCTTTTGGAGCCGCGCTGGGAATGGGACTTCGGCGACGGTTCGGAGGCGTCCGCGGAGCGCGACCCGGCCCATGTGTATGAACAGGCGGGCGTGTACACGGTCACGTTGCGCAGGGTTTGCCTGTTCGGCGCGCGCGAAAGCGCCAAAACGGATCTGGTCACGGTTTCGGCCCCCCCGGTCGAACCGGAGGGCGAGGGGGAGACCGAAGGGGAAGGCGAGGGCGAAACCGAGGGTGAAGGCGAAGCCGAGGGCGAGGGCGAGGTGGAGGTGCAGCCCGTGCTGGGAAGACAGTTCAGCACGGGGCTATACACCCCCGGAAGTCCGCTGCGGGTGACCCTGACGCTGACCTATGACGGGGACCGCCCCATCACCTCCCTCGGCGTGGTTGAACGCATCCCCGCCGGATGGAATTTCCAGGACGCCCTTGAGGGCGCCGTTCCGGACATCGTCAATTTTTCGGTGCATACCGGTGAACTCCAGTTCGCCTGGGTGCAGGTGCCCTCCTTTCCGGCGGCCTTCTCTTTCCAATTGTTGCCGGGGGAAGGGGTGGCGGGAACGCAACGCTTTTCCGGGGAGGTGCTTTACCGTTTTGACGGGGGACAGCTTGTCACGTCTCCGGTTGTTTCACTGATTAATTCAGATGTTGCCATTGAGGGTGAAGGTGAAGGTGAAGGTGAAGGTGAAGGTGAGGGTGAAGGTGAGGGCGAAGGTGAGGGCGAAGGCGAGGGCGAAGGCGAGGGCGAAGGTGAGGGCGAAGGTGAGGGCGAAGGTGAGGATCCGCCGTTCGGTTGTTCGGGTTGCGAAGGCGCGGGCAAGGCGGGTGGTCCCCTGGAGAAATCCTTCGGGGACTGGCTCGTGCTCTTTCTCGGCGTGGCCGGGCTACTGGCGGGCCAATCCCTCCTGCGCACGCGGATACGTGCAGTCATGTGATCCGGTCTGTTTCACGCGGCACATAGATAGTTTCGCCGCCGGGAAGCTGCCATGGGCATGCTTTCCGGCGGCTTGTTCTTTGTGCGATGCGCAGCATCCCGGAATGCGCCACCGCAGTGCGTTGTTGGCTCTAAGTAAGACTAGAATGCACAGCAAGTTTCCAGGCAAGGACCTGGAGAAAGCGAAATAGATATGGGCTTGTTACGTGGCGGCTTGGCAGGATTGGGTGCTTGGAAGCTCGGCGGGGGCTGCTTTTCCACCGTTCTCGTGTTCATCATCTTATATTGGCTACTGGGTGCACTTGGAATGAACTAGGCGGTCACGTCTTGATCGCGTGGCAGGAGGAGGAGGCGTTGGTCCTTGCCATAGCATGTGCGGCCAAACGATAGGAGGCTTCGCGAGCACAGTGGCCACGTGGATTGCAGATGCGCCACGCGCTTCCCTTACGCCCGTCCTGGCTGCTATGTTGGGCACCCCCGAGGATATTCGCCCGTGTCCACCATGCCGTTGCCACCCCACGCGCCGTGCGGCGCTTCGGTGCCCTTTCGCTATCGACTCTACGGTGCATCCGTAGCGTCGGCAGTGGCATTGCCGGGCGTGCCGCAAGAAGCCGCCGCAGACACCCCGGTCGAGGTCGAGATCCGTTGGGGTTCCGTACCCAAAGCGCTTCCCAATCCCCGCGCGGCCGCTTCTTACTTCCAGGCCGCCGGCGATGTCTTGCTGCTGGACATTCCCGGCACCGCGCGCTACGCCGTTTCGCGCGGCTGCTCCATCACGATTGAACCCTATCCCGATGCCGCGATGGAGCGGGTTCGCCTCTTCCTCCTTGGATCGGCCATGGGCGCGCTGATGTATCAGCGCGGGCACCTGCTCCTCCATGGCAGCGCGGTGGACACCCCACAAGGTGCCATGATCTTCGTGGGTCCCCAGGGCGAGGGCAAGTCCACCCTCGCAGCGCACCTGCACCGGCGGGGCTATCCCCTGCTGTGTGACGATGTCTGCGCGCTGGTGCACGACGCCGGCGCGGGCTATCGGGTCATCCCCTCCATGCCGCAACTGCGGCTCTGCACCGATGCCCTGGAGCAATTAGACCGGATGCCGGCGCACGCGCAAGACGCCGCCTTCGAGGTCGACAAGTTTGTCGTCTCTCTGCATCAACCCGCGGTGTTGATGGCCCGGCAGCTTGGGGCGATCCACCTGTTGTCGAGCCACAGCGGCGAGTCAATCACCCTTGCGCCGCTGCGCGGCTTTGCGCGCCTGCACGAGCTTGTGTCAAATTTGTACCGGCCCGAGTACCTGCCGGGACTCGACAGCCAGGCGGAAGCGATGCGTCTGGCCAGCGGCGTGGCCGCGGCGGTTCCCTTCGTGCAAGTGGGCCGTCCGCGCGACATTCATCGCATGGACAAACTATTGGACCAGTTGGAAGCCCACTGGCAAACGCTTCCAATACTCGAACCAGATCAGGAGCAGCCATGACAACGCTGGCATTGGAAACACACGTCGCGCGCGCCGAGGGGCTGCTGGCCACCGAGCTGGACGGCGAAGTCGTGCTGATGAACATCGACCGCGGAAACTACTACGGCCTCGAGACCACCGCGCGCCGCATCTGGGATCTGCTCGAAACGCCGCAACCCGTCGCCGCGGTGTGCGCGCAGTTGCAGGCGGAGTTCGACGTCACCCCCGAAGTCTGCGAGCGCGAAGTGATGCACTTCCTGGGCCAACTGCGTGAAGAGGGGCTCATTGTTGTGGCCTAAGGCGCGCAAGTTTCTCGCCCTGCCCTGGTCCGCGCGGGCCTGTCTGCTGGAGGCGCTCCTCGCACTGGTGGCCGCGCGCCTGGCCATGGCCCTTCTCCCCTTCCGGCGCATCGCCGCCTGGCTCGGCCGCACCAGCGCAGAGAGCGCCACCGAAGTTTCCCGTGCAATCACAGACACGGCCACACGCGTAGGCTGGGCCGTGCGCGCCGTCGCTCCCTGGGTGCCATGGGACAGCCGCTGTCTGGCGCAGGCCCTCGCGGGCACTTGGATGCTGCGTCGTCGCGGCATCCCCACCACGCTCTACCTCGGCGTGCGCAAGGAGCCGGGGAAGGATTTCTCTGCGCATGCCTGGTTGCGCTGCGGCGCGAGCATCGTCACCGGCGCACCCGGCCACCGCAGCTTCGAAGTGATCGCCTGCTTCGCACAGGTTCCGGCCCAAGACCTGCCCAGCATTCAGCCACAAGCCGGGAGTCCAACATGAGCGGCATTTGCGGTATCGTCCGCCTGGACGGCGCTCCGGTGGATCCCGAAGATCTCGCGCGCATGCAGACCGCGATGGCGGTATGGGGTCCCGAAGGCATTCACGGGCTGCACACAGACGCTGTGGCCTTCACGCATTTCCTGGCGCACGACACCCCGGAGCACCGCCACGAAGCACAGCCCACGCTGCAGGACGACGTCCTCTTTGTCACCACGGCCCGCCTGGACAACCGCGACGAACTACTCCACGCGCTGTGCGTCCCCCCCGCCGATCACGCCACCACCCCCGATGGCGAACTGGTCCGCGCCGCCTATGCGCGCTGGGGCAATGCCTGTAGCGATCACCTCTATGGGGATTGGGCCTTCGCCGCGTGGAATGCGCGCACGCGCAGCTTCGTCCTCGCGCGCGATCACTTTGGCAATACCAGCCTCTACTACCACAAGTGCGACCGTTTCTTCGCGTTCGCCTCCGGCATCAAGGCCTTGCTCGCGCTACCCGAAGTGCCCCGCGACATCGACCCGCTGCGCATCGCGCAGGTCCTCGTGGTCTGGGTCGGGGACGGCGAGCGGACGGCCTACACCGGCATCCAGGCCCTCGCCAGCGGCCACCGGCTGCAATGGAGCAACGGACACTGGCAGAAGCAGCGCTACTGGAACCCAGAATCCATCACACCAGATCGCTTTCTGCCGGAAGCCGCGTACTACGAGCAGTTCATGCACCTCTATACGCAGGCCGTGCAAAGCAGGTTGCGCAGCGAAAAGCCCATCGGTGTCACCCTGAGCGCCGGGCTGGATTCCGGTTCCGTGGCCGCGCTGGCCGCCCCCCTCCTCGCGGCCGCAGGTAAGGAACTAACGGCCTATACCTCCGTGCCCCATTTCGACGCCACCGTGGGCGCCGGGGCGCGCCTGGGCCACGAGTGGGAAGGCGCCCACGCCACCGCCCTCCAGGCCGGCGTGCGGCACCACGTCCCCGTCGATGCCGCGGGCACCAGCGTGCTCACCGGCATCCACCGCCTCCTGGAAATTCTAAATGCCCCCGCGTTCTCCCCCTCCAATTTCTACTGGATCACGACCCTGACTGCGTTGGCGGCACAGCAAGGCATGGGGGTATTGCTCACGGGGCAATTCGGCAACGGCAGCGTCTCTTACAGCGGCACGGGTTCCCTGCTCACCAGCTTTCAGCGCGGCGGTTGGAGCGGCCTGGGGCGCTCCATGCGCTATTCGGAACCCACGCCCTGGCGCACCCTGAAACGCCAAATCCTCAAGCCGCTCCTGCGCTGGCCCCCGGCCTATCTGCGCGCGCACACCCCCGCCGCCTGGACCAGCCGCCTCGCCAACGCCGCGATCAGCCCGGCATTCGCCCAGGAGATCCAACTCGCCAGGCAACTCCAGCAGCAACAGGACGACTACATCGCGCAGGTCCGGGTCTATCCGCCGGCGCAGACCCTCTTCTTCTCCCCCGGCATGAGCTATGGGGGCAGCCTGTGGGCCGAGTTGGGCCCGGCCTATGGCCTCAGCTTTCGCGATCCCACGGCGGATCGGCGACTTATCGAGTTTTTTCTGCGGGTGCCGGAGGATATGTACCGGCGCAAGGGCGAAGCCCGCTGGCTTGTGCGGCACACCTTTCGCGACCGCCTGCCCGCGCAGGTCCTGCACTACAAAGCCAAGGGACTCCAAGGCGCGGACATCGGCCATCGCATGCTGTCCGATCGCGAGGCCATCCATGCGGCCCTGGACCAATGCGAGGACCATCCGCTGACCCGGCACTGGCTCGACTTGCCCCGCGTGCGCGGCGTCCTGCACGCCCTCGAGCGCGAAGTCACTGCTAAGTCCACGCGCGATGCCCAAATCATCCTCGCGCGGGGTCTCGGCGTGGGGCTGTACCT
>JBHEKP010000250.1:0-5969 GCA_041859375.1 Candidatus Hydrogenedentales bacterium | reverse complement strand
CCGGCGGGCCTCACCACGGAATTCCAGGCGGGCGATTACATCTACGGGCTTATCCTGCCGGGCAAGAGCTGGCGTGACCTGTACGGGGCGGGGGACAAAAGCGAGCTTGGCGTCATGGTGGGCTTGAGCGCGGACGGCAATGAAGACTACCAGTACATCACCCTGAAAAAGCCCGAATACATTGACGCGAAGCACCTTGTCCTTGAAATCGCCCCCGATCCGTCGAAAATGACCTCCTACAAGGACCCGGACATGCTCTTTGGCGAGGGCAAGGGAAACAGGAAAATCGGCCCCATCGCCTTCACTTATGATCTCGCCCAGCTCGCCCCCGGCAAGCACACGGTCAAGTTTTTCGTCAGAAATTACGGCGACCATCCCGCCGTGGGGGAACTGGTCATTGAAGGCGCGGACTTCAGTTTCTATGCGGATCTCCATGAAAAGGTGAAGGCCGCGCACGACTCCTCCGCCACCATGCCCCCGGCGGGCATGGTGAACAAGGAGCTTGAGTCGCAGATGCGGGCGCTGCTGGAAAACGCCGGATGGACCGGCATCCTGCGCGTGGTCATTGTGGACAAGGACTGGTGGATTGAGGACGGCGGGGCCTCCCGCTACCTGAATGTCGCCGCCGCCGCCAGGGACGGAAGCGGAAAGTGCTACTGGTGCAACACCCAGTTCACCCAGCCGCGACTGATTGACGGTTCCTGGGGAAAACTTGAGCTGACCAAGACCGGCATCAAGCGCGACATTTCAGAGGAAAACGTCAACAAATAAGCCGCAACAGGCGGTTACGGCATGAAAGATCCCGGCGGGGCCGCCTCCGCCGGGATCTTTCTTTTGCCTCTGCCATGGCCCGTTTTTTACCCGGCGCGAAACCACCCCCGCGGATTCAGCATCCTGAAGGGGTTCTCCTTCCTGTAAGCCCACTGGTACGGCAGGATGACGCAGCCCACAAGCACCGAATAGATCACCTCCACCCAGACCCGCACGGTGAAGGTGGTTCCGGGGAAAATGGTGTTGATGTGCCAGGGAAAATTCCACAGCGGCCAGAAATACATGTGGTGCGTCGCGTCGCCGTTGGAATAGTAGAAGGTGAAGGCGTCCAAACACAGGTGGCTCAGCCCGCCAAGCATGGCCAATGCCCACAGCCGCATGAACCCCACCGGCGGCTCCGGTTTGAGGCGGGCGGTGACAGCATGGCCTATTGCCGCAAGAACAAGGCCCATGATGGCCACGCCAACAATCGTGTGGGTCCAGATGCCATGGGCAAAGAAGGGGGAGAGGTGCCGCAACTGAGCGTCAAAGTCCGGGGAGTACGCCGCCAGCGCCACAAAGAGTGTCTCAAAGCGGTGCTCTCGGTAGCCCAGCGCCCGCGCCGCAAGATAGCCTGTTCCGACATGGACGAATTCGTTCATTGCCGTTGTCCCTGCGGACTCATTTCCTTCCGCATTCCTTTTCCACCCAGTGCAGCAGCGCCTCAACATTGATGGCGCTTTCCCACGGACGGCAGCGTGTTCCCGTGGGCTTGTGGTTGCGGTAATACTCGGCCCACGCGCCCGTGCTGTCGGCAAGCTCCAGCGTTTTCACAAACAGTTCCCGCGCCGCCGGATGGTCCAGTTCCGTGAGCGCGTAGAGCAACAGGCCGTAGTCGTAGCCCACCGACACCTCCCCGTCGGGCCGCGAGGGAAGCCTTCCCGTCTGCTGGTAGGCCGCGACGATCTCTTCCGCCTGTGTCCGGAGTTCCTCCTTGCCAAAGAGGGTGGTGTGGAAATAGAGCGGTGTCAGGGCCACTGACTGCAATGTGTGGACTTTGGGTTCCACGGCGGGTAGCGGCGGCTTGTTCAGGCAGTCCACGCACACATGGCGGCTGTTCTCCGTCCGCACCGTCCACTGAACGGTCACGCACGACTCGCAGACACCGTGGCGCATCCGTGGCAGCGCCGCCTTGTCCCGGCTGCGCTCCGGGTTGTTGGTGATGAGCCGCCCGTCGCGCCAGAAGTTGTCCCGGTACGATGCGCGCACCCGCTCCAGCACCCGCCGCTCCCGCGCAACCCGGTCCGCGTCCCACAACCCCTGCTTCTCCGCAAAGTCAATCAGCAGTTTCCCGCTTTCGATGAAGAGCAGGGTCGCCTCGGCGGAACCGTCGTCCAGCGCCGATCGCGGCAGAATCCCGCCGGCCACATAGGTCTCGTCGCCGTTGAAGGGCAGCATGTCCCCGATGAAATGGTGCTGCTGCGCCGTCCATGCCCACTCCAGCATGGGGAAGATTCCTTTGGTGAATTCCGCATCGCCCGTCCGGGCCAGGTGGTCGAAGGCCTGGAGCGTGATATAGCCCGTGATTTCCACGTCATCATTCTCATGCACATGGAGCAGGCCGGGGATGCCGAATGCCTGGGCGTTGCAGATGCGCCCGTGCCTGCCGAAGACGTCGTGGTAAAAATTCAGAATCTCCCCGGACATTTCCTCGTGTCCCAGCGCAACCAGTCCCCGGTGCGTGCCGTACTGGTCGCGCACATAGCCGAGGTGGTACGGGTAGCCCGCCAGCACACCGCCCTCGTCCGCCTGCTGCGCCTTGATTAGCACCGCCACATCGTCCAAAACCTCCGCGAGCCGGGCCCGCATCGGCGTGTCCTCCGGGAGTTCCTTTTCGAAGTCGCGCCCCTTGGCGGTGAACGCGGCCCAGGCCTTCAGCGTCCGGTCCAGCAACATGCCGGGGGCCGCCGCAAGCGCTCCGGCCATGGCGTTCAGGCACGGCTCCAGTTCCGGCCCGCCCACGGCAAGAAGGACGCTCCGGCCCGGTCCGAAGCTGAACCGCGCCGCGCCGCCGGGTTCCATGGCGGTCATTTCGGCGTTGCCCAGCCAGGCAAACTGATGGAAAAAGGCGAAGGGTATCGGATACCGGCCAAAGGGCACGCTCGGCACGCCGATGGGCGTTTCAACCAGCAAGGCCCCCTTTGCGCCCCCCGTCATTTTGGAAAAGTCGGTTGTGCGCAGGCCCTTCTCCGGTGTGAACACAAACTCCACGGGTTCGGCGCATTCAATAATGCGGACAAAACAGGGCAACTCACTGTCCACAAAATCTGTCAGCACCGCCGCGTCGCGGCCCTCCAGCCGGATGCGGTGCTCCCACACGGCCGCCCCACTCACCCGCCGGGAGGCGCATCCCGCGCCGGGGCTTGCCAGCCGGATCGATCCGATGGTGGTGGTGCTGTAGGGTGGGCCGAAAAGCTGAATCACGTCCGGCCCCTGCCCGTAAACGCACAACCGCCCGTTGCCCAGGCAGTGGACGCTCCCGTCAGGATCCCCCGGAGCCCATTCGGCGGACGATCCCCACGCCGCGTCCCGAAGCGGAGCGCAGGGGCTGTCCAACGCCGCCGCCGCGCAGCAAAAGACGCCCATGACCATCCCTGCGGCCGCCGCCATTCCAAGGCTGAACTCTCCCATGGACATGAGAACTCCCTGCCGGCCTGTGCCGCGCCGGACATTTCAAAACACCCCAAAACAACGCCCCTCCAAAGCCCCCCGTCTGGTGGCGGATCCTGGGGGGAATGTCCCGTCCGGAAACCGCCCGTTTTTCCGGCATTTCCCTAGGCGTTTTCCGTTTGCATCTCCGCCCCGTTTTGCGCCGTTTCCGCCGCGGGTTCCGGGGTTCTGCGCAGGAACACCAATTCCGCGCAGTACACAAGCAGAATGTAGTAGAAGTTCAGTTCCCGGAATTCCGACAGGTTCTGGCTGATGGCCCCCGGCTCCCGTGTCATGGTTATTGACGCCGTGTCCGCCAGCGCAAGGAGGCCCCTCATGTCCCCCACAGACGCCTTTTCCAGATCGCCGAGGAGATGCGTCACGGAGCGCAGCAGAAACATTGCCAGCACGGTCAGGACCACATACTTGTCCGGGGCCGCATAGCGCACCCAGGCGTTTTTCATGCGCAGCGCCGCCAGCGGGAAAAGGCCGAAGAAAAGCCCCGTCAACAGGTCACTCGCCTTCTTGAACAGCTTGTCCACGCCGGGCTTGTTGTGGAGGTTCACCGGTTCCGCCTCCAGGTCAATCTGCGCGATGAGCTCCCCGGGCCATTCCGTCATCGGCTGGAACCACTGGAATCCCCCCTCGCGGGCGAGGTAGGCGCGGTGGTGCGTGCCGTAGTCAAGCTCCTCGCAAAACACAAACAGCGTGCCCGCCGCAATCACCGCCCAAGCGGCCTGTTCAAAGCGGAGCCGTTTCCGCGCCACCCCGGCGCAGGCCACCCCGAACAGCCCCAGCAGGATCAGGTTTTGCAGGTTCTCCAAAAGTCCGAATTCACGCCACGCGTCCGGAGGCAGCGGCGGCAGCTTCGGCGCCACAATCCGCTGGAGCACCACATGCCCCGAAAAGTAAAGCCCCATCAGCACCAGGCTCACCAGCACCGGCGCCACCAGATAAACAAACAACTTCTTCCTGCTCACCCGTCCGTCCTCTCAACCCGCCCGGCGGCGTCACCATGCCACCCAAAAAACTCAGTCCCTCACCACCAGCTTGTCCTTCTCCGGCAGCGGCGGGAAGGGGTTGTGCGGCTCGGTCTGGTACCAGTAGGCCACCGAGGCCTGATCGTCCTGCAGCGGCAGGTAGCGACCCTCGCTCTGCCAGCCGATGGACTGGATGGTCACGCGCAGGTCGTTCTTGAAGCGGATCGGGTCGGTGATGTGCCAGCGGTACTGGCCGAAGCGGCGCTGCTCGCCCTTGAACGGGATGTGGTGGAACCCGCTGTAGGGGCTGGTGAAATTCTCATACACCCACTTCCCGTCCTCCTTGCGCTCGTTGTAGCCGTAGGAGCCGCAGA
The DNA here is from genome assembly GCA_041859375.1 of Candidatus Hydrogenedentales bacterium. Lineage (GTDB taxonomy): Bacteria > Hydrogenedentota > Hydrogenedentia > Hydrogenedentales > CAITNO01 > JBHEKP01. The sequence goes on along the minus strand of JBHEKP010000250.1, from coordinate 1,156 downwards.
AGTAGTCCTCCTCGCCCGTGCCGCAGATGGTGGGAAAGTCCGTGTCGCCGTCGATGTAAAACTTGATTTCGCCCTCGCCCCACCAGCCGTCGCTGTTCGCGCCGTGGCAGAGGTAGGTGCCCGCGTAGTGGCCCGTGCCCTTCACGCCGTCAAGGATGGTGTACACGTCCTTGTAGGGGAGGGGGTTCACCCGGCGGAACTGGGCGTGGAAGTACGCCGCGTTCTCCGGCACCTGCTCAAGGGAATAGGTGACCTGGTAGTAAATGGTCGCCTCTTTTTCGCCCATGTTTTCCATCGTGATTTTGCACGACTTGCGGAAGGGCATCTGCCAGTATGAGTTCAGGCCGCTCCGGGGGTTCACGCACAGCGCCAGCGACGTGATGCGCGGCTCGTTGCCCATGCCCCAGCCCGCGCCGAAGAAGTCGCCCGCGGGAGCCACCACCGACGGCTCCGTTTCGCCGTCCCAGTAGAAGCGCAGGATCATCAGGCGGTAGTCGCCCACCGGCGTCATCCAGATGTGGTTGACCACGCCCGAACCGTTGATTTCCGCCAGCGTGAACGTGGCCCCCGGCTTGATGTGAATGTAGGGGTTCACCTTCCAGCCCTGGCCAAGCTCGCGCGCCGCCTTTTTGGCCGTGCCCTCCTCAAGCGTGGCCATGCCGCCCTTGCCCTTCTCGCCGGTGAAATTCTCCGGGCTGATGGACCGTGTCTCCGCGTTCTTGAGCTGGTAGAGCTGGCTCATGTCCGCCGACTGGGCGGCGGCGAAAGGGGATGCGGCTGCGGCAAGAAGGGCTGCGGCAAGGAGAATGCGGCTGGTGTTCATTGTTCAATGGCTCCGCTGGTTTGGGTCAAAAACACCGAAAAATTGTTAAGTTCGTGTTAAAAATACCCTTTTTAGGCGGGGAAGATCAACGGGGGCTTTCCGGCGTTGTGCCTATTTCCCGCCGCGCTGCGGACGCAGGCGCGCCGCCCCCGCCGCCAGCACCAGCAGAAAAGCTCCGGCCGCGGCGGCGGTGGGGAGGGGCATCTTTTCAACCACGGTCAGCCTGGCCGTGTGGGTGGCCGGGGTTTTGGCGCCGTTGTCAAAAGTCGCCGTGTAGGTGCCGGCATGGTTGAGGGTCGCGTTTTCGATGCACAATGTGTCCGTGCGCGCGCC
>JBHEKP010000225.1:0-34385 GCA_041859375.1 Candidatus Hydrogenedentales bacterium | reverse complement strand
TGCCAGTGCGGGTGCGAAGAAACGCCGGATGCTCATGGGGCCGGTCTCCTGTTTTTGACATTATCCCCCATTTCACCGCGCCGCTTCGCCTTCTTGTGCGGACGGGCGGAAAGAGGTCATACTGGTGCCGGAAAACAACCGTTCGCCGGAGGCGAACGAACAGGAAAGGAAAGAGCGATGAGTCGGAATGGTCACGGTGGAATTTCACGCCGCGAGGCGCTTGGTGTGATGGGCGGGATGGTGCTTGCGGCGGGGGCGCGCCTTTCACTGGCCGCCGACCAGCCCGCGGCGCAAAAAGGGCTTGCCCTCCAGCTTTACACGCTGCGCGAACCGGCCAAGCAGGACCTGCCCGGCACGCTGAAGAAGGTGCGCGAGATGGGCTGGGAGCATGTGCAGTGGAGCGGCATGCCCGACCTGCCCGCCGAGAAGATCCGCGAGGCGCTTGACGCGGCGGGATTAAAGGCGGTGGCCGCGCACTGCGGCGTGGAACCCTTTGAGACGGACTTTGAAAACCAGGTCAAGTTCTGGAAGACCGTGGGCGTGTCGCACCTCGGGCCGGGCGGCATGATGGGCGACTGCAAGGACTCGCTGGAGGCCTGGCTGAAGGGCGCGCAGCGGCTGGACGCGCTCGGCGCGAAACTCCGCGCGGAGGGCATCCACCTCACCTACCACAACCACGACGGCGAGTTTGAGAAGTTCCCCGGCGACGACCGCTGCAAGCTGGACATTCTGTACGAGTCCACCAGCCCGGAGAACCTCCGCGCCGAGATAGACACCGCCTGGGTGTACGTGGCGGGCGCCGATCCGGCGGCCTACCTGCGCAAGTGCAAGGGGCGCTGCCAGGTCATCCACGTCAAGGACGCCGCCGGAAAGAAGCGCCTGGGCCGGGTGCAGTTCACCCCGGTGGGCCAGGGCGCGCTGAACTGGAAGGAAATTTTTGCCGCCGCCCACGAGTCGGGCACCGAGTGGTACGTGTACGAGCAGGACAACAGCAAGGGCGACATTTTCGAGGCCGCCCTTGCCAGTTACGAGTTCATGAAGAAGAACGTCACCCTCTGAGCATTATCGTCTTGACCGCGCCCGTGCGGGCGCGGACGGCGGCCTCTGCCCGCCCCAACATGGGATGAACGGATGCGTGCTGTGATGATGTTGTTTTTCACCTGCTGCGCAGCCTGCGTTTTCGCGGCGGCGCAGCAGGCCCCCTCCCCCGCCGCCGGGGAGAAAATCATCCGCATGGATTTCGCGCAGTACACACCGGGGTTGATCCCCGGCGGCATCGGCGAGCCCGTGAAGGAGGCGCGGGTGCTGGCGGACGAATGGGAAAAGACACACCCCGGCCACCGCGTCCGGTTCCAGCAGATGATTGTGGCGGGCACCACCGAGGGGGAATGGCTCAAGACCCAGCTCATCGGCGGCATCGCGCCCGAAATCGTCTCCATGAACACGGAGGTGGCGTGGCAGGCGATTGACAAGGACTGGTTCATCCCACTTGACGAATACCTGGACCGGCCCAACCCGTACATCCCCGGCAACGAACGGTGGCTGGACAGTTTTTCCAACCTCGCGCTGACCAACTCCAAGCGCGCGCCCAACGGCAAGCTCTACTGCGTCACCATGGACACCGTGGAGACGGGTGTCTACTACAACATGACCCTGCTGCGCGGGATGGGCTATGAAAAACCACCCGAAACATGGGAGGAAATGCTTTCCATGTTCGGGGAAATCCAAAAGCGCCGGATCACCCCGATGACCGCCCAGATGAACCTGGCCTCCGACTGGGGCCAGGACATCGTGTTCGAGATGCTCTACCATGAGATCCTCCCCCTGCTCGATCCCGTCCCGTCCAAGGAGGACGTGAGGGATTACCAGGCCTATTTTCTGGATCCCCCGGAGGGGGGATTCCTCTTCACCAAGGGCTTTTTTTCCAGCAGGGATCCCCGCTGGCGGGAGATGAACCGGCTGGTGAAGGAGTGGCGCGGCTACTGGGCGAAGGAACTGAAATTCTCCGATCCGCTGCGCCTCTTTCTCACGGGGCGGCTTGCGGCGCTGTGGGACGGTTCCTGGACCATACGCCGCCTTGCCAAGGACCCCTACATCAATTTTGACTGGACCATCGGCTACATCCCCACGATGACAAGGGAGACGTCGCGCTACGCGGCGGGCTCCCCCGCCACGCTCATCGGCGGCGCGTGCACGCAGGTGCACATCACCAACAGCGCCCGGAACAACGGCACGCTGGAGCAGTGCGTGGACCTGCTGATGTTCCTTTCCGCGCCGCAGAACATCGAGCGCATCGCCAACGAGGCGCTGCTGTTCATGCCCAACGTGAAGGGCGCGAAAATGGACCCGCGCCTCCAGCCCTTCACGGAGATTTTCAAGCGGAAAAGCTGCGCCATCCAGTGGATGGAGGCGATGGACCCGGAATACAAAAAGGAATGGCGGCGCTGGCTGGACTATTACCTGAACGACGGCTTCGGGCTGGACGAGTACCTGAAGGTGCTCGATGACAATTTTGCCGCATGGGTGAAATCGCATAAAAACGATCCCGCCTGGGACTTCGCGCCCATGGAGGCGGTGTGGCAGGAACGGAAGGAGGTTTTGCAGCGTGAACTCGACCCCGTCCGTTAACCCGCGCCGCAGATCGGGAAGCAACGCGGGACGGCCGCCGCTCTGGCTGATCTACCTACTGCTGCTCGCGCCCGTTTCCTTTCTGGTGGTGTTCAACTACATTCCGGCGGTGTCGGCTTTTTACCACGCCTTCACCCACTGGGATCCGGGCAGTCCCGCGGTGTGGGCGGGGCTGGACAACTTCCGGGAGCTGGCGCGGGACGAAGTTTTCCTGAAAAGCCTGATCAACCTTGCAAAACTCGGTGTTTTCATCTTCATCGTCAATCTCACGGTCCCCTTCGTGGTGGCGGAGATGATTTACCATCTGCGCTCGGAGGGATGGGGCTATGCCGCCCGCGTGGCGGTGGTCCTGCCCATGATTGTGCCGGGCGTGGTGGTGTTCCTGATCTGGCAGTACATCTACTCCGACGCGGGCGTGCTCACGGCGCTGCTGGAGGCGCTGGGCCTGCATGACTGGATATACGGCTGGCTGTCCCACCCGAAAACGGCCCTGTGGGCGGTGGCCTGCGTGGGCTTTCCCTTCGCCCACGGGTTCAACGTCCTGATTTATTATGCGGGACTTGCGAACATCCCCCAGAGTATTTTGGAGGCGGCGGAGATGGACGGGCTGGGACCGCTGGGAAGAATATTCCGCATTCATGTGCCGCTCATCATGAGCCAGGTGAAGCTGCTTGTCGTGCTGACAGTGATCGGCGTGGTGAACGGCTTCGAGTCCATCTACATCCTCACCCGCGACGGGGGGCCGGGCTACGAAACGATGGTGCCGGGGCTCTACATGTACCTGAACGGGTTCTCCTTCGAGCGCATGGGCTACGCCGCCGCCATCGGCCTGCTGATGCTGGTTTTCCTGCTGGCCTTCACCCTTTTGCTCAACCGTTTTGTGCGGACGGACGATTATGAACCGGGAAACTGAACATACCACTGTTTGCGGGCCGGCAAGACGCCGCCTTCCGGGCGCGGGCGGCATCCTTTGGCGCACGGGCCTGGTGCTGATCCTGCTCATGACCTTTTTCCCCTTCATTTTTCTTGTCATCACCTCCCTCAAGGACACCCACCAGTTTTACCACTCCTTCTGGCTGCCCGCGTGGCCGCCCGCCTGGGGCAACTACGTCCAGGCCTTCAACGATCTCAAGGTCTACATATTCAACAGCCTGCTTGTGACCGTGTTGAGCGTTTCCGGCGTGCTGTGCTTCTCCACGGTGACGGGGTTTCTCTTTGCCCGGTACCGCTTTCCGGGCCGCGAGGTTCTGTATTACCTGATGCTCGCGATGCTGATGGTGCCGGGGGTGCTCATGCTGATTCCCCAGTTTGTATGGGTGCAGCGGCTGGGCCTGCTGAACACCTACTGGGTGATGGTGCTGCCCTACATCGCGGGCATGCAGATTATGGGCATGTTCCTGCTGCGCAGCTTTTTCTCCCAGATAGATCAGGCACTCTTCGAGTCGGCGCAGCTCGACGGCGCAGGGCTCTTCCGGCAGCTCTGGCACATCGGCCTGCCCCTTTCCAAGCCCATCCTCGGCGTGGTGGCCATCATGAGCGCGCTGGGCGTGTGGAACAGTTTCCTGTGGCCGCTGGTCACCACCTCGGACGAGCGGGTGGTGGTGCTCACCGTGGGCATGCTCCGCTACACGGGCCGGGTGCCGGGCCAGTACGGCCCCATGTTCGCGGGCTATGTCATTTCCGCCGTTCCCCTCGGCATCCTGTTCACCCTGTTCACCCGCGCCTTCATGAAGGGTATCACCAGCGGCGCGCTGAAGGCGTAGCGGGGGGTGCGCATGCGGCGGGACACCATGACCAAGCGTGAACGGGTGATGCGCACCGTGGCCTTTGGGGAGACCGATCGGGTCCCGATCTATGACATCCTGCAGAACGACGCTGTCATTGAACACTATGCCGGACGCGTGCCGGATTATGAAAGTGGTGTTGAGACCACGGCGCTTGCCGCGGGCGCGATGCTTGACATGACCCGGATGGTGACCGGTCCCCAGGAACCGCGTGAATTCACGGACGCCGACGGTTTCACACATCGGGTGGAACGGTGGACGGATTGGATCACTGGCCGTCCTTTTCATGACGTGGACGGTCTTGTTGAGTGGGTGAAGGGCCGGATCCGCGCGGAAAACGCAAAGAAGTTCGGGGTGGAGGACGCGGCGCAACTGCACGGGCATATAGAGCGCCTATGGGGGCTCTTTGCCAAGGCGGATCCCACCGGACGGGATGACCCCGCCGTGGTGGTCATTGAAAGCGGCACCGGACTGGACCAGATGAACCATGCGGCGGGCATGGAACTCTTCACCGAACTGGCGCTGCTGCACCCGGATGTGATGGAGGAATGGTTTGAGGCGCTGTTGTGCGCCGAGCTCAGGCGCGTGGCGGCGGTGGCGGACCCGTGGCACATTCCCGTGGCGCTCACCTACACCGACATCGCCCACAAAACAGGCACCATCTTCCCCCCCGCCTGGCTGCGGCAGTATTGGAAGCCGCGCCTGAAACGGTTGAACGACGCCTGGCACGGACGGGACGCGGTGTGCATTTTTCATTCCGACGGCAATCTCTGGGAAGTGATGGACGACCTTGTGGAAACCGGGGTGGACGGATTAAACCCCATAGAGGTGCAGGCGGGGATGACCGTGGGGGAAATCCGGCGGCGTTATCCCGGATTGGTGCTTGCCGGGGGGATTGATGTGAGCCAACTGCTCTGCCTGGGAACACCGCAGGAGGTTGCGGCGGCCTGCCATGACGCGATGGCTGAAACGGGGGGCTTGGGCTATTTCATGGGATCCACCACGGAAATACACTGGGGCGCCCGGCTTGAAAATGTCACCGCCATGGCGGATTCTGTGGCGGTGCATGGGGAAAAGTGAATGAAAGAAAGACCGGAAAAAGAGGCCCGGCGCATGCGCCGGGAACGGTTGACGGTGGCAAGGATGATTGGGATTTACTGCCGCGGCCACCATGGCGGGCGGGAACTTTGCGGCGACTGCGCGGCGCTGCTGGAATATGCCAACCGGCGTCTGGACGCCTGCCGTTACCAGCCGGAGAAACCGGCCTGCTCAAAATGCCCCACCCACTGTTACGGAAAATCCATGCGCGAACGCATCCGCGAGGTCATGCGTTTTGCCGGTCCGCGCATGCTGTTGTACCATCCGATCCTGGGTATTTTGCACATGCTCGACGGCCGCAGGGCCGCGGTGGTGAAAAACAGACGGGAGAACAGGGACGCATGAACAATACTCGTTTTTTTTGGTGCGTATTAACGGCAGCCCTGCTGTCAGGCACGCTTGCCGCCGTGGCTGAGGAGGGCGGCACGCCCGCCGCCGCCGCGTTGAGGGCGGGATTCGCGCGGTTGGACATCACTCCACCGGTCGGGGCCGAGATGCCGGGAGGGTATGGAAAGCACATTTCCACGGGGGTTCGCGATCCGCTGTGGGTGGAGGCCGCCTGGTTTTCCGACGGGAAAACCGAGACCGCCCTGGTCGGCGTGGATCTCATCATGATTCCCCGGGAGGTGATTCTTGACACGCGAAAGCGCGTTGAGGCCGGGTGCGGCACCCCGGGGGCGCATGTGATGATTGGCGCGAGCCACACCCACAACGGCGGGCCGGTGGTGGACTGCTTTGGCTCGGCAAGCGACCCGGAATATTGCCGTTTTGCGGCGGAAAAAATGGCGGAGGCGGTGATCCAGGCAAAAAACAAGGCGGTGCCCTGCCGTCTGGCCTGGGGTTCGGGTCATGAGGACACCGCCGGTTTTAACCGCCGTTTCCACATGAAGGACGGCCGGGTCATCACCCACCCCGGCAAGATGAATCCGGACATTGTGGATGTCGCGGGGCCGACGGATCCAGAGGTCGCCGTGATTTCAGCGGAAGGCCTTGATGGGAAAATTCTTGGTTGTGTGGTCAACTTCGCGATGCACGGCACCACCATGGGCGGCGACGAATTCTCCGCCGACTGGCCCTGTTATCTGCGCCAGACCGTGCGCGGCGGCATGAACGCCCCGGAAATGGGCGTGGTTTTCCTGAACGGCGCCTGCGGCGATGTGACCCAGGTGGACAACCGCTCCCCCCGCACCCCCGAATGGGGTGAGGGTGTGGCCCGGCGTGTTGGCATGTGCGCCGGTGCGGAGGCGCTGAAAGTGCTTTCCCGCGCCGCTTATCAGGAATCCGCCCTGCTGGCGGTTGAATATGAGTTGTTGCAGCTCCCCATCCGCGAACTGCCCGATTCGGACGAGGAATTGATCGCCCGCGAGGCCCCACCCATCGGCCTGGGTTCCGGAAGCCATGAAATGTTCACAAAAGAGGCCCGTTTCGTGCGGGAAATGCGCGCGAAAAGCCCCACTGTGGAGGTGGAGGTGCAGGCGGTCCGGGTGGGTGACGCCGCGATAGTGTCAAACACCACGGAGTTTTTCGCCGCGTTGGGGCTGGCGATCAAAAAGGATTCGCCCTTCAGGCCAACCATGGTGGTGGAACTGGCCAATGGCTACAATGGTTATTGCCCCACGGCGGATGCGTTCAAGGGTGGGGGCTACGAACCGAGGACGGCGCGGAGCAGTTATCTCGCCCCCGGTTCGGGGGAGAAGATCGTGGACGCCTCCGCCGGCCTTTTGCGGCGGGTGGCCGAAAAATAAACATTGTCTTTCGCATTGACGTTTCCGTCCCGCAATGCTAGAGTGTAAGCGTTGGAGCATGAGGAAAAAATAGGTGTACAAACCGGCGGTTTTCTTCTTCCGGGCGCAACCGGCGGGGGGAAACACCGGAAAATAACCGGGAGACCAGAACCATGACCGCTGCACTGTGTGACCTGTTCAGGCGTTGTGCTGTTGCAACCCTTTCCCTGGCGTGCCTTGCCAGTGTTTGCGCCCATGCGGACGGCACCATCAAAGTGACCATCGCCCCGCCCCAGGCGTTGGCCGCGGGTGGCCAGTGGAGCATCAACGGCGGCGTGGACTGGAACGACAGCGACACCGTGTTGAACGTGGCGGACGGCGAGCATACCGTCACCTTCAAGCCCCTTGCCGGGTGGAACACCCCCGAGAATGTTTTGATGACCGTGGCGGGTTCGGATGAAACCACGACGGGCGGTTACCGTATTTGGTACTTTGTGGACCAGAACAACACTTCCGGAAACGAGGACGGGCTGGCCTGGGACACGGCCTTCACAACCATCCAGGAGGCGGTGGACGCGGCTGCGGCCGCGGCGGACTACCGCGAGGTGTGGGTGGCGGACGGAACCTACACCGGCACGGGCGCGCAGGTGGTTCTGCTTCCCGAAATGACCCAGCTTGTGGGCGGTTTCGACGGCATCGGCACCTATGAAACCGATATTTCCCAGAGTGACCTGGCGACATACAACACCGTTATTGACGGCGAGGGGGTGCGCACCGGTGTGGTGAACGGCAACAACTGCTTCCTGCAAAGCTGCATTGTCACCCAGTGCAATCCCACAGGTTTCAGCGCCTCCGGCGGCAACCATTACATTTTTGGCTGCCTTTTTATCAACAACGCCCCTGTGGGATCCGGGTTTAATGGAGCTGCGGTGAATGTTACGGGCGGGGCGACAATATTGCTCACCGCCAACACCTATGCCGGAAACGCGGTGGACGAGAACGGCGGCGCGGTTTACGCCGCCAATTCGACCGTTTTTATTGTTGGCGACACATACAGCGCGAACTCGGCAACCGGTGACGGCGGCGCTTTTTGCGCTGAAAACAGCACGGTTAATATTTCTAACAGCCAGTTTTCCGAAAACGCCGCGGCCCTTGGCGGCGGATTGTATTTGGTGTCCACCGAGGCGACGCTTGAAGGCAATCTTGTGGTTTCAAATAGCGCCTCGGTACAGGGGGGAGGCCTGAAAGCGGACTTCATGACAAGCCCGGTGGTGATGAACGGCAACCTTTTTGCGGGAAACACCGCGCAAGACGGCGGGGCGGTGGACGCCTTTATTTCCTCCGTCCTGGACAACAGGAACGCTTTCACGCAAAACTCGTTGAGTGCCGCAAATACCGGCGGCGTGGTAAGCCTTGTTAATTCAACCTGGACGGGGGTGAACAGCATTTACGTTAACAATTGCGCCGGCACACCGGGAGCCGATTTCAAACTTGGGGATGCGGCGGCGAATGCGCAGTTAACCAACTGCACATTCTCGGGAACTTGGCCGGACCCGCATGGCCCCTTCATTCGCAAGACTGATGCGTCGACGTGTGTTGTGTCCAACTGCATTCTCTGGAAACCGGGGGTGGACTTCTTTGCGCTCATTGAAGGAAACAACATAACTGTCCAGTACTCGGTTTTGCGTGGTGAGTGGCCCGGCACGGGCAATATAAACGCGGATCCGCTGTTTGCCAATCCCGGCAGCGGGGACTACCACCTCCTGGAGGGATCCCCCGCGATTGACGCGGCGAATGATGCGTTGGCGCCGGCTGATGACTTTGATTCCAGCCCACGCCCCGCGGGCACCCATGCGGACATTGGCGCATATGAGGGATTCCTGCCCACCGGCACGGTGACGGTGGCCATCGAACCGGCGGAGGTTGCCGCCAGCGGCACGTGGTCGGTGGACGGCGGGTATTCATGGCATGACGATGGGGACTCTGTATCCGCCCCCGAAGGTGACGTCACGCTCACGTTTGGCCCCGTGACAAATTGGGACGCCCCCGCTGACGCAACCATTCAGGTGAGCGCGGGCTCCACCACTTCTGAAACGGGCACCTATGTCAGGCACAGCGGCACGCTCACGGTGAACCTCTCCCCCGCCGCCGCAGTGTCGGACGGGGCGGCATGGAGCGTGGACGGCGGTGGCACCTGGAATGACTCCGGCGCGACGGTCACCCTTCCCACGGGCACCTACACCATAACCTTCTCAAGCGTTGCGGGATGGTCCGCGCCCGCCTCCGAGCCTGTCACCGTCGCGAAGGACGATGTGCTCAGCCGTGATTTCACCTACACCTCCCTGAAGGGCTCCATCACCATTGACATTGAGCCCGCGGATGCGGTGACGGCGGGCGCCACCTGGTCCATCCAGGGGGGCGCTTCCGGCCTGGCCGACGGCGCCACGGTGAATGATCTTGTTCCCGGTGACTACATCATCGAGTTTGCGCCGGTTGCGGGATGGGACACGCCCGCCCCGCTGAACCTCACCCTCCCGGCCAACGGCGCCCTTTCCGAAACCGGCACCTATGTGCAGCAACTGGGCATTCTCGGGGTGACTTTTGCGCCCCCGGAGGCGGTTGGGGCGCAGTGGTTCCTGGACGGGGACGACGTGCCCCGTTCCGCCGGGGACCTTTCCGTGCCCGCCGGGTCCCACACCATCTCCTTCAGCACACTGGCCGGGTGGTACACCCCGGCGGATCAGGTGGTGGATGTTCCCGCGAACGGGCGGGTTGACATCGTCGGCACCTACACGCTCATCACCGGACAGCTTGCGGTGAACATTTCCCCCGCCGGTGCGGTGACGGACGGCGCGCAGTGGTCAACCGCCCCCGGAGTCTGGCGCAACAGCGGTGACACGGAAACCCATCCCGCAGGCGCGGTCCTGACCGTCACCTACCAGGTGGTTGCCGGCTGGATTACGCCGCCGGACGAGTCCGTGACCATCCTTGAGGGGCAGACCATCACCCTCACCGGCACCTACATACCCGAGGTGGTGTACCACTCCTCGGACACCAACCAGAACGGCAGGATTGACCTGACGGAGATGATGCGGGTCATCCAGTTCTTCAACGCGGGCGGGTTCCACTGTGAGACCGGCACCGAGGATGGTTTCGCGCCCTTCACCGGCGGCACAAGCTGTTCCGCCCATAATTCCGACTACAATCCGCAAAACTGGCAGATTGAATTCTCTGAACTGCTGCGGAACATCCAGTTCTACAACGCCCGCGCCTATCACGAGTGCGCTGGGTCCGAGGACGGGTTCTGCCCCGGAACATGAGAATGTGATTCGGGCGGTTTGAAAAAAACTGCGCGGGCCGGAAAACGAAAAGATTTCCGGCCCGCATTCTTTTTTTCCGGACCCCCACCGGAACCGGATCAGTCTTTCAAAGCCTTGGGATACCGGGCCTGCGCGCCCGGGTAAAAGGTTTGAAAGTAATGGGAGCCATAGTAGTAATCCCAGATGTCGCCCCTTGGCCGGAAGATTCCGCGAAAATCCGCAAGCAGGGCGCCGTATGGTTTTGCGGAGGACACATTTTTGTCCACCTTCCTGTATTCCTCCAGCGGCAGCATGCGCACAAGGCGCTCCATGTCATTTCGCAATGCCTCGAACCGGTAAAGGAGGAAAAGGGAGCCTTTGTGGCGGAAACTGCGCACCCCCCGGTTTCCGGGTGCTATCGCCTGTTCTTTCAGCCCGTGGGCGGGGCAGAACTCACGTTCAAACCACAACAGGCTTGAGTCGATGAGCAGCCATTCACCCTGGCGGGAACGGAAATCATTCCTGCCGGCCGGGCCGGTGGCGGCGTCGAAGAGACGCTCAAAATCATCCCGCAAAAAAGCCAGTTCCCCGGCGCGGTTTGCGTCCGCATAGGTCAGCTCCGGATAAAAATGCCTGAAATTCTGAGCCCATGCGGACACGGCCCGGTCAAGGGGATCGCGGAACCCCGAGATCACGCATATTTCGCGGGGATCCACATCCCGCAGTATTTCCCGCGCCTTCTCCGCGTCCCGCAGCAATTTTTCCGTGGAGCCCGCAAAATCGGGCGGCGTGTCCGGCAGCCCAATCATGTCCCTGAACTGGCGGAGGTAATGGCCGGTGATGAAATGCACCTGCAACACGTTCAGCGCGGGCGCGGACGCGCGGATGGTGGACACCAGGGTGGACGAACCCACCTTACCGCACTGGTGGACCAGCACATGGCGGATTGACGTGTGTTTCTTCCGGAACAGGAACATGCGGGCCGCGCGCGGGGGCTATTTTTTCAGGGCGTCAATGGCCGCCTTCACGCAGGCCACATCGCGCTCCAGCTGGGCGACGCGCTCTTCGGTGGTTTTGCATTTCTCCACCGACTCGTCCTCGATGCACACATCCCCCTGGTATCCAGCCGCCGCCAGGATTTGGACCACCTTGGCGATGGAAATGTCGCCCTCGTCGAGGGGACAGCAGTAGGTGCCGTATTCCCAGCCCGCCTCGCGGGTGATTTCACGCTTGTCCTCGGGGTAATTGATGTTTTTCACATGGGTGTGCTTGGTGTGCGGCGCGAGCACCCGCAGGATGCCGTACACCTCCGAGAGCGGATAGCCGCGCCAGTAGAAGTTTCCCGTGTCCAGGGTGGAGCCGAGGCGGTCGGAGCCGACGGTCATGTACACGTTCAGCAGAAAGGCCAGGTTGTTTCCCTGGAAACCGTGGTTTTCAATGCCCAGGGTCACCTTGGAGTTGGAAGTGGCCTTGAGCGCCGCGGAAAGCCCTTCGGAGAAGATTTCCACGCGCTTTCCAAAATCCAGCTCCTTTTCCTTTTTCATGGCGGCGTCGATGCGCACGGAGGTGGCGCCGAGGAGGTCGGCGATTTCAATGGCCCGCGCAATCCACGCGCTGTTGGAGGCCATGTCCCCCGCGCTGAAATCGCAGGCTGTCAGCACTGATCCGATGGTGATGCCCAGTTCGTTCGCGCGCTTTCCGAAGGCCCGCGCGTCGTCGTCCGTCTTCAGGAATACCTTTTCCCTTGAATCCAGCGCCTGCACCTCAAAATCGCGGTTCAGGTTCAGTTCCAGCACCTCTACCTTCAGGTGGCGCATGCCGTCCACCACCGTGGGAAAGGCCTTTTCATTGAGCATCGCGTCACGCAGGGAAACATGCATGCCCGCCGGGGGCTGCGCCGCCGCCGCGACGCCGAGGAGGGCCAGAAATACGGTTGTTGCCAGGCACGCGAATGTTTGCTTGTGGACGGGCATGGGTAAAACTCCTTTTGCGGTTTAAGCGCCCGCCGGGGGCGCGCCATGGGTGTGTTGCTGGGATTTACGGCCTTTGATTATGGCGAAGAGGCGGGTGCGGCGCAAGAAATTATGGCACGGCGGCGCGCGGCGGCAATGGACATGCGGCGGAATGGGTGGTAAAATAGACCATCAGAAGATGGTTTTGCGGCGGCGGCTGAAAGTGTCGCGTTTTTACGGGGTGGATGCGCCCCGGCTGACTGCTTTTCCCTGCCGTGCATTTACCGGTTTACAGGCGCGTGTCCTTTCTATCAGAACGGGAGTTCGATATTTGCGCAGCCTACGACAAGCCTCCTTTGAGTGGAAGCCGGATGACTGCCGTGAGAACACCCACGTGGTGAAAAAAATGGTTCACCGCGCTTCATACCGGAGTGCACGTGCGGGGTTTTTCTTTTTTTCCGCCCCTGCGGCGGCGGATTCATGATGTCCTGCGGTCCGGACGGGGACGGGCGCTGGGCGGATTTTCATCTGCACAGCAGCCGCTCCGACGGTTCTGATTCCCCCGCGCAGGTGGCCTGCCGGGCCGCCGGGGCGGGAATGGCGGCGCTGGCCCTGACGGACCACGACACGGTCCTGGGGGTTGAGGAGGCGCGTGCCGGTGCGGAAGCGGCCGGGATTGCCTTTTTGACGGGGGTGGAAATCAGCGCCTCCCTGGACAGGCGCGAGGTGCATGTGGTCGGCCTGGGGATTGACTGCCGCAGCGAACCGCTGCTCGGGCTGTTGTCCGGTTTGCGGGCCGGCAGGCGCGAGCGCAGCGGCAGGATGCTGCGTCTCCTTGCAAATGCGGGCATTTCCCTGGAACTTCCTGAGACGCCGGATGAGGGCCCCGGGTCTTTCACCGGCAGGATGCACATCGCCGCCGCCCTGCATGCGCGGGGTGTCACGCGCAGCGTGCAGGACGGTTTTGACCGGTTTTTAAAGCCCGGCCGGCCCGCATGGGTGCCCAAGACGCTTGTCCCGGTTGAAGAGGCGGTGAACGCGATCCATGGCGCGTCGGGACTGGCTTTTCTCGCCCATCCCGGTTTGGGAAGCGGGTTCGGCAGGATGCTGCCCCTCCTGCTGTCCCTGCCATTTGACGGCATTGAGGCCTTCCATGTGAGCCACACCCCCCGGCAGACCGGGGAATTTCTGGCGGTTGCGCGGGAAAGGGGGTTGCTGGTTTCCGGGGGGAGCGACTGCCACGGCACCATCAAGGGGCGCGCCCCTGAAATGGGAAGGGTCAAGGTTCCATGGGAGTGGGCGGCGCAGCTGGTTGAACGGCTTGCCGTGGGTTAAAGATAGGTGTTCTCCACCTCCCGCTCAAGGGTGCTGAAGGTGCGCCGGAAGACATTGCGCAGCGCCTCCTCGCAGTCTTTTCCGCCCGCCAGGGCCTGGAGAAACATCACCATTTTGCCCTTGCCGTAGCGGTCCCACAGCAGGCTGATTGCGGCGTGCGCCTTGAGGTAGGCCAGCGAGACCCCGTCGCTTTTCATGGCGCTTACCTTTTCCATGGTGAGCGACCTGAGGTTGAGGGTGTTGCCGGTGCGCAGATACTCCCGCAGCCGCTCCGAATCCTGCGCGGTTATCACCCCCGACAGGGTTTCCGCCAAGCCCTCGTTCACCCACCAGGGCACGTTGTCCCCGGTGATGTTGCGCACCACCACATGCACATATTCATGGGTGAGGCGTCTTGCGAGTTCATCCCGGGAGAGCCACTCCCCCTTTTTGTCCGTGAGGGGGCTTCTAATTTTTCCGTCATAGACCGCACCCACATGATCCGCCAGTTTGGTGGCCTGGGCGAACTGTTCCGCATTGTAAAGAATGACATGAATGGGCGGCGGCGGGAACACCCCGCCCAGGGTTCGGCCGATGTCCACATAGGCCTTGTCCAGGATGTTGGTCACCAGCACCCGCATGTCCGACGGAATGTCCGGGGGGTAACTGACCAGAAAATGGCGCGACTTGTAGCGGTTGAAGTCATACTCCACCGACTCCTCGCGGAATGCCTTGTCGTAGCGGTCCCGGAGCCCCGGGCGGTTGGGTTCCATCTCAAGGACATAATCCCACTGGGCGCGGGCCGAGGAGAGATCGTTGTCCCGGTAATAGGCTTGTCCGAGCAGTTCATGGGCGTCGAGCTGGCCCGGTTTGAGCACAATGGCCTGCTCAAGCCGTTTGATGGCCGAATTGACGTCATCCATGCGCAGGTAATAGGAACCCTGCTGGATCAGGGGGGAAACGTTCTTAGGATCAACCGAAATGGCCGTGTCGAGCTGGCGCACCGCCACCTTGTAGTTGCCGTTTTTGGCATGGCCGTCCGCCAGGCTTTGCAGGGCGTTGCAGTAGTTGCGGCAGAGCACCCCGTTGTTTGGCTCCGCCGCGAAGGCCTTTTCAAAGTAGGTGATGGCCTTCTCGAATTCGCCCCGGTTGTAGGCCTCCACCCCGGCGTTGTTCAGATCAACCGTGTCAAGGGCGCCCAGGGGGGCTGCCGCCAAAAGAAGCAGGGAGCACGCCAGAATGGCCTTGGCTGATTTTCCCGAAAAGCGCGTCATGATTCTCCGCGAAGCGCGACGACTTCAACTTCCACCTGGATGTCGAGGGGAAGCCTGCCTGCCTGGATGCAGGTGCGCGCCGGATAGTTTTCCTTGAAATATTCCTTGTAAACCTCGTTGAACCGCGAAAAATGCCCCATGTCCGCAAGGTAGGCGTTCACCTTCACCACCCGGTCAAGGCTTGTGCCGCAGTCTTCGAGAATGACGCGGACATTGTCCAGGGTGAGGCGGGTTTCCTCCTCGATGGTGCCGCGCAGCACGCCGCTACCGTCCCTTTTCATCGGACCCTGGCCTGAAACGTACAGGAAAGGGCCGGCTTCAACGGCATGGGAGTAAGGCCCCGCGGCGGGCGCGCCGTTCGGGGCGATGATGCATTTTTTGTCCATTTGTCGTCTCCTTTTTGACAGCAAAACGTTACCATGCCCTTGGGAAGACGGTCAAACCATCTGGCAAAGTAACGCTGTGATGCATCACCAAGGAGACGGCGTGGTTGAAGTCGCACCCATGGCAGGGGGTACCCTTCAAGAAAAGGAGTTGCCGACATGACAAGAATCACCGCAGGCAAAGCGGCACGCGCCCTGTCCCTGTTCATGCTGGTGGTGTTCTTTTTTTTCTGCCCCCGGTTTGGCGCGTCGGCGGGGGAGGTTTTGGAAAAGGCGGGCATTCCCAGAATTGATCAACGCTGGCCTGTAGGCGGCAACAATCCGTTTCGTTTTGTTGTGCTGGGGGACAAAACCAGCGGGGGTGAGGACCAATGGCCGGTGTTTGACCGGGCGGTGGAGGTGATAAACCGGCTTGAACCGGCCTTTGTAATCACAGTGGGCGACCATATTCCAGGCCACATGGAGGATCGTCCGCAATGGGATTTGGAATGGGCCGAGTACCGGGGGCACGCGGAACGGATTGACGCGCCGCTCTTTTTCATCCCCGGCAACCATGACATTGCCAACACGGCCTGTTATCAGTATTGGCGGGAGGATTTGGGCCGGACTTATTATGCCTTTTCATTTGGCGGCTGTCTTTTTTTGGTGCTGAACACGGAGGAGGAGCGTTTTGACGGGCGCGGTCCGGTATGGGAGCGGATGATGTCTTTTGCCGGGGAGATGCTTGATCGGAACAGGCAGGCGGGGCATACCTTCCTCTTTTTCCACAAGCCCATGTGGGATGACCCCAGGTTTGCCGGGGACTGGCGGCGTCTCACGGACATGCTTGGTTCGCGGCGGTACACGGCCGTTGCCGGTCATGAGCATTACCTGGCGTCTGAATGGCGCGACGGCAATCTGCTGGTGGTTCAGAACGCCACCGGGGCGGGGGTGAGGGAAAGCGGGGTGAGGGAAATAGGCTGTTTTCACGGCGTGGGACTGGTAACTGTCACAAAGGCGGGGGTTCGGTATGAAATCGTGGAACCGGACGGAAACATACTGCCTGTGGACACCGCACCCATGTCATTCCGCAAGGCGGTCACTTTCGGAATGGTCCAATTGGACGCCAATACGCCTGAGGGTTTGGAACAGCCTTCGGCGGATGTCCGCGCCCTGGCGCGCCTGTCCAATCCCCTGGATTCAGAGGTGGTGCTCCGGCTGAAGATCGGCCCTCTGGACAGGTCCGGCTGGATTCCCGCCGTGAAGGAAGGCGATGGATGGCGTCTTTCCCATTCCGCCATGGAGACGGAACGGCGGCTTGCCCCCGGTGCCTCATTAACACTGCCCCTCCCCTTCTCGGTGCCGCGGGAGCGCCTTGCCTGGCCGCCGGAACTTTCCTATGACATTCAGCACAGCGGCCGCTGGCTGGAAAAGGAGAGTTTCCACATGGTGGAGATGGACACGGTTCCCCTCTATCCCGCCGCCGCCTGGAAAAGTCCCGGTGAATGCAGGGTGGCCGGACCATATGCGCTGGGGGAAATTTTGACCGGGCACCTGCCGGATGCGCCGGAAAAGGCCAATCCACGCCTGTTTGAACGGTTGGGTCCGGAAACGGGGTATGCGCCGGGAACAGACGGAACCCCTTGGAAAACGGCGATTGCCGACGCCAACGGATTATTGAATTTCAATGCGGTTTTGGGCACGGTGGATTGTGCCGCCGGTTTCGCCTCGGCGTGGATAAGCAGCCCCAAAGCCATGGCCACCCACGCGGCGGTGTATGCCGACAACTTCGCCCAAGTGTATGTCAACGGGGAACTGGTGGAGGCCGCGCAGGTGTTTGGCCCGCCCGGCGGCTTCGCCTATGTGCCGGTGACACTGCGCGCCGGGTGGAACAATCTCACCGTAAAACTGATTAACAACCGGGGTGACTGGTTTTTGCGGGTGCTGGTTGCCGATCCCGGCGGGGCGCTGAAGTTTGCACCGGCCCCGGGGCAACCGTAATATTCACATGGCATTCACAACGGGTTTCCCGACAAGGAGAACGAGATGAAAAAACAGGTGTTGGTTGCGCTGGTTTTGCTGTCGTTGCTTACCGGCTATGGGCTTGCGGTGACCGCCTCCCGCGTGCTGGCCGATGATGAGGCCGGACCCGCGCAGGTCGTGCGCCATGTGGTGCTGTTCAAGTTCAAGGATGACGCGAAACCGGAGGACATCCGCAAAGTGGAGGCGGCGTTTTGCGCGCTTTCCGGGAAGATTGACGTGATACGCGGCATGGAATGGGGCACGGATGTCAGCCCGGAAGGACTTTCCCAGGGATTTACCCACTGTTTCTTCCTGACCTTTGACAATGCGGCGGATCGTGACGCCTATTTGGTTCATCCGGACCATAAGGCGTTTGGCGAGGGGCTCGGGCCGGTTCTTGACAAGGTGGCCGTGGTGGATTACTACACCAAACCGTGAAAGAATTTCCGCCGTCATCCCGGTATTCACGGCCAAATCTGCCATGAAACCACAAAATATGGTATGCTTTGCGCAGAATTGACCATGTCGGGACGGCAGTTTCCGGCATTTTTCCGGCTCACTCAAGAGTCCGGAATTGTTTCTATTGCCAATGACAACATTTCGGACATTTTTCGATGCGAATTTTGGATACCATTGACAGTCCCATAGACCTGAAAAAGCTTACCCTTGAGCAGTTGGAGGCGCTTTCCTTCGAACTGCGCGAGCAGATAATCGAGACGGTCAACAAGAACGGCGGGCATTTGGCGTCCCCTTTGGGCGTGGTGGAACTGACCATAGCGCTCCACTATGTCTATGATCTTGCCGTTGACAGGCTTGTGTGGGATGTGGGCCACCAGTGTTACGCCCACAAACTGTTGACCGGACGGCGCGGGGAATTCTCCACCCTGCGCCGCAGGGACGGCATCAGCGGCTATCCGAAAATCACCGAAAGTGTCTACGACTGCTTTGGCACGGGCCACAGTTCCACCTCGATTTCGGCTGCGGCGGGCATGGCGCTCGCCCGCGACAGGCGCGGGGAATCCCACAAGGTGGTGGCCCTCATCGGTGACGGTGCCATGACGGGCGGCATGGCCTTTGAGGCGCTCAGCCACGCCGGACATCTTGGGCTGGACATGCTGGTCATCCTGAACGACAACAAGATGTCCATCTCGCCCAATGTCGGCGCGCTGGCCCATTATTTCAACCGGCTCATCACCGCCGCGCCCTACAAGCGCGCCAAGCAGGATGTGGGCAGTTATGTGAAGTCCCTCATCGGCGGCAGGATGACACGCGCCATACAGAACATTGAAAAATCGGTGAAGGGGCTCATCACCAAGGGCGGCCTTTTCCAGGAGATGGGCTTCAACTACATCGGACCCGTGGACGGCCACGACCTGCCGATGCTCATTGAGCTGCTCCGGCGCGTGCGGGTCATGGAGGGGCCCGTGTTCCTCCACTGCACCACAGAGAAGGGCAAGGGGCTCAAGGAGGCGGAGCAGGATCCGCAGCGCTACCACGGCGTGAAGCCCATGTGCATCAAGCCCGACGCGGGCGAGGGCGATCCCGTGCCCGCCAAGGTCGAGGCCAAACCCGCGGCCGTGCCGACTTTCACAGACGCCTTCGCGGCCGCGTTGATTGAGGCCGCCGGGGCGGACAACCGCGTTGCGGCCATTACCGCCGCCATGCCCTCCGGCACGGGCCTCACCAGGTTCGAGGCGAAGTTTCCGGACCGCTTTTTTGACGTGGGCATCTGCGAGCAGCATGCCGTCACCTTTGCGGCGGGGCTGGCCATCGCCGGGATGAGGCCGGTCGCCGCCATCTATTCAACCTTCCTCCAGCGCGGATACGATCAGTTGATTCACGATGTGTGCATCCAGAAACTGCCGGTGGTCTTTGCCCTGGACCGCGCCGGGCTGGTCGGCGAGGACAGCCCCACCCAGAACGGCACCTTTGATCTTTCCTTCCTGCGCGCCGTGCCCAACCTGGGTGTCATGGCGCCCCGTGATGATATGGACACAAGGCTGATGGTCCTTTGGGCGCTTGGGCAGGACATGCCCGCGGCGGTTCGCTACGCCCGCAGCGAGGCCCCCACCATAGGGGAAACGGCGGGGCGCGACATCACCCGCGGGGAAATCCTGCGGGAGGGTGCGGATGCGGTGCTGCTCACGGTGGGCCCCTGTGCCGGGGCCGCGCTCCGGGCGGCGGAAATGCTCCAGGCGGACGGTTACGCTGTCGCCGTGGCCGATGCGCGGTGGATCAAACCGCTGGATTCGGCGCTGCTCGACCGGATTGCGGACCGGCCCATTATCACCGTTGAGGAAAACACGCTGGACGGCGGCTTTGGAAGCGCGGTGATGGAGTATTTTGAGAAGACGGGCCGTCTTGGAAACCTGCGCATTCACCGCATCGGCATACCGGACGTGTTCAGCGCGCAGGCCACCCGCGAGGAGCAACTCGCCGACCACGGGCTGGATGCGGAAGGAATGCACCGGACGGTTTTGGCTTTTCTGAAGGGCCTTTCCCGCCAGTGACGGGCCTTTCCCTCATCCCCTCATACGGACCAACATCAGCAGTGCCAGGCATCCCAGCCATCCGGCCGCGCCAGCAGCAAGGGCAATGAGGTTTCGGAAGGGCAAAAATTCAAACCTGACCTCACTGTTCCCCGCAGGAATCCGCACCGCCTGAAATACTCCGAAAACTTTGGTGATAGGCACCGATTGCCCGTTGACCGTTGCGGTCCAGCCGGGATAGGCGGATTCGGTGAACACCAGCCAACGGGCCTCCGGCAGGTTTTCGGCGCGCACGACCACCCTGTTTGCCCATGTTTTGGCAATCGACAGCAGGTTATTTTCATCGCCCTGGTCTTCCGCCAACTCAGCGCGGACGATTTCCGGGGGAAGGATGTTTTGGTCCAGGCGGAAGCAGGGCTGGAGTTCTTGTGCTTCCGTGTCCGGCAGGGGGATTTCCACCATCGTGCTTCCGGCCTTCCAGACGACATCCAGCGCGGGCAACGCTGTTCCTTTGTCACCGGCGAGAAAGTCACACTCCATCTTTCCTGGCTGCGGACATTCCAGCCATAGGCGTAATGCGGCGTGATGCCGGGGTGCGGGGAAGGCCGGCAGGGTCAGAAGAAGCTTTTTGTCCTGTTTAGATTGCAGAAGGGTGGTTGATGAAAGCGGGGTAATACGCTCATTTCCCGGTGTGACAGAGGTGTTTTCGGGGAGGAGCCCCTCCCCTCCCACTGGAATTCCCGCACAGATCGGGAAAATCCGGTCTTTTTCTGGTATTGGGCATTTGATAATGTCCCTAACCAACCAAAACCGACGCTTAACTAAATTATTACCACGGGTGTTTTGGCGCATCACTTCTCGGGAATAGACCTGTCTGTCATATATCCTCTCTTTATCCGGGGCGCAAAGCACCCTTCGGGTGTCATTCAGAAAGAGGGGATCGTATCCACTGACTCCAGGCTGCAAGGACAACATCGAGGCATTTTCTAAATATTTATTTGGCGGAATGCGCACGTTTGCATTTTTAAAGGACTGTTTTTGAATCATGGAGTCTGTGTTTGCAGGATAAGAATTCAGTTTGGTTTCATGGAATAAGAAGGCTTGGTTCCATACTGCCAGTTCAATCAGTAGACCCAGAAGAATAGCCGCACTCCCCCATCTCCATGTGGGTTTCAGCAGGGCAATAATGATAACGGCAACTGCCAGCAACTGCATACCCCATATCCACGTTCCAATGGGATATTCGGGATCCAGCACCTCCCACTCCAAAAGGGTTCCCATCACACTAACGCCAAGAATGCCAACAATAACAAATAATAACCGATCGTTTTTTTTAATAACCGACACTTTTTTCAGGCTGTCCATGCCGAATGCCGCCAGCATGGCGATGTAAAATGAGACAAAAAGCACTGCCCGTTCGGTTTCGGCGATGTCGAAAGGGGCCAGCCAAGAGACCAAAGTGGCACAGGGCCAGGGAGGTCCCATGGCGCAATCAATCATTACCAGAAAGAGTCCGATATATGGCCATGCCGTGCGTCCCCTTCGGAAGAATGCCACCAACGCCAAAAACAGGGCGACCACACCGCATAATTGAAGGCTGTTGGCTCCAGGGAACCAGATGAGTGCGCGCAGGAGTGCCATGGGATGTTGCAGATAAGGCATGGGCCGGTAGGAAACCACGGACTGACTGTCACCAATCCCCTTGGCGCGCATGCTGTGTCCTGCGAGTTCCGAGGCGGGCAGGAGCATGGGCAGGGCCAAAAGTATCCCCAAAACACACATGCATCCAAGCAGAATGACAAGTTTTCCGATATTTTTGGGGAATCTGGCGGGTTTGGAGATGCGGACAACCCGGTCAAAAAAGCCAAAGGCGGCACAGCAGACCAGAAAATAGATGGCCAGCTGGGGAAAACCTATCAGAAAAATCATCCCGGTGGTCATGCCCAGCAGGAGGAGCCCCGTGATTTTTCCCCGCCGGGAACGGGCGCGCACCGTGCACCGAATTCCCCACAGCGCCCATGGGAGCCATGCGGCGCAGGCGATGAAATGCCAGTGCTGGACGGAACGGAAGGCAACGGCCCCGGAAAGGACAAAAGCGGCGATTCCAATGATGGTGGCGGTTTTGGACAGGCGGTGGCTCCTGCACAACAGGGCCATGCCCGCGCCGAAAAAGGCCAGATGCACCCATTGCATCAACAACAGGGACACCATGGAGCGGTGCGGCGTGGGGGCGAAATTCAGCAGGGCCCGGAGCAGGTTTGGCGGATAAAAGACGGATGCCTGCGGATTGGCCGAAAAGGGGGTGCCGCAAAAAACATGGGAATTCCACCAAGGCCATGCTCCCTGGTGCAGGCTGTGGTCAAAGTAAAATGCGGCGGGCCCGAAATAGTTCCACAAGTCCCTTCGTCCCCAGAGCATCGCCGGGTTGCCGCTCAACAGCAGGGGCAGCCACGCCGTCACCACCAGCGCGAGTGCCAGCGCCGCACCGCCAAGGACTGTTTTTATCCGGGGGGTCATGGCGCGCCTTTTGCCTGTTCAGGCGCACGCCAGGGAAAAGAAGCCTTTTCAGCAGGAAAGGGATTTTTCCGCAGCGCGTTTGGAAGGGCGCGGCCTTTGAAGACATGGTCCGCCGCATCGAGGAGGGCGGTCCAGTCCTCCGGGGTCAAGTCATGCCCCCCCGGCCGGTACCAGGCCATAATCCGGCCCTCCGCGTCCAGAAAACGGAACACCTCCCGCGCCGCAAGGTGCGTCTGCCAGGAGCCGGAGGGGTTGGCCCATTTGTCCCCAAAAGCCTCCATGGACAGCAGGGCGCGGGGTGCCACCAGCGCCTTCAGGAAATGCTGGTCAAAGGGGAGACGGTTTTCCATGCCGGAAAAACCCCGCAGGTTCGGGTGAAACCAATAGTGAAAGCGGTCCGGCGCGGTGATGAGCTCAAGGGTTTCCACGCCCTTGGGCTGGATGCGGAAGGAACCCGCGCCGCCCGCACCGGAGGCGTGGGGTGCGGTGAGGGTGAAGCGCTCATCCAGCGCACCCGCCAGCAGGGCCGCCTTGCCGCAGCGGGAATGGCCGGTGACGGCAATGCGTGCCGCGTCCACATCATCCCGGGTTGTCAGATAATCGGTGAGGCGGGAGGCCGCCCAGGCCCATGCGGCCAGTGTGGCCCAGTCGTTTCCGGGAAAAGCGGGATAGACGCCGTTGCCCCGGTCGGCATTGTCATCGTCCACATCATGGTAAACAAAACCCGCAAAGGCGTATCCCCGTCCGGTCACCTGCCGGGCTGTTTCCTCAACATGGGGCTGCCAGACCGGATCGATGGCGAGTATGACGGGAAACTTTGGCCCGCCGTTGGCGGGAAACACAATGCCGCATTGCATGCGGAAAGGCGCGGCTCCCCCCTGAGTCTCAAGGGAAAAGGTCACCTCACGCTCCTCCCCCCCGCGCCGCATGCGTTCCTGAACATCCAAGGCTTGCACCGTGACGGGCATGGCCGGGGGATGGCCATAGGCGTAATGGAGCAGCATTTCCCGAAGTTCGGCACGGCGTTCCGGCCATGCTTCCGGGTTTGGGACAGGCCGCCCGTCGCAGTGAACAAAGGGGTTGGGCAGCCCGTCCAGTTCAGGGCATTGGGCCGGTTCCGGGAAAGCGGGCACGGCCCCTCCCTGCTCCGGACAGGCCAGAACACACAAAAGGGCGGGCAGGAGGAAAAACCGGATTAGTTTTGTCATCCGCAAAAAGGGCGTCATGGGTTTCCGGAGCCGCTGCCGCGGTCACTTTTTCAGCACGAGCACCTCATGAATGTCGTTCACCACCAGATGGACCGTGCTTCCGTCAATGCGCATTTCAGTGTCATCGTTGCACACTTCGGCTGATTTTACCAAACGGTCCAGGGTGACCGCGGCGCGGTACATGGGCTTGTCCTCAATCATTTGCGGAAAGATGTGCGGCCTGTTTTTGGGCAGGCACGCGGGCGGCGAGACGTATCCGATGAGATGCACCCGCATGGTGTCCGGCTCGGGGCCCTCCGTCACCACCGACTCGACAAAGGTGGGCGCGTCCACCCGCACCGGCGGGGCCGGATGGAGCATGGCAACGGCGTTGCGCAGCAGCAACCTGTCCTCGGTCATGCCGTATTCGCCCGCCAGCGCCGCATCCGGCGAGCAGGCAAAAGCCAGCACGGTTCCCCGGCCTAATTTGTTGACGAGCATGGCCGGACCGGCGACCGCCCCGGCGCTGTTGGGCATTTCGGTGCCCTCCAGCCCCTGAATCTGGCGCACGGTGCGCACGGGCTTGTGGAGCAGGCCGGCGGGTTGAGCGGCGGTCGGCTTGAAAACCGCCGCCGGCCCGCGCACCAGGAAGGGCCAGTCGGCGGTGATGTCCCGTTTCATTGCCTCCGGGACGGAGCCGTCCAGAGCCACATGATTGTCAATGCTGTCCAGGCGTTCCACCAGGTCCGCGCCGATGAGTTCGGCAAGGATGGAATTGGCAAGGGGCGCGCCCATGGCATCGAAAAGCCCGGTAAATCCGGTAAGGATCAGGTTGCCGCCCTGTTCCACGTACTCCCGGAACATGGCGGCCTCTTTTTCGGAGAGGATCGCCGCGCCCGGCAGATAGACCACGGGGAACGTGCGCAGCAGTCCGGGCGTGGTATTTTCGTCCAGAAGGAAGGACACCGGGATATGCTCCAGTATCATCGCCTTGTGTGCGCCCAGAAAGGCCTCCTGATATTTGCGGGGCGTTTCCCGGCCGTACCAGTCCCTGCTGCGCGAGGAATAATAGAGGCCAACCGACTTGACCGGTTTGTGATTCCTGCCGAAATGCGGTGCTTTTGCGCGCACTTCCTTGAAAATTTTGCCAAACCGGTCATAGGCAACCGGATCAAGACTGCCGTCATGGGCGGTTTTGTCCACGATGGTCACCACCGAACCCTGCGCCAGCAGGGTGAACATCTCCCACCGCATGTCGTTCAGCGGACGGGTGGTCTGGTCGTGATACATTTGGACGCCCCGCTGCATCACCACCTGAAAGATGCCCTCCGGGTCGGTGGCGCGGAGGAACAGCGCCTCAAGGCTGGAGTTCAAGGCGCCAAAGCCCCACACGCCGCTCTCCCCGGTGACAAAGTCGCCCACATGGGCGTGCATCACCGGGAGCTGCCCCACTTCCCAGGAAAAGGGCGGGTTTCCGTGGTAGTTGAAGTCCACGGCAAGTTTTGGATTGCGCTTTTTCACATGCTCATAGAGCGCCTTTTCAAAGCGGAGGCTGGTGTTGAAACGGAAGTTCATCATCTTGTCCCAGCCCCCGTCCCAGGTGACACCCTGCGGCATGGGCTGGCCGTGTTCGGCCTCGAAAAGGCGCTTACAATTGTCACACCAACAGCCGTAGGGCGGGCCGAAGCCCTGGTCCAGCATGTCTATGTGGAAGCCGTCAATATCGTAGCCCATCAACTCGTCCAGCACTTGGACTGCGTGATCCAGGTATCCCGAATTGAGGCAGATGCGGTCAATGGGTTTTCCGTCCGAGCCGGCCATTTTGTACTCGGGATGGTCCCGCAGGGGATAACCGTTGCCCTGAACCACGCAGTAGACAATCACCGGCAGCTTGTGGGGTTTAGCGGCGTCCAGCGATTCCTGAACCACATCCCTCTCCCCCATGCCGGGGCATTTGGGCGCCACTTTGGAGTTGTAATAGGCATATTCGCTGTCTTTTCCCCATATCACCAGGTACTGTGAACCCGTTGCGATTTGGGCGTCAACAATGTCTTTGCCGGAAAATTTTGACGCATAGGGGGTGTCGGACTGGTCCGCGCCAAACTGCGCCCCCGTTGGCCCCACCTCCATCCCCACCAGCGAATCCGCATACCATGGGCCGTTGGATTCGGCGGCGTTTGACAACGGCGCACAGAGCGCCATGACAAGGGCAGGCAGGAAAAAACGGCAAAATTGGGCGGGAGTTTTCATGTTGCATCCTTTTCTTGAAATCTTGTGCACATGATTGCACAGCCCCATGTTTCGATCAAGCGGATCTTGCACCGCCGCCACCCGCCTGTTAGCATGATTGCAAGGGCGCAACGAGAAGGAGTCCGGGATGTACTTCGAGCCGGTGATGAAGAACCCCTGGTTTAGGTTTTTTGCCGCGGTTGCGGCGCTGTTGTTGCTGGTTCTCGCCGGATACCTGATTGTTCCCGTGCTTACCCCCGTGCTCTTTGCGCTTATCCTCGCCTATGCGCTCCAGCCTGTGGTGCTGTTCTTGGAGCGCCGCCGTATTCCCCGGATGACCGCCATCCTGCTGTTGCTGGCAATCATTGCGGTTGCGGGGGCGCTTCTCCCCCTCGTGGTGGTTTCCGGAGTGATTGGGGAGGCGGACCGGCTGGTGCAGTCCGCGCGGACGGGGGTTACGGAGGGGTATTTTGACCAGTGGCTTGACAGGCTTCCCTTGCGGGAGTTGGTGGTCCATCTGGGATGGGCGCCCGCGGACACGCCCGAATTCAACGAACGCGCCGTGATAGCGGAAAAGATAGGCGAACTGGTCCGGGGCAACGCCGTTCAGTTCGTGCGCAGTTATGGGGACCAGATCGCCAACATGAGCAGGCAAATGGGCGGATCGGCGGCTCAATTGGCGGTTGCCGCCGCACGCTTCATCCTTGGCGTGCTGGGTGCGCTGGTCAGCCTTTCCCTGGTGATTGTCGTCACTGTTTACCTGCTGAAGGACTACGACAAAATCGGCGGCGGCGTCCTGGAACTGGTGCCGCCCCGTTACCGGGGGCACCTCACCGGCATTCTCGGCAAGATTGACGTGCAGTTGCGGTCATTTCTGCGGGGCCAGATGCTCGTGTGCCTTGCGATGATGGTGATGTACGGGACGGGCTTTTCCCTGTCCGGCGTGCCCTTTGCCCTGCCCATCGCGCTCATGGGCGGCGCGGCCACCATCATCCCCTATGTGGGGCCCGCCATCACCATGGTTCCGGCGGTGCTGCTCACCCTGGTGTATTACGGAATTGACGGGCACATTGCCGGGGTGGGCCTGACCTTTGTGGTGGTGCAACTGCTGGAAAGTTACATCCTCACGCCGCGCATTGTGGGCTCGCAGGTGGGCCTGGGCCCGGTGTGGGTGATCATGTCCATCCTTGTGTTCAGCAGCCTTTTCGGCTTTCTGGGGCTGCTCATGGCGGTGCCCGTCGCCGCGGTGCTGAAGGTGCTGGTGCTGGAGGGGCTGGCCTTTTACAGGCGGTCGGCGGTGTTCACCGATTCCCCGCCCTCCCCGGGCTGACACCCCTCCCCGCCGTCATCATCCAGGGGGTTGTCCACCGTCTCATGCGCCATGCCCTCCCCGGGTTCCGCCTTTCCCCTCGCCCATGCCCATGCCGTGTCGGCCATGCCGAATAGCACGTAGCCCATGGCCAGGGGGAACAGGACCAGCGACACGGAGCGCGTGATGGCGTAATGCACCACCGCGATGCAGAAGGCGGCCACGGCCAGGGTGACATAGGCGTGCTGGGGTTTCAGAATCAGCGCCTTGAAGCGGTTTTTGGGGTAGCGCACCGTGCTGACCATCAGCAGCGCGAGGAGCACGGAGGTGGGGCCGAGCATGAAATTGGCCATGGGCCCCATGGCGTGGCTGTCCAGGCGCGCCTCGGAATACTGCAAAAAGAGCACAAACGCGGCGAGCGTCCCGCCCGCCGCCGGGGAGGGCAGGCCGATGAAGGAGTCGCGGCGGTCCGACTGGAAGGTGTTGAACCGGGCGAGGCGCAGCGCGGTGCAGATGACATAAATGATGCCGATGTACGAGCCGGTCTTGCCCGCAATGGACTCGGCGGTCGGCGGCAGCGGCAGGTGCGTGCCCTCGGGGAGGTAGGCCATGAACACCAGCACCGCGGGCGCGACGCCGAAGGACACCAGATCGCACAGGCTGTCGAGCTGTTTGCCGAATTCGGACACGCTTTTGGTGAGCCGCGCCACGGACCCGTCCAGCATGTCGAAGATGATGGCCATGAGGATGCACGTGGCGGCCCAGCGGAATTCCAGTCCGATGCTGGCGAAGATGCTGGCCACGCCCATGTACAGGTTCATGGTGGTCATCACACTGGCGGCGACGTTCACCGGCCTGAACCGGTGGGGCTGCCTGGGGGTTCTTCTGCGGAACTGGTAGAGTTTCATTGTTTGAACCGCGCCATGATGGTTAGGCCCGCGCGGACTTTGCGTCCGGGGGCCGGCAAAACCTCGGTGCCCGGGGGCAGATACAGTTCCACCCGCGATCCGAAGCGGATCATGCCGAATTTTTCCCCCTTTTTCAGGGGCGTGCCCGGCTTGACCGGGCAGACAATGCGCCGTGCCACCGCGCCGGATATCTGGCGCACCGTGACCGGCCCGCGCGGTGTGTCCAGCCAGACCGCGTTGGATTCGTTTATTTTGCTGGAGTCGGGATCTCGCGCGTCCCTGTATTTTCCGGGCAGGTAGCGCACATCCCGCACCGCGCAGTCGAAGGGCGCGCGGTTCACATGGGCGTTGAACACGGACATGAATATGCTTACCCGCCTGCAGGGTCCGTCATAGTGGGGAATCTCGTCCAGATCCTCCACTGCCACCACGGTGCCGTCGGCGGGGGAAACCACCTCGTTTTCCGCCGCGGTGACGGCGCGCGGAAAGTCGCGGAAGAACATCATCACCGCCAGTCCCGCGAGCAGCACCGGCGCGCCCGCCCATCCCAGGGGGGACCAGGGCAGGCAGAGCAGCAGCGCCAGCCCCGCCGCAACCACGGGGCCGTAAAAGACCAGCCCCTCCCTCCATCCGCTGAATGGTGGCGTCACATCAATTCCCTTTCCTTCAGGCTCACATAACGGTCCCTGCCAAAAACCACATGATCTAGCAGCGAAACGCCCATGATGTGCGACGCCTCCACCAGCCGCCGGGTGAGGGCGATGTCGGCGCGGCTCGGCTCCGGATCGCCGCTGGGGTGGTTGTGGGCCACAATTATCGCCGCGGCACCCTCGCGCACCGCATGGCGGAACACATCGCGCGGTGCGGCCTCGGTGCCGTCCAGGCCGCCGTGGGACACCTCCACCACCTTTAGCACATCATTTTTAATGTTCATCAGGAGCGCCTTG
This sequence comes from Candidatus Hydrogenedentales bacterium, assembly GCA_041859375.1. GTDB lineage: Bacteria > Hydrogenedentota > Hydrogenedentia > Hydrogenedentales > CAITNO01 > JBHEKP01. The sequence goes on along the minus strand of JBHEKP010000225.1, from coordinate 5,342 downwards.
AAGTGCTCCGTCTCATATTCGAGAAAGTCCCGCCGCAGCAGGTCGAACACATCGGACGCGTTGCGTATGCGGGGCCGTTCCGCCTGCTCTGTTTTGCCCAGCCGCTTCCCCAGTTCAAGGGCGGCCTTGATTTCAACCGCCTTCACCGGGCCCACGCCCTTCACTTGGCATATTTCCCCTATGGAGGCCCGCGCCAGTCTCACCAGACTGTTGTCGAATCGGCCGAGTAAACGCTCGGCCAGCGCCACCGCGCCCATGTTACGGGTGCCGTTTCGGAAAAGAACCGCAATCAGTTCCGAATTTTTCAACGCCTCCGGCCCCACCTGGGCGAGCCGCTCGCGGGGGCGGTCCTCCTCGGGGGTCTCCCGGAGCACCGTTGAGTATGGAACCACATTGTTCAAAGGGTCATTGTCCAAACCGGCATCCCCTTGTTGGCATTTTGGACAGTTTACCACGGCGTCCCGGCTTAATGCATGGGCGGCGCGCCGGGATTCATGAAGGGGAGGATGTTCTTCCGGCCCGGTTTGCGGTGAAAATCACGGATGATCGCCTCGTTCGCCTCCATCTCCGGCACACCACAACCGAGCAGGTGGGCGTGTAGATGGCACGCCAGTGTGGCCAGGGATAGTTCATGGGTTTTGCCCGTGGCACGCCATACCTTTTCGCCCAGGGCGCCCAGACGTTTGAAGGGGGATTCACCGTTCCGCCACATGAGGGGCAGGGACTCCGGAAACTGGCCGCTGTTGTGGTAAAGGTCAACAAACCGGGCGGTTCTTTTCACCCGTTGAAGCGTTTCAAAATCCATGGCGTCCGAGCGGAGGATTTCATAGGGGGGCGCGGGGTTGAAGGTCAGGATTCCGGAAAATTCCGGCCCGGCGACGGGCGCGCCGCGAAGCCGTTTCAATATGCCCAGCTGCAGCTCGTGTGGTTGCAGCGCCATCAGCCGGTCAAAACCCGCGGCGAAACTGTCCAGGTCCTCGCCGGGAAGTCCTGCAATCAAATCCGCGTGAATCAACGCCCCTGTTTCCGTTCGAAGGCGGGCAAGGGCGCGAAGAGTTTGCCCCGGCCCACCCGTCCGTCCGATGCGGCGCAGCGTCTCCGGACTGAGGCTTTGCACGCCCGCCTCCAGGTGCAGACCGCCCTCCGGAAACCGGGCGAATGCGGCGAGCAGGTCGTCATTGACCAGTTCCGGGACGATTTCGAAATGCAGCCGCATTTCAGGCCGCCAGCGCTCAAGGAAAAACGAGAGGATTTCATGGACCCGCGCCCCGCGCAGGTTAAAGGTGCGGTCCAAAAACTTGAACTGCCGCACGCCCCGGGACAGCAGGTGCTCCATTTCCGCAAAAAAGAAGGAGGACGGGAATTCACGGACCTGTTTGTCCAGCGAGGAAAGACAGAAGGCGCAATGGAAGGGACAGCCCCGGCTGGCTTCCACATAGACAAGCCTGTGGGCGATGTCCTCCTCCGTGTAAAGGGCGTAGGGGGAGGCCAGCGATTCCAGGGGGGGCGCCTGCGCTTGGACAATTTTTCCGCCGGTCTTCCGGCCCCCAAGAACGGCGTCCGCGCATTCCGCGAAAGCCTGTTCCGCCTCCCCCTGGATGATAATGTCGGCGGCGTCGAATCCGGGCCAGGATTCAGGCTCATGGGAAACTTCCGGGCCGCCCGCGACAAGGGTGATGTCCGGCCGCACCCCCTTGAGGATATGAAAGAGGTCCGCCGCGGGCCGCACATTCCAAATGTACACACCGAGCCCCACAAGGGAGGGATTCAGGGAGAGGATCTGTTCCGCCATTTCCGGGGGACTGTGCTGCAGGGTGAATTCGAGCAGGGCGGCATCCCCGCGGCGGGCCCCAAGGTTGGCCTTGAGGCACCGTATGCCCAGGGCGGTGTGGGAATGGCGGGCGTTGATGGCCGTCAGCACAATTGGGAAGCCTGCCGCCGCCGCACTGTTCATTGCTTTTGACTTTTCGCCCGATTTATTTCGTCCGCCAGCACCGGCGCCACAAGTTCGCCGTAAAGTTTGTTGCCCGCGGCGGTGAAATGCCGGTCGAATTCAAAATACAGCCCCGGATCGGCGCGGCGGTCCCTGAACCCCTGCGAGACATCGTGGGAAGGCAGCCCGGCCTCCTTCGCCGCCTTGTGCACCGCCTCGTCGGCGGTTTTGGACATGAGCATTTCCGGCGCCATCTCAAAGCCGATGCGTTGCACGTTTTTATGGGCGGTGTCGTTCACATAGAAGCCCTCGGGGATGGAGAGCGCCACCATGGGCACTCCGCGGCGTTTGGCCGTTTTTGCGGCCTGTTTTAGCTCCCCGGACAGCAGGGCCGTTTTCTCAAGAAGTTCCGGGGATTTGGGATCGGCCGTGCAAAGGAAATAGTCCGGCCCCCCCGTGGCATGCTGGATCATCCAGGGATTGAGGAGGCCGTCCAGAAACAGGCGCTTTACCGTGTCCTCCAGTCCGTCATAACGGGCGCGCATTTCCGGATCCATGGTTTTAAGGATGTCAACGGCCACCTCCCTGTACCATTTGCGCGCCTGTTCAGCGGTCATAATGACGGGGGAAGGATCGGGCCAGGGCGCGCCCAGCAGCATCTGACGCCAATACCGCCTCATCAGGGTCAGGGTGGGAAAACGTCCGGCGAACCATTCCGAAGGAGTCGGGTCGGAGCCCGTCTGCTGAAGGTCATCCCCCGCGAGCAGGGCAATGACAATCATGTCCGGCTGAAGTTTTGACAGGACGGTTTCGGCAATCTGGGCATACTGCGGCGGTCCTGCGGCGGGCTTGCCCAGGTTGAGGATTTCCACGGCGAGCCCCTGCTCCCGGAGCAGCCGTTCGGCCACTTTCACCCAGCAGTCCTCAATGTTCACCCCCCAGCCGTAGGTGAAGGAATCCCCGATCACGGCCACCCTGAAAACGCCGGTGTCCTTTTTTAGGGAGACTTCCCGGTCCCGGAAACCGAGCGAGTTGATCACCTCCTCGCAGGCGTAGTCCTTCATTTCGTAACTGCTCCGGCTGTGGGGCGGGAAAAGCAGGCCTGTTTTGCCGGGAAAGGGCGGGCGCGGACACACGGCGTCGGCGGCGGTTTCCAGCATCACCACCCCCGAATACGCGACAAAAACCGCGGCGGCGGCCATCAGAAGATTGATTGCCAGGTTTCGGACACGTCCAAGGATGCCGGTCTTGATTTCGGACCGCGTCAAGGGGCGGTGTTCCTGAGGGCTGTGTGCTCCGCCTCCTGCAGCAGGCTTTCGCCCCGGAGCGTCCATTTGATGCCGTCCACCACCCATTCCTCCACTTTTTGCACCAGGCTCAGGGGCAGGCCCATCATTGATGCGATGTCCAGAATCACGGACTCCTCGGGAATGGTCAGATGCCCGTCAATCCTGGCCAGGCGCATGAGTTCCTGGAGCACGATGACGCGGCTCGCGGCGCTTTGGAACTGGGGCACCAGCTCCTTCGGGGTCAGGGTTCCCTTTAACTGGTTCGCGTCCGCCTCGATGAGTTCCGCATACTGCATCAGCACCGCCTTTTTCGCATCCATGTCCTTGCCGTCGGACTTGGCAAGGTGGATGAGCAGTTCCATCAGGCATGCCTGCTCGTGCCGGCTTAACCGTTCAATCATTCCTGTCACTCCTTTTTTCGGGGTGTGTCATCCGGACCGTTGTTTCTTTTTTCGGTTTTTAATGACTGTTATTCCCGTGCCCGCCGCCACCAGCAGAACACCCGCCGCGGCTCTTGCCAGCCGCGCCACCTGGAGGCTTTTCGGCTTTCCCGTGCGGCAGTAGGTGGTGAAATGCTCACAGTTGTTGAAAAGCACGTTGTAGCGGGTCTTGCCCAGCATTGATTCCGCGCGCCCCGCCACCGTGTCCCCGTCAAAGGGACTGTCATCCGCAACCACCACCAGATCCCCGCCCTGGAGGAATTCACCCATTTCCACCCGGCACACAACGGCATCCTGCAGGTTTGCGGGCTCCCCTGAAAAGTGGACAACCGTCCCATCGCCCATGTCTATGCCGTGATGGGTGTACAACCCGCCCGCCCGGGGCGTTTTTATGTGGTCGCCGCGCGCCATCAACCGCTGTTCCCTGTCCCGCAAGTCATGGCGCAATGATAGCATGACCCCGGATGGGCAGTCACGAAAGGCTTAGGGCCTGCTCTCCCCGATTGGCGGCGAGTCCGGGCCGATGTCCGCCGTGTCGCTCCACCGGATGACGCCGCTTGCGTCGGTGAGAAGCCAGCGGGTTCCCGCTGTCTTCGGGTCCTCCGGCTCCGCAATGACGATGAACATCACCTTCGGATCGGCCACGGGCATGAAGGTAAAACGGCAGCCCTCCACCACGGGCCAGGTGTACCTTTTGTTGTCACGGTCAAGAAATGCGGGGGTTGCCTCGGTCATTTCCTCAAAACATTGGGCATAGCGGCCGGACATGGCATGGTAGGCGGTTTCGGCACCCACGATGGTCCTGAGACAGACAACAGCCCAGACTCCCGGCGGTTGATAACCCGCCAAGCGCCACAAGGCACCCCGCAGGAATCCCGGGGAACCTTCGGGGGGCGAGTAGGTACCGGAGGGCTCCTTGTAATCAGTTTCCGCGAGGGGAGGACTTTCCGCGCCCGCCGTTTTTCCCTCCTCCGACCGGATTACGCCGCTCTGATCAATGAAGAAGCGGCGGTTGCCCGTAGCCCCCGGTTTCCAAGGCTCCGCCACCGCGTCGAAGACGTCGGGGGCATTCTCTTTTGGGGTGATGTTGAACACATAGCCCCGGCGGGGAGTTTTCCATTCCCCGTCCAAATACGGGGGATTCGCGGCGGGGGCGGTCAGTTCGTCGAAGTTTTCCGCATAACGGTTGTTTGCCGCATGGAACGCCGTCTGCGCCGCGAGGATTGTGCGCAAATCCATGGCGGCGTGCCGTTCGTTGTACACCGGGGAGCCTGAGTGGAGCGGCCGGGCCGCAGGTGCCGCCCAAAGGGCCGGATAGGACAGGAAAAGAAGCATCATCATGGGGGGCAGGAAACGGCAATTTTTTATCATGCGTCAAACCCTCTGTGTTTGCGAACACAACCACCCTTTTGCCATCCGGCCCCGAACACGCACTCACCGCAGCCAGAATAGCATGGATTGCGGAAAAATCCAATGCTTTTTCCGGTGAAACTTGGTGGGGTTGGGCGGTGTCAAACCAGACAGAAGGATTGAACCGGGGAAAGGGCCTGGATATGGCGACGCATGCGGTTACCGGAGCCTTTGGGTACACGGGCAAGTACATCACCGAACGGTTGCTGCGCGCCGGGCACCAGGTGCGCACACTGACCAACTCCCCGCACCGGCAAAACACCTTTGGGG
>JBHEKP010000139.1:0-8114 GCA_041859375.1 Candidatus Hydrogenedentales bacterium | reverse complement strand
GCGGTGGACACGCTCATCCTCAAAACCCGTCTTGCCATTGGGCAAACCGGCGCGGAACGCTTGGTGATTGCCGGGGGTGTCGCCGCCAATGCACTGCTCCGGGAACGGGCGCTGGAGTTGCCTGTGGAGGTTTTCCTGCCCGCCTTCAAATACTGTGTGGACAACGGTGCCATGATTGCCGCCGCCGCCCATTCCCGTTTCTCCCTCGGCCTTTGCGGTGTCGGTATGGATGCCGCCGCAGACCCTTCGTTGCCCATTTGTGGCTGACGGTAAGGCCGGCCTGAAAATGTGAGAATCCCGACAAACAACCAATAAAACAGGAATATTTATTGGTTTGTTTGAAAAAAGGGATTGTTTTCTGTATATTTCCCGCCGTACGCATCTTGGGGCGTGCATCTGGTCAAGGTGGAGACACCCGTCTCATATCCAAAAAAAGGTGGACTTATGCCGCAGGGAAATCCCTACTCTTTTTTCAAAACAAGCGTTATTATGGTTTTTAGTGCAATGATGGTTCTTCCTTGGGGGATGGCTTGGGCGGGCGCGTTGGATCGGACCGGGGCGGTGGGAGCCCGTGACATCGGTTTTGGCGGTGACCCGGACGGGCTTCGTCTCCAGGACAACCTGGCATCCAAAATGATGCTGGAGGAGATGTGGATCAACGGTTCCATTGAGGTGATACGCCCCAAATTCACCTACAAGGACACGCGGGGCCATGAGGTGAATTCCCGGTCAATCGCGCACCCCATGCCCTATGTGAATTATGCCCAGCCGGTGAACGAGTGGATGGCGGCGGGGGTCTCCCTTTTCACCCCCTACGGACTGGGCACCAGTTTCCGCAACAACCCCCAGCAACTGGGCTATGACACGGCCACCCTCATATCCCTGACCTGCACCATGCCTTCCGTGGCCTTCCGGCTCACGGACAAATTGTCCCTGGGCGTGGGTGTCGGTCTGGGCTTCGCCCAGTTGAAATATGAGGCCCCCTTTGACATCAACAGGGTGCCGACGCCCGTTTACACGGAAAACAACGGCATGGGCTTCGGGCTCAACGGCGGGGCCGGACTCGTCTACGAGGTGACGGACGGTCTGACCATGGGCGTCAACTGGATGAGCCCCACAAAGGCGCATGTTGACGGGAAAACCAACCTTTCCATCGGCCATTTCAGCCTGCGCGACGATTTCGACGCCTATGTCACCTTCCCCTCAAAGCTGGACTATGCGGTGGCCTGGAAGGTCGGGGAAAAAACGCTGATTGCCGCGGACATCAACTTCTTCAATTATTCGAAGACCCCGAACGATCTCACCCTGAAACTGGACCGGCTGGGCATGAAGAAGGGCTGCGACAACGGCTGGAAAGACAACATCGGTACCCACATTGGTGTGAGCCACAGGATTGACGACAGGTGGACCGTCCGGGCGGGCGGCGGTTTTATGACCCAGGCCATTCCGGACAAGTCCGTCAACACGCTCACCCTGGACGTGGAGGGATGGAATGTGGCCGGCGGCGTGTCTTGCCGGTTTTCCGACAAATTTACCCTGGATGCGGGCGTCACCCATGGCTTCGGCCACAACGTGGTCAACAAGGGCATCCGCGGCAGCGAGGAATACGGCGCGGCCATCACCACCTTCGTTCTTGGGGGGAACTGGGAATTTTAAGCCCGCGCTCCCCGGTGATTGGCAAGGTGCAGGGTGATGCCCGCCACAATCAGCGCGATTCCGGCCACCTTCCAGCCGTCCACCCGGTGGCCGAAGATAGCCACGTCAAACACCGCGCCAAAAACAATCTGTGAAAGGCCGACCACCGACACCAGGGTCGGCCTTCCCTTTTGGTACGCCGCGGTCATGAGCAGCTGGCCGAGCGTGCCGGTGACGCCGATGGCCCCCAGCAGGAACCAGTGGGTGTTTCCCCCGAAGACGCCCGCAAGAAGCGGGGCGTGGGGCAGGGAGAGGGCCAGCGTCACCACCGTGGAAAAGCCCGAAAAATGCATCACCACCGTCTCGCGGGGATAATCGCGGGTTCGGCTCAGGCTCACCATGGCCACCGCCACCGCCACCGAACCGGCCACCGCCAGCAGCAACGGCAGTGACTCCGCCGAGAAGGAGGGCCGTTCCATCAGCCAAACCCCGCCCAGCGCCATCGTGATGTGCGCCAGGGAGGCGGCGGGCGGTTTCGCCCGTTCCAGCACGGCCATGATGACCGCAATCCAAAGGGGGCTCATGGCGAAAATCACCACCGTGTCCGTCACAGGCAGGCGGCTGATGCTGTAAAAGGTGGACAACAGGCCCAGGGTGCCGAAGACGCTCCGCAGCCACAGCGTACTGTTGCCGGCCACCACCAGCGGCGCGCCGCTGCGCCAAAGCACCGCCACCATCACCAGCGCCATCACCAGACAGCGCACAAACGCCACCACCGGCCACGGCAGATCGTGGCGCAACCCGTGGGCCAGCGCCGACATGCACGCAAATCCAAACGCCGCGCCCGCCATGGCCAGCGCGGCTTGGCGGTTGTTTCGGCGGGTTTCATCCTGCTTGCGGGGTGCGGCGTTCATGGCGGCACACTTTACCCGTCGGCGCGGGACAATGCAACCGGATGGATGCGCGGCGGGGAATGGTGTGGGAATAAGAGGGAAATGGGTGGCGGGGAAGGCTCCAACGCCTGTTCAATCTGTCCGGCCCCCCGCATGCGGACGGCTCCGTTGGCGTCAAGGCTTGAATTCTCCGCATGTCCGTTCTACAATAATGACTGACCAGTCATTATAATAAGGAGGCCCGTATGACCGCTCCCGACATGCGTCACATCAAATCAGGCGGACGCCGCCTCGATTTCTACGCCGAACTGGGCCGGTATTTCTCCGCCAACGGGCGGTTGCGCCAGGATGATTTCCGGAAGTTCCTGCGCGGGGTGGCCGCCTCCCACACGGAACAGGCCCCCGGTGACATGGCCGCCGCCCGGGCCGGAGCCGCACGGTGGCTGTCGGGGCATTTGGAGGAGGTGCTGGTTTACCTGGAGGAGCGCGGACTGGATGCTGCGGCGCTGGAACTGTTCGAGGCGACATTGGACGAGTGCGCCCAACTGGGTCTTCAGGAGGTGACCCTGTCCCCGGCACGGCTGCACCGGCTGGTTTCCCGCGCGCGGAATGTGGAGGCGGAGCCCCCTGTGCGCCGCCGGGATCCTGACGCGAAACGCCGGAAAATCTTTGACGCGGCGCTGGAGGTGTTCATCGAGCGGGGCTACTATGAGGCGACCATTGATGAAATCGCGGCGCGCTCCATGGTGGCCAAGGGCACGGTGTACCGGTATTTCTCCAGCAAGGAGGATTTGCTGGACCAGCTGCTCAAGGACACGAGCCGCCGTGTGGGCGGGCGTTTTGCCGCGGCCTTCAACGGGGAGAAGGACGTGCTCGGCCAGATTGAGGCGTTCGTCAGGCAGTGGGTTGCCTTCATTGAGGAAAACCACACGCTTTACCGCCTGATTCAGAATGAGGGCATCAACGGCCCCTCGGGCCGCCAGACCATTTTTTATGAGTATCTCATCGCGGATTTCCCCATGATCAAGGAGCATGTCGCCGCGCTGGACGCGGCGGGCGTGCTGAAAACCGTGAATTTCCACACGGTCGCCTACGGGGTGCTCGGCTTTGTTGACGGGGTGGCCCGCAAGTGGTTCCAGTCCGGCATGGAGTACCCGCTCAGCGATGAGCTGCCCGTGATACTGGAAGTGCTGTTCAACGGCTTCGTGGGGGACAACGCCGCCCGCCGCGCCTATTTCACCCCGCCCGAGCCCCCGAAAAAATCCTGAAGCCCGAAGGAGTACAATCATGCCACAACAAAAACTGCTGCTTACCTCCGTCTTCGGCCCCTACGGCGTGAAGGATGAGTGGGGTGAGGATTTGGGCTGCCAGATGGAGCTGCTCAACAACCAGATCACCCGCGGCCAGGGCATCCACTCGCCGCGCCAATCCTACTGGAGCTTCGGCCTGTACCTCATGGCTGAAAACCTCTCCGTGCCGACGATGATTCTTGATTTTCCCGAATGGGCGGATTTCACCGCCGAATTGAAAAAGGGCTACACCCACGTCGGCATCTCCTTCATCGTCCCCAACGTGCTCAAGGCGAAACGCATGGCCGAGCACATCCGGGCCGAGCATCCCGGCATGAAGATCATTCTGGGCGGCTACGGAAGCATTCTCCCCGACCTTGACCGGCTGGTGCCCCATGACGAGGTGTGCCACGGCGAGGGGGTGCGCTGGCTGCGCCGTTACTTTGGCGAGGACGAGAACGCCCCGCTGAAGCACCCCGCGCTCATCGGCCCCGCCTTTGAGACGCTGTACGGTTACGCGACCACGCCGCGCGGTGCGATTCTCATGCCCGGCCTGGGTTGCGAGAACGGCTGTGACTTCTGCATCACCTCGCACAAATTCGAGAAGTGCTACGTGCCCCTCCTGAACACAGGGAGCGAGGTGCTTGAGGCCTGCCGCCGCGCGGAACGGGAAAAGAAGGCGACCGGCTTCAGCGTCATGGACGAGAATTTTTTGAAGCGCCCCCGGCGCGCGCGGGAACTGCTCGCCGAAATGGAGGCCAACGGAAAGCCCTATGTGTTCGACCTCTTCTCCTCGGCGGAGACCATCAAGCAACTGGGCGTGGATTTTCTGGTGCGCCTGGGCGTGCGCATGGTGTGGATTGGCGTGGAGTCAAAGTCGAACACCCACGCCAAGACGGCGGGCATTGATTTGGCCGCGCTGATCGGCGAGTTGCAGGACAAGGGCATCATCGTGCAGGCGTCCATGATCCTCTTCCAGCACCACCATGACGAGAAGTCCATCCAGGAGGACATTGACTGGGTGATAGGCCTCGATTCCAGCCTCACCCAGTTCATGAACTACACGGCCCTGCCCGGGACCGCGCTCTACCAGAAGGTGAAGTCGGAAAACCGGCTTCGCAACGTGCCCTACCGCCACCAGCACGGCCAGGGGGAGCTGGTGTTTGACCACCCGAATTTTCCGGACCCGAAGGACCACGCGCGCATCCTGCTGGAGGCCTTCAAGCGCAAGTATGAAAAGGGGGGCCCCGGCGTGCTCAACATGGCGCTGACCGCCATCCGGGGCGTGAAGCGCGCGCGTGGGGACTACCGGATGCGGCAGGAGGCGGGGCTGGCCTGGAACCCGGAAACGCTGCGCTACGAGCCGTCGGAACGGCCCGCGCCGGACCGGTTCATGAAGCAGCGCCTGCTCATGATGACCCGAATGGCCGCGATTATGCGGCCCGCGCTGTGGGCGGCCTGGGTGTACGCCCCCAACGACGCCGCGCGCCGCAAGGCCCGCGCCGCCATGCGCCTGTACCGCGAGGTGCTGGGCCCGCCCAAGGGGCGGGACATCGCCGCCGCGGCGGGCCTGGTGGCCACCGGCGCGGTGGAATACGCCCGCCTGCTTTACAGCCGCCTGCGGGGCCGTGAATCCATTGTGCGCCAGCCGCCGTGCCGCCGCACCGAATACCGCATGGGCGGCGCTGCGGGTGGTGTCGTGCAGACCATGGTCCAGTCCCTCAACACCATCGCCCAGGAGGCCTCCGCCCTGGTGGAGCCCGGCCCCAAACCGGACCCCTCGGAAGGCTGAGCGCCCCGCAATCGGTTCATTTTCCGCGCCGCCGTCTTTTGACGGCGGCGTTCTGTTATGCTTCCGGAGGCCCACCGGCCGGGCAAAGACGGAACTATTCCCCGCGTGAAGTGTTTAAACCGGCGTGGTCAGAAGGGCAACCATGGAGGCTGAAACCATGATGAACCGTCGGGAATTCCTTGTTGCGGCGGGCGGGCTTGCCGCCTGCTGCGGTGCCGCCCGCGCGGCGGCGGACACGTCAAAACGCCCCCCGAACTTCCTTGTCATACTGGCGGATGACCTGGGCGCGCGTGAGCTCGGCTGCTACGGCCACCCCGCGCACCAAACCCCGAATATTGACGCGCTCGGCGCGGCGGGGGTGCGTTTTGAGACCGCCTACACCGCGACCATCTGCCATCCGACGCGGGTGATGATGCTCACCGGGCAGTACGGCTGCCACAACGGCGTCCTCAATTTTGCCGGGCGGCGCGGCGGCCCGGATCCGAAATCCCCGGTGGAGGACATCGGCAAAAACCACACCACCTTTGCGGAGGTGCTCAAGGAGCGGGGCTATGCCACCGCCCTGGCGGGCAAATGGCAGCTTTCCGGCGAGGTGCCCACCCTCATACACGACTGCGGTTTTGACGAGTATTGCATCTGGGCCTACGCCCACGACCTGCCCGCCGGTGTGAAACACACGGGCGGATTCGAGAACGACAAGGGGAAGACCGCGCGCTACTGGCATCCCTGCATCATGAAAAACGGGCAGTATGTGGAAACCACGCCGGATCAGTTCGGGCCTGACATTCACAGAAACTTCCTGATTGACTTCATGCGGCGCAACCGTGAGCGGCCCTTCCTGGCCTATTATCCGATGTGCCTTGTCCACGGTCCGCTCTACCGCACGCCGGACACCAAAGATCTTCCGGATTTGTCCCACGACACCAAGACCGGTTTGTTGAAGGACAATGTGGAGTACATGGACAAGGAGGTGGGCCTGCTGACGGCGGCGCTGGAGGAGCTTGGCCTGCGCGAAAACACGGTTGTAATCTTCACCGGCGACAACGGGCCCGCCGGAAACGGCAAGGGGGACGCCACCGAACTGGGCGCGCGGGTGCCGATGATCATCAACGCGCCCGGCATGGTGAAACAGCGCGGCGCCACCCGCGAACTCACCGACATGTCCGACATATTCCCCACGCTTGCCGCCTTTGCCGGGGCGGCTCTCCCCAAAGACAAGGTGATTGACGGGCATTCCCTGGCGTCTTTTCTTGGGGGGGAGACGGAGAAAACCCGGGACTGGATTTTTTCCTTCATTGGCGACCGGCGCATCCTGCGCAGCAAGCGGTGGCTGCTGGAGGACAATTCGCCCGGCCAGTTTGGCCGGTTGTATGACTGCGGCGGCAGCGTGGACGGCACGGGTTACAAGGAGGTGACCGCGTCCCAGGACCCAGAAGTGGCGGCGGTCAAGGCGGAGTTTGCCAAGATTCTTGAGGGTTTGCCCGCGCCGGTGCTGCCCGACGAGGGCGGGCCGAAGGACAGAAAGCCCGGCCGGGGGATGAGAAGGGGGAGTGAAAAGGGCGGGGGGGATGCCCGGGAGGAGTAAGGGTCCGGACGGCAACCCAGGCTTGCGAAACAGGGCAATCCATGCGTGTGCTACAGTATGCCCGTGTTTGGACCTTTAACCGACGGGGATTTGCCCATGGAACGCTGGAAGAACAGTGAGGTTTTGTACAACGGCAGGGTGGTTCGCCTGCGGGTGGGCACGGTGGTGCTGGACGACGGCACCGAGTCCCTTCGCGAGGTGGTGGAACATCCCGGCGGTGTGTGCATCCTCCCCTGCACCGGGCATTCGGTCATTTTGGTCCGCCAGTTCCGCATCGCCCTGAACCAGTACCTCCTGGAGGCGCCCGCCGGAAAACTGGAGGGGGCCGAGGATCCGTTGCACCGGGGAATCACCGAACTGGAGGAGGAGGTGGGCATGCGCGCGGGCCGGGTGGTGCCGGCAGGCTCCGTTTTCGCCTCGGTGGGCTTCTGTTCCGAGCGCATTCATCTCTATCTGGCGTTTGACCTTGTCAAAACCGCCCAGCGGCTGGAGCATGACGAACGCATCGAACTGGTGGAACTCGGGCTTGGGGAAGTCCGCCAAATGCTGGACAACCAAGAAATCGAGGACGCCAAAACCGTGGTGCTCCTGCAGCGGCTTTTTGAGCATCTCGGAGGCTGACATTATTCCCTGCATTATCGGCGCAGGAATAGAAGGGATGTTCTTGTTCTTGGGTGTTGTTCTGTGTTGCCTGCCTTCGTGGGGTTGGTGCCGGGGCGTTTGGGGACAGGCTGGCATGCCCTGTTACTTTATGTGGGAGGGTTGACATTTCTTGTTTTGTTGCCTACCATCGGAGCCGGTGGCGTTTACAACGGCGGTTCAGGCGCATTGCGGGAAAGGAGAGGTCATGGGTGTCAATCGGATGGTTTTGCGTGCGGGTGTCATGTTTTTTGCGCTGGCGGTGCTGTTTCTTTTGCCCG
>JBHEKP010000064.1:0-5926 GCA_041859375.1 Candidatus Hydrogenedentales bacterium | reverse complement strand
GGGTCGAAAAAGGCGGTTTTTTTGCTGCGCCAGGCGGCCATGCCCATGAGCAGGGCGGTCTGGGTGTGGAAGGCGAGTTCGGGGCCGCTGTCGAGGGTGCGCGCGCCGGTGCGGGCGCATTCGACGAGGTTGCGCATGAGGTAGAGCACATTGTAGCCGTGTTCGATGGGGAAGCGCTGTTCCTTGACGCCCCCGCCGCGGACGCTGTCGTCGGGGATGAAGAGGATGTCGTTGTCCTGGATGGTGAGCGCGCCGTCCCAGCCGCGGATGACGGGGATGCGGATGTCATCGCGCCCGCCGGTGCCCTGGTAACTGCTGCCCTGGGAGCCAAGGACGGCCACGGAGATTTTCTCGGGGTATTCGATGATCATGTTGAAGGTGTCGGGCACCTCGCGCTCGGGGTAGCGGTAGATGCCACCGGTGGCGACCACATGGGAGGGCTGGGTGACGCCGAGTATGTCAATCACCTGGGTGAGCACATGGGGATAGAGGTCGGTGGCGGGACCGCCCGCATAGTCCTCGTACATGCGCCAGCGGAAGAAGCGGCTCACGTCGAAGGGGCGTTGCGGCGCGTCGCCGAGAAACACATCCCACAGCAGGTCCGGGCCGGGCTTGGCGTTGGGATCGTCGATGGGCATGCCCCGCTCGCCGAAATCGCCGGTGCGGAAGATGCCGCATTCGGCGTGGATGGGCCTGCCGATGAGACCGTCCCTCACGAGTTGTTTCATCTGATGGTAGGCCGAATCGGACATGCGCTGCGCGCCGAGCTGGAATGCGGCGGTTGATTTCGCGGCGGCGGCGGCGAATTCCCGGGTGAGTTCCCACTGCCGCCAGTGGGTGAGGGGCTTTTCACAATAGACGTGCTTTCCGGCGTTGAGCGCGTCAATGGCCTGCCGGCCGTGGTGGTGGTCCGGAGTGGCGATGGTGACCATGTCCACGGCGGGGTCATTCAGCAGTTCCCTGTAGTCGGTGTACTCCCGGAGATCGCGGCCAATCATGGCGGCCTTCTTTTTCAGGCGCGGCCTGTAGATGTCGCAGAGGGCCACAATCTCCACCGTCTTGTCGGTCTTTTCCATTTCCAGCAGGGTGGAGATGTGTGTTTCGGCGCGTCCCCCGCAGCCGATGACACCGACACCCAACCGATCATTCGGGCTTTTCACCGGGGTGGTTTGCGCCATCGCCCCCGCCGCCATGGCCGCGGTGGCCGCCCCCGCCATAAACTGCCGCCGGTTCATTCCGTCCATGCCCATCAGGTGTGCTCCAAAGTTTGGTGGTGTCTCTGTGGGCATTATAGCCCCGGCAACCGGCGGGTTACAGCCCAATAGTCCCGGCACGCGGGGAACGGAACAACCGGGTTGAATGTTTCGGCATCAGCGGTTACCATTGAAATTCAACCCGGAGTCCAACGGTGCCAGACGATCCGCAGAGTATCCTTTTTATTTCCGGAATGCTTGTGTTCGCGAGCATTATCGCCAGCATTTTGTCCGATCGCATGGGCGTGCCCGCGCTGCTGGTGTTTCTGAGCATTGGCATGCTTGCCGGGTCGGACGGCCCGGGCGGCATTCATTACGACGACGCGCACAGCGCGAATTTTGTGGGCACGCTTGCGCTGGCCTACATTATTTTCTCCGGCGGCCTCGACACCAACTGGCGCATCATACGGCCCATTTTCGCGCGGGGCGCAATCCTCTCCACCGTGGGGGTGGTGATCACCGCGGGCGTGGTGGGCCTTTTCTCCTGGGGCATGCTGGGATTTTCACCGGTCACCGCGCTGCTTCTTGGGGCCATTATTTCCTCAACGGACGCGGCGGCGGTCTTTTCCGTGCTGCGCGGCAGGGGTGTGGGGCTGAAGGGGGAACTCAGGCCGCTGCTTGAGTTCGAGTCGGGCAGCAACGATCCCATGGCCATTTTCCTGACCATCGGCCTGACGGCGCTGGCCACACAGCCGGAATCGGACTGGCACGGCCTGCTTCTGTCTTTTTTAATCAACGCATCGGCGGGAGTGGCGGTTGGCTACGCCAGCGGCAGGATTGCGGGGCATCTTATCAACCGCATACGGCTGGAATACGAGGGGCTCTATCCGGTGCTCAGCATGAGCCTGGTGCTGATGACCTTCGGCACCGCGGAGGGGATCGGGGGGAACGGGTATCTTGCCGTCTACCTGTGCGGCATCCTGCTCAACGGCACCAATTTTGTGCACAAGCGCCACGTGGTCCGCTTTCACAGCGGTCTTGCGTGGCTGATGCAGATAGTCATGTTCCTGGTGCTTGGCCTTCTTGTTTTCCCCTCCCAGCTGCCCGGCGTGGCCCCCTCCGGGCTGATGGTGGTGCTGGTGCTCATGTTCGTTGCGCGGCCCCTGGCGGTGCTTGTGTGCCTTGCGCGCAGCCGTTTCAACTGGCGTGAAAAGGCGCTCATTTCCTGGACGGGCCTGCGCGGGGCGGTGCCGATTGTGCTGGCCACCTTCCCGCTTTTGGCCGGCTTTGAACAGTCACACCTGATCTTTGACATTGTGTTTTTCACCGTGCTTATTTCCGTTGCGCTTCAGGGAACCCTGCTGATGCCCGTGGCGAGGTGGCTTGGCGTGGACGAGCCGATGGCCTCCCGCCCGGTATTTTCGCTGGAGATAGAGCACAAGGGCCAGGCGCGCGGCGAAACCCAGGAAATCGAGGTGCAGCCCAACATGGCCGCGGTGGGCAGAAAAATCATGGATCTGGAACTTCCGCCGGAGGTGCTGATACTGCTCATCGGCAGGGGGGAGGGCTTTGTGGTGCCCCGCGGTGAAACGGTCATTGAACCCTATGACACGCTCCTGCTGCTGGGCGAATCTGAACCGTTGAAGGAGGCGGAAAACGCCGTGTTGTCGCCCGCACGGAAGAAAAAACAGCCGGACCCCGCCATGGACCCCCTGTCCGCGCTTCCCCTCACCACGGACGAGCGCTATCTTTCCAAGCAGGTGGTGGTGGCGGGACACGGCAGGGTGGGAAGCCTGGTCTGCGGGCATCTGCGAAGAATAGGCGTGCCCTGCATTGCGGTGGACGAAAACCGCGAGATCATCGAGAAACTGCGCGCCCAGTCCATCCCGGCCGTTGTGGGCGACGCCGCCCGGGACATCGTGCTGGTGCAGGCCCATCTCATGAGGGCGTCGGCGCTGGTCATCACCATTCCCGATCCCATGATAGTCAGGCGGGTGGTGGACACGGCCAGGAAGGTGAACCCCGGCATCCATGTGGTGATCCGCGCCGACAACGGCGTGGACGCCGCGCTCCTTGAAAAGGAGGAGGCGGGAACCATTGTGCTCAGCGAAAACGAGCTTGCCGCCGGTCTCACCCGGCATGTGCTTGACATCATCAAATAGGCGTGCCGTTCCACGGCCCATGGCAAGGGCCGGCGGGGGCTGATGGTCACCATGGGCATTTTGAACCGACTTCGACGCAGTTCCTACAATCACATCAATGTTAACGGTTGTCTGCCTGCCTGAATAAAACAGAAAGGCGTTCCCATGCGCTGCTTCCAAATCATTGCCCTCCTTGCGCTTGCGCTTTTGTCCTCCCGCCCCCTTTCCGCCCAGTCCACGGAACCCTGGCAGGAAGCCTATGCCGGCGGCGACGCAACAGGACCCCATGTGATTGCCTTCTGGAATTTCGATGAAGAGGGGGAGGTGTGCCCGGACGCTTCCGGTCGCGGGCATGACGGCCGGTTAAAGGGCGCCAGGCGCTGTGCAACAGGGCGTTTTGCCGGGGGAATACAGTCATTTCCCGGATGGCCTGTGGAGGACGCGCCCCATGCCGTCATTGTGGACAATGCGCCGGAGTTGTCACCCATGGGGGCCTTTACCCTTGAAATGTGGATCCGCCCGGATGCGATTCCCGAAGGATACGGCGACTCCTTTCTGATTGACAAAAAGTACGCCACCCATTCTGATTACCAGTGGATACTGGATGCGCCGGACAAGCGCGGCGCGCGGCACATGCGGGCGGTGCTCGGTTTCGGCGCCGATTCGGAGACATGGCGGTCCACTGAACCGGCGGCGCTTGAAAACAACAAATGGTCCCATGTGGCGCTCACATATAATGGCGCGGGCCGGATTACCTTCTTTCAGGACGGCCGATCCCTTGGCGGCATGGCAAAGACGGGAAGGGGCAACATCAGCCCAGGCCCCCACGGGCTCTCCCTGGGCGACCGGATCGGCAGTTATTACCACGGTTTTCCCGGCATGATGGACGAAGTCCGCATCACCAGCGGAACACGCGAATTCCGCCCCCTGACCATCACCATGGAACATTCCAGAACCGTCTTTGAACGCATGGAACCCGCGCCCGTGCTGAAATTCCTGGTGGCCAACCACCGCCGCACCCCCGTCAAGGGGATGGAGGCGACCATCAATGTGGCGGGGGCGGGGGAAAAGGCGTATTCACTTGGCGAACTGGGACAGGGTGCGTCGCAAACACTGGAATATCCCTTTGACACCAGATTGCGGCCAGACACCTACACCATCACCGTCTCCTGCGCCTTCCCCGACGGGACGCAGTCCTATCGGAACAGCGAAAACTTCTCCGTTGGGCTGGTGGCGCGGAAGCCGCCCCTTAGGATGCCTGTGGTGATGTGGGGCGTTGGCGGCATCGACGGGGTCCTTGAGAACATGGACATTCTGAAGGAGATCGGTTTCACCCATTGTCTCGGCCTGCAGTGCGACTTTGGCGCAATCTGGGATGCGAATGCGCCCGCGCCCGCGGCCGGCGGGAACGCGCTGGCCAACAGTTACAGGATGCTTGATCAGGCCTTTGCCAATGATCTTGGGATTGTCATCAGCATCAGTCCGGGCGCATGGCTGGAGGAAAAGGAGCAATTTCTTCGGAAGGACGCCGCCGGACAGCCCTATGAACGGCCAAACATCTGCTGCAATTTCCCGGATGTCAACGTTTTTGGGAGAAATGTGGGCGCGTCCGTCGCGCAAACCTACGGGGATTTTCCCGCCTTTGATGCGGCCCTGATCCATACCGAGGTCCGTGACGGCACACAGTTATGTTTTCATGACCATGACAAGGCGCTTTACCAGTCCGCAACGGGGCAGCCCCTCCCCGGGGGAATCACCGCCAAGAACGGCACCCCCTTCGCAAAAGTGGACGGATTTCCGGAAAGCCATGTCCTTCCCGACGATTATCCGCTTCTCCGGTTTTACCGCTGGTTCTGGCGGGAGGGCGACGGATGGAACGGATTCCATTCAGCAGTGAACGAGGGGCTGAAATCCACGGGAAGAAAGGATTTGTGGTCATTTTTCGATCCTGCCGTGCGTGTGCCCGCACTGTGGGGCAGCGGCGGCACTGTGGATTATCTTTCCCACTGGACCTACAGTTATCCCGATCCCATCCGCATCGGTCTGGCCACGGACGAACTGTTCGCCATGGCCGAAGGCGGACCGGAGGGCCAGGGGGTGATGAAGATGACACAAATCATCTGGTACCGATCACAGACCGCCCCGCAGGAGGAACAAGCGGCACCCTCCGCCGCGCGCTCCCCCTGGGAGGACTATGATCCGGGGGCGGACTACATCACCATTGCGCCGGCCCATCTCCGGGAGGCCTTCTGGACAAAGATCGCCCGCCCTGTCAGGGGCATCATGTATCACGGATGGCAGTCGCTGGTGCCGACAGAGGAGCGTTCGGCCTACCGCCACACCCACCCTGAAACAAGGCGCGCCCTCAGCGAGCTGATTGCCGGGGTGGTAAAGCCGCTGGGGCCAACACTGCTTCAGGTGCCCGCGCTTCCCTCCGGGGTGGCCTTTCTGGAAAGCTTCACCTCGGCCATGTTTGCCGGACGGGGCACCTACGGCTGGGGCGGCTCCTGGGCGGGGGATGCGTACCACATCCTGATGTACGCCGGTCTCCAGCCCGAAGTCGTTTATGAGGAAACGATCATGAAGAGGGGG
>JBHEKP010000327.1:0-9331 GCA_041859375.1 Candidatus Hydrogenedentales bacterium | reverse complement strand
GTTGATGCGGCTGGCAAAGGTCTCGCTGAAGTTGGTCATGCCGCCTAGGTGGTGGTGCGACTCCCTGCCGCTGTTGCTGCGGCTGTAAAGGGTCACATCCTCGCAGGCCTCCTCCAGCACAAAGCGCCCCAGGCTGCCCGTCACCTCGCAGCGCTCCAGGCCGAAGCCGCCGCCCGCGTCGTAGCTGCCCGTGAGGTGGCCCACCACGCCGTTCTTGAACAACATGTTGGCCTGGAGGTTCGACCAGCACTTGCGGACCTTTCCGTCCCTGGTCCGTCCGTGGTTGAAAAAGGCCTGCACCTTCGCCACATCCCCGCAGAAATAACGCATCACGTCAATGGAGTGGGGGTGCAGCGCCCGCACATGGAAATGCTCCGCCGTCTCGTTGGGGTTGTCAATCCACATGGTCATGTTGATGATGTGGAGGTGCCCCAGCCTGCCCCCGTCCACCCACTGTTTGGCGAGTTTCGCGGCGGGGGTGAAGCGGTGGTTCAGATTGATCGCGTAGCGCACCTTCATTTTCTTCGCCAGCGCCACCATCTTCTTCGCCTTGTCCACCTCGTTTGAGATGGGCTTTTCGCCAAGCGTGGGAATGCCCGCCGCAAGCAGTTCCATCGTGGGCGTGTAATGATCGCCCCCGTTCTCCCTCCCGGCGGTGCACATGCTGGCGCAGTCGATTTTGACGCCCGAACGAAGCATGTCCCCGACGCTGTAAAAGGCTTTCGCCCCGTAGGCCGCCGCGGCCGCGTCGGCCTTCTCGCGGACGATGTCGCACACGGCGGCAATCTTTGCCAGGGGGTTGTTCATGTAGCAGCGGGCGTGGACGTTGCCGATATTGCCCATGCCAACGATGGCGACTTTCAGGGGGGCCATGACTGTGTTCCTTTTTGGTTGCCTGCGGGGGCCGGAATGGGAAAGATTCAAGCATTTAAGCGCGGGGCATTTCAACCGGAGTCCGCCGGGGTGCTCTCCTCAAGGTACCGGGCGAAGGCGCAGTTGCGGCAGGAGGGGTTGGTCTCGCACCAGTCCTGGTGCATCTGGAGCAGCCCCTGCTGCAACTGGAAGGACATGGAGCGCGGCGGCGGGTTCAGCAGCCAGCGTTTCATCTTTTTTGTCACTGAATTGTCCGGCTCGCCCGGCATCCATTCGAAAAACTCCAGCACCCGCGCCTCCAGCGTCAGGTTCCTGGATTTCCTGGCCGTTGCCAGCCCGGCGGGCACAAACACATTTCCCGTGACCGAAAGCGCGCGCCCCGCGCCGAACACCGCCACGGGCGCGGGCTGGGTTCTTCCGGTCCAAGTGTAGTGCCGCGCCCAAAACCCCAGGGGGGCGGGGAAGAATTCGGAAAACCTGTCCAGGCGCGCCCTGATGGCGAGGGGCTCCCGCCAGGCATGCTCCACCATCGCGGCCAGTCCGGTGGCGGCGGTGCGCGCCACAATCCGGGCGGCCCCCGCCAGACGCCGCTCGGGAAGGTTGGCGGGGCGCACCCCCGCGCGGGGCCACTGCGCCCCCAGGCAGCGCAGTCCCGGCAGGCTGGATTCCCGGACATTCCTGAGCCGCCGGTAATGATCCAGCGCGGCGGCGTTGTCCGTTTCGGGCTCCGCCTCCGGGAAAAGCCCCGCCAGCACAAAATACGCCGCCTCAAGCAGGAAGGGATCCTGCCGGGCAAGCTGCGCCGCCCGCTCATAGGGCAGCTGCCGGGCGAGCATCCGGAATTCCGCCTTGTACCGGCTGTAACCGCAGGCGGCCATCACCGCCTCGTAAACGGCCTGGTCCATGCCCGCCGTGTCCGCGCGCTCACGCAGCGCACGCGCCTTGGCCACCATGCGCCACTGCCCGGCCAGCCTTAAAAATGCGGGGATGCGCCCCCGCGCGCCGCTGGAAAAGCCCTCCGCGCAGCGGCCGCACCGGGCCGGGTCGCCCGCAATGCCGCCCCCCTCCAGGGGGGGGAAGAAGTCGGATATCAGATCCCCCAGCACCAGGGTGGCAACGCGGCGGTCCGATTTCGTGCGGATCACCGGCTTGGACCGGCCCACGCCGCGAAAGACCACATGGAGGATGACATTGTCATACCGGGAATCCTGCTGGTGCCCGTGGGCGCGCCAGCCACCCGGTTCCAGGTGGAGTTCGACATCACCCGCATGCAGGACGCCGTTGAAAAGAAGCTGGGCGTTCAAAAAATCCGGGCCTTCGCCGGGATTGTGCCAGCCGGGGGAAAGCACCCGCACCTGGTGGCCCTCCACCGTGCGCAGTTCGGCCTCGCCCCAGGGGCGCGCCAGCCACGCCCGTTGGAGCAGCGCCTCATCCGGCCCGGCCCCCTGCTCACGCACCACGCCGCAGTTTTCCCGAACGCGCCCGTATTCCTCTGAAAAAACGCCGCCCATGCCGTTTTGCCCGGCTCCTGTGAGTTGTTTTCCCGCTAACCATTTCACATTTCCCCCGAAAGGTTCAAACAGGCCGCCCAAAAAGGGTAAAATGCGGGGGGACAAACCATAAGGAAACGGACAAGAGATGCGTTACAACCGTTTGGGAAAGACAGGCCTGCTTGTTTCGGAAATATGCCTGGGAACCATGACTTTTGGCAACGAATCCGATGAGGCCGCCTCCCGCGCGCTCATGGACGAGGCGCTGGAACGGGGCATAAATTTCTTTGACTCGGCGCACAATTACAACAAGGGAATCACCGAGGAGATTGTGGGGCGCTGGATTGGCCCGCACCGCGACGGGATTATTCTGACCTCAAAAATATTTTTCCCCGCCGGCGGCGGCATGAACGACCAGGGGCTCTCGCGGCGAAACATCATGAACGCCGTGGAAAAATCGCTGAAACGCCTGCAAACCGACCGGATTGATCTGCTCTACCTGCACCACTGGGACGAGAACACCTGCATCGACGAGTCCCTGCGCGCCTACAACACCCTGGTGGAGCAGGGGAAGATCCTTTACGTGGGCCTTTCCAATTTCGCCGCCTGGCAGATGATGAAGGCCGTCGGCGTCGCACAACTGCGCAATTACGCCCCGGTGGTGTGCGTGCAGCCCATGTACAGCCTGGTGAAGCGCCAGGCGGAGGTGGAAATCCTGCCGATGGCGGAACATGAGGGGCTGGCCGTGGTGCCCTACAACGCGCTGGGCGCGGGGTTGCTCACGGGGAAATACCTCACCGGCGGCACGGGACGGCTGAACGAGGCGGAAATGTACCGGCAGCGCTACGCCAACCCCGTTTACGCCGAAGTGGCGGGCCGGTTTGTGGAATACGCCCGGTCAAGGGGCCAATCCCCGGCGGCACTGGCGGCGGCATGGGTCATGAGCCGCCCGGGAATCACGTCCACCCTCATCGGCGCGCGCACCCTGGAACAATTCCGGGACACCCTGGGATGCATTGACTTGAGGCTCACACCGGAGGAGCGGGCCGGGATTTCGGCGCTCTCCCCGGAACCACCCCACGCCACCGACCGGGAATCCATGGAGGCGATGAAGGCGCGCGGCTGGTGACAACCGGGGCGGTTTGCGCGGGGCGGCGGTTTGACGTGGGCGGGGGGATGCCCTAATATGAGGCACAGTCGGCAACAGTTTGAGGGAAAACACAGTCATGGGATGGCTTGACAAGTTAAATCCGCTGGCAAAACGGGGCGCAAAAGTCGCGGACACACCGCAAAAGACCTTCGGTCCGGGCGAAGAGCCGCAGTTCGAGCTGTCCCATGTGGGACCGTACAAAATCATCGCCCCCATCGGCAGCGGCGGCATGGGCACCGTGTACAAGGCCATTGACCCGGTCCGCGACGTGACCATCGCCATCAAGGTGCTCCACAAACAGTACGACGAGGACAAGAAAAAGCGCCGCCGCGACTATCTCGGCCGCGAAGTGCTCATTGCCGCGCAGCTTAACCACCCCAACATCATCAAGATGAACAAGGAAATTGTCGTGCAGGAGGATGTGGAGGGCAACCTGCGGCGCTGCCTGCTCATGGAGCTGATTGACGGCTATGACATGGGCTACCTCATCAAGAACCGCGACCTCGTTTCCCTGAAACAAATGGTGTCCGCCTGCATCCAACTGTGCGACGGCCTGGATTTCCTCCACCAGCACGGGATTGTGCACCGGGACGTCAAACCGACCAATTTCCTCTTTTCCAAGGACTGGAAGCAACTGAAAATCGTGGACTTCGGCCTTTCCAAGTCCACCACCGGGTGGCGGCTCCGCTTCATGCGGGAAAGCGGCGGCACCCGCATGTACATGGCGCCGGAGCAAATCCGCAAGAAAAAAATGGACGGGCGGGCGGACATTTTCTCCTTCGGCATCACCATGTACGAGCTTTTCACGGGACAGCACCCCTTTTTCGCGCCCAACGCGCGCCAAATCAGCAAGCAGATTCTCAGCCCGCGCTTCCAATGCGCCCCGGCATCCTCCCTCAACCCCCAAATCACCCACAAGCTGGACGCGGTGCTCATGAAGGCGCTCCAGCGCAGCCTGAACAAACGCTACCAGTCCTGCACCGAGCTGTCGCTGGACCTGCGGCGCGTGTTCGAATCCCAATCACGGATATAAGCCATGCCAACAAAGCGGTATTTTTCAAAATCCAAGCGTGAACCCGGACTGGGCCGTTTTATTTTCATCATCACACTGGTGGTGGCGGCGGGCGGCGGCGCGTTTTATGCCTACAACCATTTCAGCACGGGCTACCTGTCCGGGCTGACCAGCGCCCCCGCCGGGGCGGCCGAAGCGCTGTCGGAGGCGAAGGCCCTGCTTGACCAGGGTAACCTTGACGGTGCCGCCGAAAAAATCGGCAGGCTGGCGGATTCCTCCGACCCGCTCATGGGGCCGAGGGCCGTGCTGCTGTCCTCCGAAGTGGAGGAGGCGCGGGGCAACGCCGCGGGCGCGCTGGAAAAGGTGGAGGCCTCCCTGGAAAAATTCCGGACCAGCCCGGAGTATCCCGCCCTCGCCGTGCGCCAGGCGCGGCTCCTTGAAAAGGCCGGACGCGCCGCCGACGCGGTGAGGGTCTACGAGAGCCTGCGCGACAACGCGCCCCCCGAGATGCGCGCCGTCGGTCTCTGCGGCCTCGCCCGGGCGAAGGAGCAGGCGGGCGACCTGGTCGCCGCGCGCGACCTGTGCTTCGACGCCGTCAAAAACGCGCCCTGGGGCGGTGCCGTGTGGAACGAGGCGGTGGATTCCCTCGGGCGGCTCAACGTGCAGCTCATCTTTTCCCCGCAGGAAACCCCCGAAAGCCGATTCTACGCCGTGGAGAAGGGCGACAGCATCACCAGCATCGGCATCAAGCTCAACACCACCCAGGGGCTGCTGGTGCGCGCCAACAATCTGGGGGACAACACGGCGCTCTCCCTCGGCCAGCGGCTCAAGCACACGCCGAAGGACTTCCACATCATCATTGACCGGAGCTCCTGCCAGTTGTTTCTTTTCGACAACAAGGGGCTGTTCAAGCGCTACCGCGTGGGGCTCGGCATGCCCGGCCACGAAACCACGCCCGGCAAGTACACCATCGGCGACAAGCAGAAGGATCCCGCGTGGTTCAAGCCGGGCTTCGGCCGCATCCCCCCCGGTGACCCGGCCAACGAGCTGGGCGTGCGCTGGATGCCGCTGGTGCCCACGGAGCCAAGCCTTCCCAAGGACCTCGGCATCCACGGAACCATCGCCCCCGACTCCATCGGACAGTTCAGTTCCCACGGCTGCGCCCGCATGCTGAACGAGGAGGTGGTGGAATTGTACGACCTTGTGGTGCGTTCCACCCCCGTGGCGATTGTTGAGAAGTATGATCCCGCGGCCTCGGCCGAAACCGCCGCCCCGGCCCCCGCGCAGGCGGCCCCTGCCGAGGAGCCCGCCCAGGATGCGGACACGGCGGCGGCCCCGGCGGTGCAGCCCGCCGTGTAGCCGAGGAGCCCGACGGAACAAACAATGCACGAGTCCTTCAAGGCGCTGGTTGAAAACCTCTGCGCGCCGCCCGGACAGCGGGACGGCGGCGGGGGGGTGTTTCCCTGCGCGCCCCTGGACGACGCGGCCATGCTTCCCGCGCTCCTCGGCGAGACCGCGCTGCTGGCTGATGAATTTGCGGGGGGGGGCGTGCTGGCCGTGATGGACCGGGAAACCGCCGCGCTGCGGGCCTTCCCGCCCGGCGCGGGCCGCCGGATCATCGTGCTGGACGGAACGGATGAAAACGCCGCGCCGCGCCTGCCCATGACACCGGATGACCGGCTTTTCATGCTTCTTTCCGGCCCCTTCTGCGCCGCCTTTTTCACCGCCGCCGGGGCCTCTCCCGCGGGCGGATGGACCACCCACCGGCCCGCCGTGCTCGAAATCGCCGGCGCCCTCCTGCCGCCGGAGTGCCTGACGGCCCCGCCGCAGGGGCCGCAGGATGCGGGGGGGCGCGCGGCCATGCGCCTCGCCGCCGCGCAGGCGCGCCTGCTCGCCTCCCGCGAGAAAACCCTCCTCGCCGAAAAGGACGACGTCCGCGCCGTGGTGGAAATCATCAAATCCATCTCCACCAAACGGCGCGTCCAGGAGGTGCTCTCCGAACTCGTGCGGCAGGTGTCCCTCTTCATCGACACCAGGCGCTGCTCCATCGTGCGTGTCTGGGAGGAAGGCGGCACCGGGCGCGTCATTGCCTCCCACGAGGACAGCACGGTCAGCGACCGGGAAATCAGCCTCGACAAGTACCCCGAACTGCGCGCCGCCGCCGCGCAGGCCGGAAAATCCCTCATCATCAACCAGGCCGCCGGGCACCCCCTGACCCGCGACTTCGCCGAGGTCTTCGCCAGGGCGGGGATAGAGTCGCTGCTCGTCGTGCCCGTCACCCCGCGCGGCGTCCAGGCGGGCACGCTCCTGCTCCGGGCGGCCCGGAAATCCGGCGGATTCACCCGGCGCGAGGCGGACTTCTTCGAAATCCTCGCCGAGGCCGCCGCAAACGCCCTGGAGCGCGCCTTTCTCATCGACAACCTCCAGCGCGCCAACGAGCAGCTCGAACACCTCGCCATCACCGACGCGCTGACCGGGCTCCACAACCGCCGCTACCTCTTCGACCGCATCGAGCAGGAAATGGAGCGCGCCCTCCGCTACGGCCAGCCCCTGTCCTGCCTCATGCTCGACGTGGACGACTTCAAGCGCGTCAACGACACCCAGGGGCACATCATGGGCGACGCCGTGCTCCGCGAAATCGCCCGGCGCATGCGCCGCTCCATCCGCCGCGTCGACATCCCCGTCCGCTACGGCGGCGAGGAATTCGTCGTGCTCCTGCCCCAGACCGGCGTCCGCGGCGCCGCCACCGAGGCCGAGCGCATCCGCGCCACCATCGACGGCACCCCCTTCGACGGCATCCCGTCCGGCCACAAAATCACCGTCAGCGTGGGCGTCGCCACTCTCGACCACCCCGCCATGACCACCGGCGAAGACCTCCTGCGCGCCGCCGACGGCGCGCTTTACACCGCAAAAACAACCGGAAAAAACAGGGTCGTCCTCCACAACAGGGACGCCCAAGAGGAAAAACCATGACCACATCCGTCACCCGCGCCGCCCTCGCGGCGAGCCTGGCCCTCGCATTCGTCCTGCTGCCCGGCTGCGGCACCGTCTCCATCCCCCTTGTCGGCGGCGGCGCCCCCAACTACGCAGAACTGCCCGAACAGGAACTGCACGGGCTCGCCGCCACCATTGAGGGCGAAGTGCGCGCCGGAAACCGCGAGCCCGCCATCGAAAACACCGCCGGCCTCGTGGTGGACACGCCGGAAGTCGTCCAGGCCATCCGCACCCGCGCCGCGCGGGCCGCGCTCGTGGACCAGCTCCTCTCCACCGGCTTCGCCGCCGAGCAGCCCAACGGCACCATCACCCTCCTGCGCAGCGGCGAGTACAAAAAGGCCACCAGCGCCCGCGAGCGCGACAAAAACGCCCTCGTCGTCATGAGTGAAAACCAAAACCGCTGGACCATTTACGAGGGCATCGTCAAAGCCTCCAACCTCCGCGCCAAATCCCTGCCCGCCGTGCAGGACGCCTTCTACAAGGCCCGCGTCGAACTCCTCCAGGCCGGACAGAAATACGAGGACCCCTCCGGCACGGTCGTCGAAAAATAAGTCCGCACCGCAGCATCCCCCTTCAATTTCCCACCCCCGGTGACGTAACAGCACCGGGGGATGTTTTTTAACCACGGAGGCCGCCGGAGAGGCACAGAGGGAACCACGGAACACACAGAACAGACGGAAAGGGAGGAGGGGCAGATTTTTTAACCCCTGAATTCAAAGTCTAAGTGCAACAGGGGGGGTGAGGAAGACCTCAGCCGGCGTCCTGTATAGCAGACATTTTCTTGGCCGATTGTTGAGCATCCGGACATGCTGGTTCAACTCGTCTTGCGAAAGCCCCTTGAGGCTTTTTGATTTTGGGAGGTATTGCCTTAGCAGTCCGTTGGTGTTTTCGTTGAGTCCGCGCTGGCATGCGCGGTAGGGGTCCGCGAAGTAAACGGTCATCGCGGTGTCCCGCTCGATCTGCCGGAACTGGGCGAACTCCTTTCCGTTGTCCACGGTGAGCGTGTGCAGCATATGGGCCGGCACGCCGCAAAACGCCCGTCTTGCGGCGCGGCACATGGCTGCCGCGCTCTTGTCGGGCATCGGGGCCGCCACGAGGAAACGGGAGCTCCGTTCGACGAAGGTTGCTACCGCCCCCTGGCGCCCCGCACCGATGATGGTGTCCCCCTCCCAGTCGCCCGGACGGTCCCTGGCATCCACCACGGACGGGCGCTCGCCAATGGGCCTGCGGCCCTTTATGATCCCCCGGATTCCCCGGGAAGCCCCCCTTTTCCTGCGCTTTTTACGGCTGCGGCGCAGGTTTTCCCACAGGCGGCCGCCCTGCCGCTTCTCCCCGTAGACAAAGAGGTAAATGGTCTCGTGGCTGACGCGCATCTTTGGGTTGGCGGGATGCTCAAGGCGCATCCTCCCTGAAATCTCCTCCGGGGACCACCCCTTGGCAAGGCACTGTTTCACATGCCCCAGGAGTTCCCCGTCTTCCAGCTTTTTGGCGGGGCGGCAACACTTGCGGCGGTCAAGGTACTTGTGCTGGCCCTTCACCGCCACATAGCGGCCCCTGGGGTCGGCGTTGCGGCGAATCTCCCGGGACACGGTGCTCCGGCAACGGCCCAGTTCCTTGGCTATGAGGGACTGGGGAAGGCCCAGTTTCAGCATTGTTTCTATCGCCACACGCTCGGATGAGGTAATATGTTGGTAGGGCATCGTCGGCTTCTCCGGTTGCTGGCTTGTGGAAAATCCATCTTACCGGACCACCGGCGGTGCCTTCAGTTTTTACCTCTCACCCCCCCTGTTGCACTTAGACTTTGAATTCAGG
>JBHEKP010000013.1:0-2627 GCA_041859375.1 Candidatus Hydrogenedentales bacterium | reverse complement strand
CACCGCATGGCGCAACCGGCCCCGGCGCGTGCGCCGCGCCGACTTTGACATGCGCCTGCCCGCGCCCCGGGCGGCGCTGGCGCGGGCGCGGCTGGCGGCGGCGCTGGCCAACCTTGCTGTGGCGGTGGGGCTGGCATGGGCATTCTACGCCGGATGGGTCTTTTTTGCCGACGGCATGCTGGTTCCCAAACTCATGGCGGAGGTGCACGCCGCCGGAGGCGCCAGTCTGCGCGAAAGCGCATTGGTGTTTATCGGCCCCGCGCTGCTCGCCGCGGCGGCGGCGTGGCTGGTCATGCACCTGCCCGCGCGGCCTTTACTCGTCCTGCTGGTGCTGGCATTGGCTTACATACTGGCCCGAACGGTTTTCAGGCATTCCGATATCGTCATGTTTGTTTCAGACATTTACGGGGTTGACGAACTATTTCAATGGATCGAGGACCATTTCCGGCTTCTCCTGGTGCTGATTCCTCTGCTCCTCCTTGCGGGGTTTGCCCTGAGCGGACTGTGGCTGGGCGCATTGACCAGACGGTCCGGGCTGGGTGTTCTTGCAGTGTGGCTGGGCTTAGCACTGGCGCTTTACCCAACCTCCCTGACACCTGCGGCAAACACAACATACGAGACCGTGCTGGCCTGCCTGGTCATGGCGGCGCTGCTGGTGCTGCCCTGGCCCGCGCTGGTGGTCATGCTGGGCCGGGAGAGCTTCTTCGCCAGGATGGAACGGGAGAATCCGGAACAGCACCAGCGCTTCCAAAGGCTCCAGCCCCCCGCCGCCCGCCGGAAAAAGGCGGTGTTCCTGCTCACGATTATCGCCCTGCTGGCCTGGCTGCGCTGGCCCGCGGAACCCGCATGGCAGGCCACCTACCGGGCACAGGGGCTGCCCGCAAGCCTGGAAGAATTGAATGCTTCCTATGTCGATGTGCCCAGGGAAAGAAACCTCGCCCGCCGCTATGTGGATGCGGTCAGACACACGGGCGCAGATGAATCCGCATGGCTCAATGACCAAGAAAATTATAAATACTTGTTGGTCCAAGGCCAGGCGGACATCGGCCGCACAGATCCCGTTCCAGAGATTGTCATGAACACCACACGGGAGTATTGGGATAAAATCGGTGCCCCCATGGCGGCATCTCTCCATGAGGCCGCCCAATCCGGCCTCACCGAAAGCCGTTATCCCATCAATATGGAACTTGGAGCGGCAACACCCCTTGACCATCTCGCCGGACTGCGTCATCTGGCGCGCATGCTGGCTCTGGAAAGCTGGCTCGCCGCAGTGGATGGGAAAAGCAAAGAAACCGCCACAGCGCTGCTGGACATGCATCCCATCGCCAACTCCCTTTCGGCGGAACCCCTTTACATATCCCAGTTGGTGCGTGTTGCCATATTGGGGATATCCGCGTTCCACCTGGAGAACGTCCTCAACCGCATTGAACTTCACGAAACCGACCTGGCAAGGCTGCAGCAGGGGTACCTGCAGGCCCTTCCAGCGCCGGAAAAGGGATATTTCCTTTACAATGCATCATTTGGCGAGTCCTTGTTTTTTCTCTCCCCGCCAAACTTGTCCAAGTGCAAGACGGACCTTCTTGCCCTGTACCTGCTGGGGGAGGAGACAGGACGGGGAGACTATAAGGTCCCCGAATCCTTGATCATTGAGTTTTCCGGAATGATACCCGCCAATATGATTATGGCGTTCCAGTATCATCATAAGCTCCTGGAAACAATAAAGGGGCCCGTGGACAATGATGCCGATGAACTTTTTGACGCCCCTCGGACAATACCCGACTCATCCGTGATGCGCATCCTTGCCGCAATGAGTCACAAGTTTCTCTTTTCTACGATGGGAAACATCTATCTGGCGGAACTGCGTATCCGCACCCAGATGGGCATGGCGCAGACCGCGCTGGCGGTGGAGCGGTTCCGCCTGGCCAATGGCCGGTTGCCGGGGGAGCTCGGCGAGTTGGTGCCGGAATGGATTGACAAGGTACCCGCCGACCCGTGGAACGGCGGCAGGCCCGTGACCTACCGCGTCAGGGACAACGGCGAGTATGTGATTTACTCCTACGCCCACAACAAAAAGGATGACGGGGGGAAAGAAATTAAAAACGGCTGGTGGTCCGACGGCGACATGACCTTCACCGTGGCCCCGCCGGAGATGCGGCGGACCGTGGTGGTGCGGGCGGAAACGCCCTGACGGAAACCGAAAGTGCGCTTGCATGGGGCGGGGTGATGTCTCTCAGGTTCACCCCGCCCCCTCCACATGCAGTCAGAGAACTCTTCCCGCCAATATCCGTAGCCGTCCGGGTTGCATGGTGGGCGGCTTTTTGCGACGCCTGCCACCATGAACATGGCCCGGATTGATTGCTTTGACGCCCCCGAAAACACCAGAATGGGGAAGGAGGCGGAAAACAGCTTGACTCTTCCCCCCCTTCAGGTGATCGGACGCGGACAGAAAGGAACCCCCCCCACATGTCGTGGTTCAGAAAAAAAATTGAGCACAGCGGTGTGGTATTCCTGGACCAGCCGGGCCAGCCAAAGCCCGAAATGTTCCATGAACTGGCACGGTGCGGGATTGATGTCAATCCCGGAAAACCCGGCAGGGACGTGTTATGGTCCCTCGAACTGCGTCACCC
>JBHEKP010000276.1:0-4605 GCA_041859375.1 Candidatus Hydrogenedentales bacterium | reverse complement strand
TCCGCAAGGGCACGACCCTGGAGCAGTACCGCAGCGCCGTGGCCTGGTCGCGCGCGGCGGGGCTGGAAATCCGGGGCTCCTTCATGCTCGGCTTCCCCACGGAAACCCCGGCCATGTCGGAGCAGACCATTGAATTCGCCTGCTCGCTGAACGCGGACTACATGCTCTTCTTCGCGTACCATGTGCTGCCCGGCACCGCGCTGGAGCCCGTGGCCCTGCGGGAGGGCCGGGTGGTGAACCCGCCCGGCGAGGGGTTCAACATCCACCAGCCGAGCTACGTGCCGAACACCTACGACAGTCCGGAACAGCTCGCCGCCATGGTGCGGCGCGCCTACCGGCGCTATTACCTGCGCCCGGCCTATGCGGCGCGGCTGCTCGGCCGCACCCTGCGCCGGCCGTCACTCGCGCGGAACCACGCCGTTGCGCTGGCCTACTGGACGGGCACGGCGTTCCGGCGGAACGGAGGCGGTTGATCATGAGTGTTTTGTTGATATCCGTGCAGCGGGACCTGGACGTGCTCGGCCTGAAATACCTGCACCAGTACCTGCTGGAACGGGACGTGGAGTCAAGCCTGGTCTTCATGCCGGGCATGGCACGGCGGCGGGACGCGCTCGTCGCGGCGCTGGAGCGCTTTGCCGCCGAAACGCGCCCAAAACTTGCCGCGCTCAGCCTCATGTCCCTGGAATTCGAGGATGCCCGCGCGGTGACGCGCATGCTCCGCGCGCGCTTTCCGGAAATGCCCGTGGTCTGGGGCGGCATCCACCCCACCAGCGACCCGGAGGCCTGCCTGAAGGAGGCGGACTGGATCTGCGTGGGCGAGGGGGAGCTGACCATGCTCGACCTGGCCCGCGCCGCGGAAAACGGCGGGGACTTCAAGGCCATCCCCAACGTGGGGTTCATGGAGGACGGGGTTTACAGGCAGAACGCGCCCTATCCGCTGATTGAGGATCTGGACACGCTGCCGCTGCTGCGCCGCGTCGCCCCGCACAGCTTTATCGCGCTGCCGGACGGCGTGCGGCCCCTCGACGAGCGGCTCTTCCGCCGCCACGCGCGCCACGCGGGCAAGAACTACATCACCATCGCGTCGCGCGGATGCCCCTTCGGCTGCGCCTACTGCTGCAACAACCGCTACCGCCGCCTCTACGACAACTGGAACGTGCGCCGCCGCAGCGTGGGCCACATCATCCGCGAGCTGGAGCTGGCCCTCGCCGACTTCCCCGGCACGGAGTACATGAACTTCCACGACGACTGCTTCCTCGCCTGCACCATGGAATTCCTGGAGGAGTTCTGCCGCGAGTACAAGGCGCGGGTAAACCGGCCCCTCATCGCGAAAAGCACGCCCACCTACATCAAGGACGAGCGCCTGCGCCTGCTCAAGGACGCGGGCCTGTCGTGGATCAGCCTGGGCCTCCAGTCCGGCAGCGAGCGCGTGTGCCAGGACATCTACAACCGGCGCTCCCTGCCGAAGCACTTTGTGGAGGCGGCAAAGACCATCCACAAGCACAAGATCGCCGCGTTCTACGATGTGATTCTCGACAACCCCTTCGAGACCGAGGCGGAGCAGCTTGACACGGTGCGGGCGCTCATCGAGACGCCCAAGCCCTTCTATCCGGAAATCTTCTCGCTGGTCTTCTACGCGGGCACCGCCCTCCGCGAGCGCGCGGAGAAGGAATGCCCCGAGGCCATCGAGGATCCCACGGGCAAGGACTACCGCATCCGCCACAAGCGGCTGCTCAACGACATGGTCGAAACCGCGACCACCATGCCCGCCCCCGTCATGCGGTGGCTCGTCGCGCGCTATGAGAAAAGCCCGCGCGGCATCGGCACAAAAACCGCGGTGACCCTCTCCAAATGGTTCGCCCGCGTCGTGCTCACGCCAATCGCCTACCTGCAGGTCATCCGCATCTCGCAGGGTGGCTCGTGGCTCAAGACGCTGCGCGTCCTCCCCAACTACTTCAAGGTCGGCTTCACCTACTACTGGCACCTTTTCCAGAGCATTTGAGCCGGGCGGGCGCGCGGCTGCGGAAAAACGCGGCATGGGAGACGGATGATGATGCCATTCGGACGGGTGTTCCTTGTGTGCGCTTTGGTTTTCTGCGGCAGCGCGGCGGCGTGGGAGGGGGAGGCGCGGGCCATCCCCCACAAGCCCGACCCGCCCATCGCGGTGGACGGCGATTTGGGCGATTGGGGCGCGGTGCCCAACGCATGGCCCCTGGGGGAGGGCGTGACGGCGCGGGCCGCGTGGCGCGAGGGTTTTTTGTTTGCCGCCGTGGAGGGAAGGGGTCCGGCGCGGGGGGTGCTGCTGCGGGCGGAGGCGGGCGACCCCGCAAAGCGCCTCACGGCGTGGATCACGCCGCAGGGCGCGGAGGGCGTCCAGTCGGTGTGGAGGGAGACGGGGGCGGGATGGGTGATGGAGGCGGCGGCGCCCTTTGCGGCGCTGGGGGTGGGGACGGCAAAAGAGGGCATGGCGCTGGGCTTCGGGCTGGCCCTGGCGGAAAGCCCCAACGACGGCATGCCCCTTTTCCCGGCGCTGCTGACCGGCACCGACGGCAAGGCGCCCGCCGGGCCCCCGGCGGCGGAGATCTTTCCGGAACTGCGGCTTGCCCCCGGCGAAAAGCGGGAATTCACCTTTGACGCGCCGCCCTGCCCGGAGGGGAGGCTGGCGGTGCTGTCGCTGCTGGCGCGGCAGGAGTTTGACCAGGTGGCGGGCTACGCGGCGGTGCTGCGGCTGACGGTGAACGGCAAGCCCGCCGGGGGGGAGCGGATGATCAACAGGCCGCAGCGCATCAAGGCGCGGAGCGGCGACCTGTACTCCATGACCGCGGGGGACGCGCTTTCGGTCTATTACAGCCCCGACTACACCAGCCCCGACAGCCACCCCTATTACGGGCCGGTGGACCCGATCCGTGTGTGCCTGATTGAGGTGGACGTGACGGGGCTGATCGCGGAGGGGAAAAACACGCTGGTGGTGGAGCAGGCGGCCCCAACGAACCCCTGCGCGCTGGTCATGGCGGAGGGGCGGCTCCGGTTCATGCCGCCGCCGCCCCCGCCGAAGCCCAAGGCGGGCGCGCCCACGGGGCCGCTGCCGCGCATCGCGCCGCAGGCCGCGCCGAAGACGGCCTTCCAGGCCCGGGCCAGGGGCGACAGCGCGGTGGAGGTGGCCGTGGGCGGCGAAACCTTCACGGTGGAGAGCCGTTTTTCCACGCCGTCGCCGGAATGGGTGGCGGGGGAGAACCGGTGGTTCAAACGGGAGCGCGCCGTTGAGGTGACGGACGAGGCGGTGGTGGTGCGCGACACCCTCACGAACCTGACGGGGGAGAACCTGCCGCTGATGCGGCGCAACGAGATTGCCCTGGGCGGGCGGCTGGCCGGGCTGTGGCTGGCGGGGCTGGAGCGGGCGGGCCTTTCGGGGTCGAGCGCGAACCCGGCCAACCCCACCACCTACGCCGCCACCGCCGGGGCGGGCGTCGGCCTGCTGCCGCTGGACGACGTGGCGCGGGTGCACACGGCGAACCACGCCGCCGACGGGACCGCCGGCCTTTCCGACAACATGCTGGTGCTGGCGCCCGGCGCGGCGTACCGCGCGGAGTGGGCAATCATCCCCACGGAGAGGGCGGACTACTGGGCCTTCATCAACGCGGCGCGGCGGCTCTGCGACGCCAACTTCACCATGGACGGCGGCTTCGCCTTCCTCCGCGCCGACCCGCTCACGGAGGCGTGGACGGACGGACAGGTGGCGGACTTCCTGCGCTTCAAGGGGGTGAAGTACGCCTGCGCCACCATCAGCCACCCCCTCTACAAGGGGCGCTACCCCCACGGCACGGCCTTCCAGCAGATTTCCCTCGACGGCTACCGGAACAATTTTGCCCGCTGGAAGGGGCTTGTGCCGGACATCAAGACCCTTGTGTACTTCCACTGCTTCATTGACGTGATGGACGAGTCGCCGGAGCGGTACGCCGACGCGCGGCTCATCCAGTCCGACGGCACCCACGCGGACTACGGCGTGCCCCACGACCGGATTTACACGCCCACGCGGGAAAACAGCTACGGCCGGGAGGTGGCCAAAAACGTTGACCTCATCCTCGACGACATCCGCGCCGACGGCGTGTACTGGGACGAGCACGAGTACAGCCGGGTCCAGTACCATTACGGACCGCCCTGGGACGGCTGGTCGGGCGACATTGACCCGAAAAGCATGACCGTGGCGCGGCTGAAGTCTTCCGTCACGCTGCTGTCCGAGCCGTGGCGGCTCGACCTGGCGAAAAGGATTCTGGCGCGGGGGCCGCTCATCGGCAACGGCCCGCCCTTCACCCGCGCCATGGCGGCGCTGAAGTTCCCCTGCTTCGTGGAGACGGGCAGCATCACCAACTGCGCCCAGGCGCACCTCTATTCGCCCATCGCGCTGGGCGACCACCTCACCGAGCACTCCGAGACCGACGCCCACAAAATCATGCTCGGCGCGCTGGACCATGGCTGCGTCTACCACTGGTACAACGACATGACGGTGATCCCCACCCATCCGCACATCACCAGCCACATGTTCCCCATCACGCCGCTGGAGATCCACGCCGGGTACGTCCTCGGCAGGGAGCGGATTATCACCAA
>JBHEKP010000076.1:0-26565 GCA_041859375.1 Candidatus Hydrogenedentales bacterium | reverse complement strand
TGCACTTCTGCACCGCCGCTTCCGCCGAAACCGCATCCAAGCCGTCGATCTGGGCCGGGATGTACTTGACGAACTCAACGTGGCCGTCCATGTACAGCACATTGCAGCCGCCGGGGACGTGGTTGAAGTACTGCGCGGCGGCACCCGCGGCGAAGGTGTCAAGCATGATGAAGAGGTTGCTCTGCGCCATGTTGCTCGCGGCCGGGTTGTTGATGTCGGTGATCAGAAAGCGCTCGATGCCCTCACGGAGACGGTAGATCGTGTTGCCGTCGCCGTTGCCCGCATTCACCAGACCAAGAGCGGTCACATCGTGATCCTTGTCGGCGGCCACCGCAAGCGGCGTAAGGTTTGCAGGATCAGCGAAGCCACTACCCATTGCATCCCTGACAGTCAATTCCAAGACTGCCGCAAGCTGTGTCGGGAACGGCACCGAAGCTGTAACTTCAAGCAAAAGCTGAAGCATAGTAAACGCAGAAGGGTCGGAGCATTTTTTTCCGTCATCCAAACACCATCCAAAATAGGCGTAACTGCTATCAATATTTTCAGGCTTGTAAGCCAGCCTGGAACTGCCGACATTACCTGTTCCATTGTTGCCGTCAAAGGTCAGTTCCTGCTTTTCCTCGCCGTATCCGGAGTCGGAGGGGCAAAGGATAATATTGGCGTCGGTCAAATATTCGGGGTAGATGGACATAACAGCGGGGCCGGCGGCAAGGGCCGGTTCATCTTCCTCACCTCCTGTTGCAAGAGTTTTGAGAGTCTGCAACGGGGGGAAGTTACCCTTGGCCTCGTTGGAGTACATCTTGAAGACCAGGCCCCACTGCTTCAGGTTGTTCTGGCAGGAGGAGCGGCGGGCCGCCTCACGGGCGCGGGCCAGCGCGGGCAGCAGGATGGCCGCGAGAATGCCGATGATGGCAATCACGACCAGCAGTTCGATCAGGGTGAAACCTTTCTTACGCATGACTCTGATTCCTTTTAATGGTTGAAGAAAACTGTTTGCAAACATTGCACACAGGGCCAAAACCACAACTTTCAACACCACGCCGAACCGTTCTCACAGTCTTTGCGATCAAACGATCCATCGGCGTTTGGATCGTCCAATCATCCGAGATCCACCAAAATCATACCCCAGACCATCCCAAAAAGCAAGAAAAACTTTCAATAAGGGAAACCGATGACTTATGCCATGTTTGCCGCCCCTTTCCCCCCTCAAACACCCGGAAAAACCCAATGCCCCGCTGCCAAACCTCCAATAGAATGCTTGGTTCGGCGCGCACCCCCCGCGGCGGGGCCTTTCCTCCGCATAGTCCCGACAACACCAGCGGCGCGACGTCCTGAAGACATCGGTTTCCGGTGTTTTCCCTGCCATCTGCCGCAAGGGCCCCATCCCCCGGTGGCATTCGGGGTGAATGTTCCCCGCCGGGATGCGTCTGGTGGGGAAGAATGTTTTCCCCCGTGCGGTATAGTAGAGCAGTCAAAGGAGACGCCCCATGCTGAGCCCCCTCATCGCAGCACTGTGCATTGTCGCGCAAACACCCCACACCTGGGTGCTGAACACCCCGTTGAAGGTCTGGGACGTGGAAACCTCGGACATGAACGGCGACGGCCGCGCGGACATCCTGCTCATGACCAGCGACGAGCAGAGCTACCCCCTGAGGCGGGAGCTGGCCCTCTTCCTGAGCGGGGCGGACGGCGGCTACCCCGGCAGCCCCTCCGTCACCCTGCCGCTGGAGCCCGCCACGGGCGCGGCCATGCTGGCGGAGGTGGACGGCGCGGCCCCGCGCGAGGTGGTGCTGCTGGACGCGGGCGGCGCGCAGGTGCACCGCTTCACCGGCGCGGGATTCGAGCAAACCGGCGCGCCCCGCTTCCCCTCCCTCCTGCCCAGCCACACCAAGGAGCCCTCCTTTCTGAGGCACTGCGCCCGGGACCTGCTGGGCGACGGCAGGGACGTGTGGTTCATCCCCACCCCGGCGGGCTACGAGGTCCGGCGCATGGACGGCCTTGTCGCCGGCCTGTCCTGCGACGTGATCAGCGAGATGCGGCGCGGCGAAAACACCTATATTGTCCACCGGCTGCCCGCGGTGCACCTGTTCACCCCGCCGGGTGAGCCCGTGAAGGGCGTCGCCTTCCTCAGCGACGAATTCGCCGACTTCGCCCACGGCCCCGGCTGGGCGAAACAGGAGCGCTTCCGCATTCCCGTGAACCTGGAGGAGAAATGGGAGGCCTCGGCGCGGATGGACGACATCACCGGCGGCGGCCTGCCCGACCTGGTGGTCACCCAGATGAGGGGCACCGTGAACATGGTGGCCCAGACGCAAATCTACCTTGCCAAAGAGCCCTTCAAATACCCCGGCGCGCCCTCCGCCGCCTTCACCACCAAGGGGGCCGTGTCCAGCCCGCTCCTCCTCGACGTGGACGGCGACAAAAAGAAGGACGTGGTGCTCATCAGCATCCCCTTCGGCGTGTCCAACTTCATCAACTTCTTCGTGCGCGGCAAGCTGGCCATCCACGCCGAGGTGTACCTTTACAACGGCGCGGGATTCGACGCGAAGCCCACCTTTTCCACCAACCTGACCATGGACGCGCCGGAGGGGCGCGAGCGCGTGGCCTACACCTTCGGCGACTTCAGCGGCGACGGGCGGCTCGACGTGGCCTACGGCCGGGAGGACGACACACTGGTCGTGCGCACCGGTTCAAAGGACAAGTTCCTCGCCTCCGACCCCTGGGTGAAACTGAGCCTGCCCAGCTTCGGCAACGCCGAGGACGTGGACCTGGACGGCAACCCCGCCCGCGACATCGTGCTCTACCACCCCGGCGGGCCCAACGCGAGGCGGGTGGACGTGATCGTGTTTTAGGCGTCAACAGGCGGTTTGGGGCAACATGAGCGGCACGCTGCAATCATCCTTTGGACGGCACGGGAATCAGGGCCGGAAGACCCCGGCGGCGGGGAAACCCCATGCTGACCGCGCTTCTTGCCGTCTCGGGACTGCTGCTGCTCGGCTGCGGCGTGGGCGTGGTGATCACCGCCGTGGGCATCGGCGGCGGCGTGCTCATGGTGCCCGCCTTCATGGGCTTTGTCCCCGCCATGG
This sequence comes from Candidatus Hydrogenedentales bacterium, assembly GCA_041859375.1. Classification (GTDB taxonomy): domain Bacteria; phylum Hydrogenedentota; class Hydrogenedentia; order Hydrogenedentales; family CAITNO01; genus JBHEKP01. The sequence goes on along the minus strand of JBHEKP010000076.1, from coordinate 23,479 downwards.
ACGCCCACACCGCCAAGGGCACCAGCCTCTTCATCATCGGCTTTGTCGCCGCCGTTGCCGTGCGGCGCGGCAGGCGCGGCGGCGGCGGCCCCCCGTGGTCCGTCGCCGCATGGATGGCCGCCGGCTCCGTGCTGGGCGCGTTCACGGCCGCGTGGCTCACCGCGCGCCTGCCCGAACGCCTCGTTGTGGGGGGCTTCCTCGCCCTGCTCCTCTGGCTTGCCGTGCAGACCTTCCTGCTCAAAAACGCGCCGCGCCCCCACGAAGTGCGGCGGAGGCCGGGCCTGTCCGTGCTGGTGGGGCTGGGCGCGGGCGCGGCATCCGGCGCCACGGGCACGGGCGGCGGGCTGGTGCTCGTGCCGCTCAGCCTCATCGCGGGCGTCACCACCAACGGGCACGCCGTGCTCCTGTCCAACATGGTCATGATCGCCACCAGCGCGGCGGGCACCCTCGCCCACCTCACCGCCCCCCCGGAATACCCCTCCCCGTGGACCATCGGCCAGGTGTGGCTGCCGCCGGTGCCCCTGGTGCTGCTGGGCACCCTTGCGGGCATGCGCGCGGGCGAGCGGGCCAACCGCATCCTCACCCTGCCCCGCAGGCGCGCGCTCATGGGCGCGTTGCTGCTGCTCATCGCCGCGCAAATGGCCCGGGAACTGCTCTGACCCGCCCCGGACCGGGGTTGAAACAGCCCCGCAATTCCGCTAGTCTGTCCCTTTGTGTTTTTGCGAACCCCAATGGAGGAGATTTGTTTTGAACAGACGTGAATTCCTGCAATCAGCCACCCTCATGACCGCCGCCGGACTCGCGGCCATGCGCATGCCCGCCGCGGAGGCCGCCGTCCTGTCGCGCCCCTACCTCACCTGGCAGAACGACCCCCGCACCACCATGACCGTGAACTACCACACCGCCGCCGCGCCCGCAAAGGCGCGGGTGTGGTACGACACCAAGCGCCGCAAGGGCCGGGCGAAGTCCTACAAGCAGAGCGCCGAGGGCGTCACCACCCGCATCGAGGGCCTGGCCGACGGCCGCGCCGTCAACACCGTGGAGCTGACCGGCCTCCAGCCCGGCGCCCGCTATCACTTCGCCTTCGAGCTGGAGGACGGAAAGGCGTCGCCGGAGTACTTTTTCGACACCGTGCCCGACGACGGGCGCGACATCACCTTCGTCATCGGCGGCGACATGGGCGCGGGGCCGCGCATGCGCAAACTGACCACCCACGCCGCGAAAAGCGACCCCCTCTTCTGCGTGGTGGGCGGCGACATCCACTACGAAAACGGACGGCTGGCCGAGGTCCGCACCGTGGACAACTGGCTCAACATGATGATGGACAACCTGACCGGAAAAGACGGGCGGCTCGTGCCCATGGTCCTCGCCATCGGCAACCACGAGGTGAACAAGGACGTGCCGGAAACCGAGGCCCCCGAAAAACGCGCCCCCTTCTATTACGGCTTCTACCCCCAGGGCGGGAAGAGTTTCTTCAGCCGCGCCTTCGGCCCCAACCTGGCGTTCATCTGCCTCGACTCCGGCCATATCGTGCCCGTGCCGGATCAGGTGGACTGGCTGCGGCAAAACCTTGAGGCATTCAAGGGCGTCCCCTTTGTCTGCCCCGTCTACCATGTGCCCTTATATCCGGCCCACCGCGAATTCTCCGGGGGCGTGTCGGTGCAGGAGCGCGAACTGTGGCAGCCGCTCTTTGAGAAGCACGGCGTCCGGGTGGCCTTCGAGAACCATGACCACCTCTTCAAGCGCACCAAGCCCCTCATCGCCAGCGAGGAGAATCCGGAGGGCATCGTCTACCTCGGCGACGGCTGCTTCGGCCGCGACCCCCGCGAGGTCAACGAGGGCAACCGCTGGTACCTGGAAAAGGCCTCGGAGACCGCCCACTTCTGGACGGTCACCGCGGGCAGGAACCGGATCGAGTGCGTCGCCACGGACGAGGACGGCGTGGAAATCGACCGCTGGTCGCGCAACGCCTGATTGTCATCCCCCCGCCCCGTTCCGCCGCCCGGCGGGACGGGGCTTTTTTTAACCACCCCGCCGTCACACCCCAAACTGGCGGAGGTGGTGCTCGAAATGGCGCACATGCAGGCGGTCCCACCCGTCCACGCCGATGTCGCCGAACAGGGGGTGGGGCGCGGGGGCCAGCTCGTCGGCCTGCACAAGGTTGAGGTATTCCTCCAGAAGCTCCCGGAGCGTGTCCATGCCGCCCGGCTCGCGCAGGGTCACCCCCGCCGCGGCGAGTTTCGCGGGAATGGGAAGGTTTTTGGGAATCGGCAGCCAGCCCCCCAGTATGGCTGGTCCGAGAATGCGCGTGGTGAGCCAGTTGCCGGTGAAGGTCATCTGGGGGGAGCGGCCCATGGAGTGGAGCAGCACCCAGATCAGGTGCTCGATCAGCGTGTCCTTCCGGAGCCTGCCCCATTTAGGCGCGGCGTCCGCGGGAATCCTCCCCAGCCGCCGCAGCAGCCGTTCCGCATAATCCGAGTCAAGGTGCTGCATGCCCGCCTCCGTTCATTCCGCCGCCAGGCGCAGCAGGCGCGCCGTGCCGTCCACCTGCCCGCGGAGCCGCTCCAAGTCACCGTCGTTTTCTATCACCCACCCGGCCAGGGCGCGCTTCGTTTCCGGGTCCGCCTGCGCCGCCATGCGGCGGCGCGCCTCCGCCGCGTCCACCCCCCGGCCCTCCGCCAGCCGCCGCAGCCGCAGCGCCTCCGGGCAGGACACCAGCACCAGCCCGGAGAATCCCGGCTCCAGCCGCCCCCCCTCGCCGAGCAGCGCCGCCTCCACCAGCGCGAGGCGGTGGCCCGCCTCCGCCAATGCGGCGCATTGCCTGCCGATTTCGGCGTATATGGCGGGGTGCAGCAGCCGGTTGAGCCGCCCCCGGAATTCGGGGTCCGTGAAGGCCCTGTCCGCCAGCGCCGCGCGGTCTATCGTCCCGTCCGCCGCCGTGCCGCCCGCCAGCGCCGCCGCCTCCCGGTAAACCGGGCTGCCCGGCTCCAGCAGCCCGTGGCCCACCCGGTCCGCGTCAATCACGGGGATGCCCAGCTCCCGGAAACGCCGGGCCGCCTCGGATTTTCCGCTGCCCATGCCGCCGGTGAGGCCGAAGAGTTTCATGGCCGCCCCTTTTGCGCGGGCGTTTCGCGGACCTCGCGGATGAACACGCGCAGCTCCCCCGCCACCCGCAGCGGCGGGGAGAACACGACAACCGCGCCCCCGCCCGTGTCCTGTCCGCGCATGACGGTGCGCGAGGGGACGGGGTCGTCGTCGAGGGTGCAGCGCGCCTCCACCAGGGGAACCTCCGGGGGCGGGTATATCCGGATCTCGCCAACCATCAGCGGGCTGCCAAACTTGAGCAGCACCCGGTATTGGAAGTCGCCGGGTCCGCCGCTCTCACGGCACCGCATCACCCCGTGGCACTGGGGGGTGAACAGCGGCACCACCAGATCGGCCCCCTGCGTCCTGCGCAGATGGACCATGCAGCGCCGCAGGGGGGCGTGGTAGGAGAATCCGGCGGCGGCGGAAAGAAGCGGCCACACCAGGGCGGGCTCCGGGGCGACGCCGCCGGAAATCTCCGCGAACCGGTCCGTCCAGACGCCCCGCCAGGGCGCGCCGCTGTTGACGCACTGCTCCAGGCGGGCCAGGCGCGCCTTCGCCCCGGCGTCCAGCGTGCCGGGGGGAATCCGGCGCGCCAGCGCGGCGAGCGTGGCGGACAGGCGCGGACGGTTCACAAGACCCTCCATGTGCAGCATCGCCGCGCAGGCGGGACCGGCGAGGAAACCGGTGCCGCCGCCCTCCGCGCCGCCGGGCGCGTAACACCCCTCCGTCTCATTCCAGCAGGCCGACTCAAAGGCCTCCCGTGCGCGGCGGCTCAACTGCCCGTAGGTGCCGCCGCCCTTGGTGTCGCGCACGGCCGCGGCCATTTCGGCCATCGCCAGCAGCGCCGCCGCCCAGAGGCCCGTGCTGGCGGGCGCGTTGAAACCCTCCCCGCGCCCCGCGCCGCTGCCCCGCTCCAGCGCGTCCTCCACCACCGTGACCAGCAGGGGGTACGCCTCCCGAAGCTGGGCCAGGTTGCCCGCGAAAAGATAGTCCCGGTACAGGGTGAGCGCCAGCACCGGCACGGAAAGGTCCGGCGCGCCTTCCCGCGCGGCGGCGTCCCTGGCCGCCCTTTTCAGCCGGTTCAGCAGCGCCGCAGCCCCGAAGCGGGGAAAAAGCAGCGTCATCGCCCACGTTTCCAGCAGGAGCGCCTCGGCGCCGCACTCCCCGCCGCCCGGCCCCGCCGCGTCAATCCCGCCCTGCGCGTCCGGCGCGCCGCGCTCAAGAAACCGCTCCAGCCCCCGGGCCAGGCGCTGGGACAGCCAGCCGGGCACGGAACCCGTGGAAAAACGCCCGCCCCAGTCGCCGACGGCGGCGTGCAGGTATTCCGCATGGCGCAGCCCGTGGCCCGCCACGCCGACGGCGCTTTTCCAAAGCCTGCGGCACCCTTTCACCGCCTTTCCCCCGTGCCAGGCGAACACGAAGGTGACCCGCTGGCTCTCCCCGGCGGGCAGGCCGAAGGAGGCGCACAGGGAGCCGCACACCGGCCTGGGGGAGGGCGCAAGCCGGGGAAGAACCCCGTTTTCCACAAAGGCGGACCACAACCGTCCGCTTTCCTCCGGATCATCGGGATCCCACGAGGCGAGGGTGACGCGCGCGTCACGTCCCCGCACCGCCAGGCAGGCGTGAATTCCGCCCGGATCCGGCGTGTCGGGAAGGCCCCCGAAAAGGAGCGCGTTCATGACCTGCGGCTCCGCCTCCGGCTCGGTCCCGCGCCCGCCGGGGCGGTCGTCGTATATGACCGGGCGGAAGGCGTCCTGGTATTCCACCGCCAGCGGGGTGACCCCCGGAATCTTCCCGCCCTCCCGGCCCGCGGGATGCATGGCCGTGAACATGAGCGAGCAGAAAAGGTTGCGCGAGCTGGTGTTCACCGCCTCGACGCGCGCCAGCACCGCGGGCATCACCGAGGCGTCGTGGTCGAAGGGGATGACAGGGGAGAAGCAGGCGCACTTGAGGCGGATGCGCGCCGCGGGATCGGTGAGGGTCTGGGTCACGCGGGGGAAAAGGACCTCCTCCTCAAGAAACATGCCGCCCGCCGCGGCGGGCTCCCCCGCCGCCCCGGAGCGGCCCTCCGGATCAACGCACAGGCGGCGCGTGTACCGTCCGCCGCCCTCCCGCACCGACAGGGCCAGGCCCATGTGCTCCAGGGGCGCGCCGCCGGGCGCGCCGGGAAAGGAAAGCGCCCGCCAGCGCCCGCCGGGGGTGAGGCGCAAATAACCGGAACCCAGCCCCCCCAGGGGGACGCCCGGCTCCGAAATCTGTTCCTGGGATTCTTCTGCCTGCATGTTGCCCGCCGCGCTGTTGCACACCGGGCCGGCCGCACTGTTGCCATCCGCCCCGAAGCGCCCGAATTATGACAAATGCCGGACGCCCCGCGCACACTCTTTATTTTGCCGCCGGCGCCGCGGCCTCCCCCTCGATGCCGATGGTCAGGCGCACCTCGTCGCCGATGGCGTCGGGAAGGTATTTGGCCATGCCGAAATCGCTCCGCTTGATGGTCAGCTCCGCCTCGAATCCGGCGCGCTGCTCCCCGCGCATCCCCTTGGCCGTGCCGCCGAACACGGCCCGCACCACCACCTCGCGGGTCACCCCCAGCAGGGTCAGTTCGCCGGTCACCTCATGGGTCTTGTCCCCGGTCTTTTTCCAGCTTTTGCTGGTGAACTTCATCTCGGGATGCCTGGCGGTGTCGAAGAAATCCGGGTTTTTCAGGTGCTCGTCCCGGGCGGTGTTGAAACTGTTGATGCTGTCCGTGGCCACCCGGATTTCCATGGCCGAGTCCCCGGGCTTTTCCGGGTCGAAGGAAAATCCGCCGGAAATGCCGGTGAACACCCCGTAGGAGGGGGCGATGCCCATGTGCTGGATGCGGTAGATGACCAGTGAATGGACGGGATCAACCGTGTATTCCGCCCCAACCGCGGCGCAGGCCGCAAGGGAAAGCATGAACGCGGGCAGCAATTTTTTCATGGAAAATCCTCCTTTGCTTGTGGACGCAAAGAAGGAAACATCCCCGGAGGCGGGGGGATTCCTGGGCGGCGGTCACGACAGCACGGGCGCGATCCTGCGCTGGTCCGGGGGACGGGCGGGCTCCGCCTGCCGCGCCAGGAGGATTTCCGCCGCGGCCCGGCCGATTTCAAGGCCCGGCTGCATGGCGGTCACCATGGGGATGCCCCGCGCGCGCGAATACTCGTCGTCGTCGGAGGTGGCAAGCTCGATGTCGCCGGGAATGTCGTAGCCAAGGCTGGAAAAGAGCTCCGCCGCGGCGAGGGCGAGGCTGTCGTGGGTGCAGTAAAACGCCGTGGGCTTTTCCTTGCGCGCCATGATGCCCTCCAGCATGCGCGCGCTGTCGGGGCGGGCGCCGGGATCAAACATGCCCGAACACGCGGGATCGGCCTCCAGCCCCGCACCGCAAAGCGCGCGCAGATACCCCTGGTGGCGCTCCTCGGAGCTGGTGAGGCTGTAGAAGTCCTGCAGAAAGCCGATGCGCCGGTGCCCCTTTTCCAGCAGCCGCCGGGTCAGCCCGTAACCGAGCGTTTCATTGTCGGTGGTGACGAAATCGGTTTCCAGTCCGCGCGCCCGGTGGTCCACCAGCACAAGCGGCATGCGGCACTGCGCCAGGTCGCGGAGCAGCGCCAGGGTCTCCTCCGACTCGTGCTGGAGCCAGAGCGCCACCATGGAAACGCCCAGCCTGCGCAGGTGCGACAGGAACTGGACCTCGCTGGCCAGGTCAAAACTCAGGTTGTAGGAGATGGTCTGGAAGTCGGACTCCGCCACCCGGGCGGAGAACCCCTCCACAAGGCGGCGGCAGTAGAGGGACTGGCAGGTGGGCACGGCGATGGCGGCGATGCCCGCGCCCGTGCTGTGCAGCACGCGGCCCGGCCAGTTGGACATGGGGGTCACCTCGGAGCGGCGGCCCCGCGAGCGCTGGATGTAGCCCTCGGACTCAAGATCCCGGAGCGCCTGGCGCGACTGCGCCCGGCCCACCCGGTACTCCGCCGCAAGCTCCAGTTCGGACGGAACCTTGTCCCCCTCGGTGTAGACACCCTGCTCTATGTCGCGCCGGATTTTTGATTTTATGACATCGATAACCGAAAGATTGGCTTCCATCACAGCACACCCTCTGTTGGAAACGGGAACACGTCACACTGCCGAAAAATTTTTCCCATTAAAGCACAATCAGGCCGCCGGTTGCTAACACAACCGTCCCCGTGGAAATTTCAGCCACCGGTTACCGGAAAACTTTGCTCCAGCCAGGCATCTCCGTCGCGCACACGCACGCGCAGGATATGTTCTCCGGGGGGTATGACGCCGTCATCTGCCGTATCCTCCGTGCCCGCCAGATAGGGCATGCCCGGTGTTTCCCCGATTTTGGCGTCGTCCAGCCAGACCTCCATGGGGCCGAAGGGCACCCCCTCCACCCAGATGCGGAGCCGCTCATATTTGTGCCAGCGTCCGTCCGGATCGGAGGGGCGGGAAATGTGGATTCCCTTGCTGCGCAGGGGCCGGAGGCGCGCGTCCTCCGCCCACCAGTTGCGCACGCCCTCCCCGGAGGCGAGGAGCCGCATGGTGCGCCGATCCTCGGGGCTGCCCAGCACGCGTCCGTCCGCCTGGTAGACATACACCCCCGGCGCGCCCTGGTCATAAAGCTGCCGCACCCGCCACAGGAAGGGGCCGGGGAAGGGAAGCCCCCATTCCAGCGCCTCCACGGCGGGAAGCAGCCGGGCGGCGGTGCCCTTTACTGCCTCAAAATAGGGGGCCATGTCAATGTGCATGTGCCTGCCCTGGATGTTCGACGGGCAGAGGTAATCCACCCAGCCCTCGCGGGCCCACCGCGCGTAGTCGAAATTTTCCCAGTTGCGGACGCCCTTTCCGGGGAATCGGGTCAGGATGGGGATGTGGACACCCCGTTTGCCGCCGTACTCATCCGCCAGCGCGCGCAGCGCGGCCATGAAAATGTTGGCCGTCTCCGCCGTGTCTATCGTCTCGGGGTAGCGGCAATAGTCAATGGACACCGCCTCCGCGCCCTGCTCAAGCGCCTCGCGGTACAACGAAAGCGCGTATTCGCGCACCTCCGGCACCTCGAAACGCAGGGCTGAGCCGCGCATCCATTCCGGATGCGCCCTGGAAAAGTCGCCCTGAAGCGGCGTGCCGGGATAGCAGTTGCTCGCGCCAAAATTGGCCACCCCGCACAGGCCCAGCTCTTTTGTGTAGCGGATGGTCGCGTCCAGCGTGTTGGTGAACTGCTGCATCCGCCCCACATTGTCCGTGGTGGGGGTGCGGTCGCCCGCCACGGGATCGCCGATGGTGGCGTGGACCAGTTGGTCGGCGGCGCGGGTTTCAAAGACGTTTTTCATGCCGAAACGGCCCAGTTGCGTGTCCACCAGGGGGATGCGTGCGTCCCGGTAGGCCGTCAGCACGGCGCGGTGCTGGAGCGTGTCCTGCACGTCCTCCACAAAGGCCCACGAGTAGGGCTCCCAGTAGCCCGCCACTGTTTTGTCCTGAACACCGAAACGGCCGTCCAGTTGCGCGGCCTGCTCCGCCGTCAGCGGCACCAGCCGCACATAGTCCAGCCGGGCGGGCGCGTAGCCCTTGTAACCGTGGGGCTGGCGCAGCACCAGATGCTGCCGGTCCATGGCCCGCCATTGCCACAGCACCTCCCGCCCCAGCCGGGCGGACGAAACGGGATCGGTGCGCTCGTCGCCGCTGAGGCGCATCCGCATGCCATACCCCGCCGGGGTGCGCACAAAAATGGCATAGGTCCCCGACAGGGCAAGCGGGTGGGTGAGCTGCGGCAGCATCCGGTCCGGCGCCTCCGGCGTTCCCCTGAGTTCGTTGCCCAGGGACGCGCCTTCGGCGGCGGCAAACCACCATTTGCCCGGCCCCGGATCAGCACCGGTGGCCACACAATCCCGCTGGAACACACCGGTCCAGTCCTCCAGACAGACCACGTCCGCGTTGTCCGCCTGAAGCGGAACGATGGTTGTGGCGAGAACGGCACCATCCGGGGCCTGCACGGTGATCCGGAAGTCAGCCGCCACCTTTCCGCCCGTCTGGGCGTCTGGATACGGGTTGAACACCACCGTCCGCGCCAACCCCGCCGCGCGCCGCTCCGTCACCCGTCCGGCGCGCCACCCGTCCCATTCCCCGTCGGTGGCGAGGTTCAGCGCCGTCTCCGAAACAAAGGGGGTGACCGGGGCGGGCCGCCAGTCCCCCGCGCCCGCGGGCGACCACGCACACAGCACCTCCACCAGCTCGGGCGCGTCCTGCGGCACGCCGTACTCGATTTGAAAACAGCGGGTAACAGGATCCACCGTGACCGCCGCCCCCGGCGTCTGGCCAAACGCCGCCAAGGCCATCACCATAAAAGCAACCATGATTAACTCCCTATACCTTAACCCAGAGAGCCATGGTATATCTTTTCCCGCGCCCATTTCTTCCCGGATTGTGTTCGCCCCTTTCCGATAGTAAAATGACGGCGCTTCAAAAGCGTGGTGGAAACTTGTCCAAAATGATTTGGACAAGGCGGACTGGACACGCCTGACAGCTCCAAGAGTCCGAAAGGATGAAACCAGTCCGGCGGTGAGATGTGGGAGAGTGAGGAAAGGGTACTGCGTGACTGACTCCATCAATCCGGATCTTCCCTCCAAGGGACAGTTTTTGATTTATCAGTCCGAGGACGGCCAGTTAAAACTGGATGTGCGCCTGGAGGACGAGACCGTCTGGCTCAGCTAGCAGCACATGACGGAGCTTTTTCAGACGAGCCAGCAGAATATAAGCCTTCACATAAAAACAATTTACGAAGAGGGAGAGCTGGATCTCGCGGCAACTAACAAGAAATTCTTGTTAGTTCGTCAAGAGGGCAACCGCGAAGTGAAGCGGGAAATCGAGTTCTATAATCTCGACATGGTCATTTCAGTGGGCTACCGGGTCAAGCGGAGAGCATTCACCAGCGCGCTGATAACAGATGGAAGCACAGGTCGAATATAATTTTAATTGTGGTTGTTTTATAATTTTTAAATAGTCTATCATTAAAAAAGTGCCCATAAAATACTCCAGCCACAGCCTAACAAGTTAAATTTATTTTGTTTTATTTTCAAGCATACAATTATAAATATTTAAGATCTTCGTAAACAAGCACGCTTGGAAGTATATCAAATTTTGCATCGCTCTTCAAATACAAAAACAGCTTCTCGTGATAATCTCTTGGTACAATTATATACTTTACAGAATTTAACGAAAATCTAAAATAATTATTTCCATCCCTTGTGTTATTCCAAACAAATTTATCTCCATTCCTATAAATAGATCTCCATTCCCTTTCATTATAACTATCGTGAACTCCAAATATGTTTTCCATTTTAGTCAATGGATTAAGGCTTTTGGGGTCATGTTCAAATTCAAAATTCTCGGAATAATTTTGCGACAATGCAATGAATGCATGAAGACTTTGGAGTGCTTTATCAACCGAGAAAAGCTCGCCTTTTTTCTTGCCCTGAGAAAAAACGACTCCATCATACTCTTTCATTCCTACCAGCGTATGATACAAATCTGAATAAGCCTGATAAATAAATGGCTGTAAACCATAATATACTGGAGCAACACATAAATTAGTCATGTGTTCTTTTGAAAATGAAATTCCAAATTTAGAGTATTTTCCACAATGCACTTCTGTTTCAGAAAATGGTATATCAGTAAAACAAACCATTGGAAGCGACCAAGCTTTAGGATTAATACCGCCATATTTTGAGAAAAAAGGTATATCACATATTGAATACAATAATTCTTGTTTATTTAATATTTTCTCGGTAAGTATTTTATACCTTTCATCATCATTAATTTGATTCCTGCCAATCCAATGCGTCAATACATTTGATACATATGCCATAAACAAATCCTTTTTTTAGGTGTTGAATTATCCAAAGCCTCATATAAATAGTCTTTTTATTCTCATTTATTTCACCACTTTGGCTGTGACGGTAAGCTGCCAGCGAATCTTACGGAACCCGCCCGGATTTCCCGACGCCGGTTCCTCCTGAAGAAGGATGATGATGTGCTCGCCGGGGGCCTCAAAGGTCTGTTCGAACTTGGGCGTTGCCGACACGGCCTGCCCGTCCAGGGTCCAGGTGTTTTTTCTGTACCCTTCGGGGGCGTTGAGCCCATACTGTGTCTTGGCCGCCGTTTCCGTCTTTATCACCGGCTCGTCCACCACCTCCACCAGGCCTGAAACGGAGGCCACCACAACGCCGTCCCGGCTTTCCGTGTAGGTGAAGAGGTAGGCGCCGGGTTCCCTGAACAGGTATTCCAGCCTGCCCGCGCCGGCGCCCTCGGAAACCTTTTCCCGGTTCACCTCCCAAACCGCCAGCACCTCCGGCGACGCACCCATGTCCAGCGCAAGGGTTTGCCCGGTGTGGTACAGGGGGGGCAGATCAAGCTGGAGCTGCTGCCGCGCCATGGAGCCGGATTTTCCCGACCGGTTTTTCAGTTCCTCCACGGTCATGCCCAGTTTTTGCGCGAGCACCTCCAAGCTGGAGGGGTGCTCCCCAAGCGGGGTGTACACCCTGACCCGCGCCTCCCCCCTGCCGGTGCTGATGACCAGATCATAACTGCCCACCTCCACCGTGGGGCTGGGGCTGATTGTGACGGCTCCGTCGGCCTTGGAAAAACGGAGCATGTGGCTGTAGTCGCTGCCCCCCACCAGCAGGCGGAATCCCCGGATTTCCGCCGCGGGAATGGGCACGCCGTCCGCCGCGAGGGCGACCGCCGCCGAAGCCGCCGCATTGTCAAAAGTGACCGTGTCCGGCGTTGCCGTCACCATGGCGGCGCGCGCGGACGGAAGGGCAAGCAGCAACGCCGCCAGCAACAGGACGGTGCGGCCCGTGAAAAATGGGGTTTTGTCTGGCGTAATCATGCGAAATTCCTCCCGGCTCCGGCGGTGGCGGCGCGGATGCGCCACAGTTCCGGCGCCTGAGTGCGTTTTACAGTGCAATGATCCCACACGCCCCGTCCTTTGTTCCAGAAAATCCGGAAAAACGCATTTCCGGCGCGGGCCGTGCTACAATGGGACATCGTTTGCCCCGCCGGGTCCGATAAAACCCTCCCGTGTGTCATGTGTCCGGGGCATATTTCATTTGCCGGCGGCGTTTTGGCCTGTTACAGCCCTCAAAGCACCGCCGCACAGGAACTTTACTCATGAAGACCCACACCATAGCAGTACTTGAGGGGGACGGCATCGGCCCCGAAATCGTCCGCGAGGCGGTAAAAGTGCTTCGTGCCGTTGAGCCGGCCACCGGCGCGCGTTTTGAGCTGAAATACGCGCCCTTCGGCGGCCAGGCCTGGTTTGACCACGGCTCAAGCTTCCCCGCCGAAACCATGGCCGTGTGCGACGCGTCCGACGCCATCCTCAAGGGGCCCATCGGCCTGGGCACGGAGGCGTCAAAACAGATTCCGGTGAACGAGCAGCCGGAGCGCGGAGCGTTGCTGCCCCTGCGGAAACGCTACAACACCTACGCCAATTTCCGGCCAGTGTACCTGCCGCCGGAGCTGGTCCGATTTTCCCCGCTGCGTGCGGAGCGCATCCCCGGCGGCATAGACATCGTGATCATCCGAGAACTGGTGGGCGGCCTGTACTTCGGCGAAAAGAAGGAGGGGCTGAGCGCGGAGGACGGGCGCTACGTCACCGAGACGCTGGAATATTCGGAGCGGGAGATACGGCGCATACTCATGGCGGCCTTCGAGGCCGCGCGCAGGCGCCGCCGCCTGCTCCACAGCGTGCACAAGAGCAACGTGCTCCTGTCCAGCGTGCTCTGGAACGACGTGCTGGACGACATCAAAAAATACTACGCCGACGTGGAGGTGCGCAGCATCATCGTGGACGCCGCCGCCACCGCGCTCGTGCTCCGTCCGGACCAGTTTGACGTGATGGTGATGGAAAACATGTTCGGCGACATCCTCAGCGATCTCGGCGGCGGCATTCTGGGCTCGCTCGGACTCATGCCCTCCGCGTGCATCGGCATGGAAAAATCCTTCTACGAGCCGTCCCACGGCTCGGCCCCGGACATCGCCGGAAAGGGAACCGCCAACCCCTACAGCATGATCGGATCGGTGGCGCTGATGCTGGAGAAGAGCTTCGGCCACGACGCGGCGGCGGCGCGCATCTGGGCGGCCATGCGCAGGGTCTTCGGCTCCGGCCATGTCACCGCCGATCTGGCGGAGCCGGGAAGCCCCGACCGGGTGCTCGGCACGGAGGCCTTCGGCGACATGGTCGTTTCGGCGCTGGCGGACTAGTCCGTGCGCGGCCAGGGCAGGGCATACGCGGCGCTTGCCGTCTCGGCGCTCGGCTGGGCGCTGGCCCCCGTGTTCATCCGCTACCTCACCGCCTATTACGACCCCTATGTCCAGTCCTTTGTCCGCTATGTGAGCGCCGCGGCGGCGCTGCTGCCCTACTGCGTGGTTTTCTACCGGGAGGAACTGCTCCGCGCGGCACGGCGCTGGCGGACCCTGCTGGCCATCAGCCTGCTCGTAGTGTTCATGCAGACCGCATGGACCATGGCCATCTACCACACCACCGCGACCTCGGCGCAGTTGATCGCCAAACTCCAGGTGCCCATGGTGGTGCTGCTCAGCTACGCCATGTTCCACGAGGAGCGCGGCGTGATTGTGAGTTTCCGCTTTCTCGCGGGCGGCCTGCTCAGCCTCATCGGCGTGGCCGGGGTGCTCATGCGCGAACCCGGCGCGGGGCTGCTCCCCGCCTTCGACTACGCCTTCGCGCTGCTCATGTTCGTGAACGTCTGCTGGGCGGTCTATATCGTCGGCAGCCGCCACACCTGCAAAGACCTGCATCCGGTGCCCATGTTCACCGTGGTCTCCGTCATGGTGACAGCCGGGTTCCTGCCCGTCATGCTGCTGCTGGGCGACACATCGGCCCTGGAGCGGGCCGGTGCGGGGGTCGGCGCGGTGGCATTCCTGTCGGGGATGGTGAGCATCAGCATGTCCCACTGCGCCTTCCACTACGCGCAGGTGCGGCTCGGGGCGGCCTTTTGCACCACCCTGCACCTCGTGAACCCCTTTTTCACCTACCTGGTGGCGCTGACCCTGTGGCCCGACGAGGCCATGAACCTGCTCCAGTGGATCGGCGCGGCGGTGCTCATCACCGGAAGCATGCTCGTGGTGGACGCCCAGCGCAGAACGGGCGCAACAACGGCGAGGACGGGGCGATAACCACCCGCGTCAGGAAGCCGGAGGGCACCCCCCGCCCGAAACAGGCAAAGATGCTGCCTGAACCGTTTTTTTGGCAAACATCCCCTTGGTGGCCCGGTACACAAAAATGGGCACATAGGCGGGCAGCAGCCAGGACTGGGGATGGTGGCGGACGATACGGTAAATGCGCGACGGTTTGCTGTAGAACTTTCTGAGGGCCATCCGCTGGTAATAAAACAGTTTCTCATCCGGCAAATCGGTCAAATTCACCTTCATCCCCGAAAAGTCCATGTCATCGTACCGCAGTTTTGTCAGCACTTCGGGATGTTCCCGCTTAATCATCTCATAGAGTTCGGTGCCCGGAAAGGGGGTCACCGTGTAAAAGGAGGCGGTCATCACCGCCGAGTCATAGGCCACCTGTATCGTCTGCCGGATTTCCTCCTCCGTCTCCGTCGGAAAGCCAAGCATGCAAAACAGGTTCATGAACACGCCCCGGCGCACGGCATGCTCCGCCGAGGCAAGCATTTTCGGGATGTTCAACTGTTTGCAGGTGAACTTCTGAAGCCGGGGGGAAGCCGTTTCCAGGGCGAAGCCGCACATCTGCATGCCCGTGTCCACAAGCGCGTCAATCACCTGCGGGTTGAGCAAATCTGCGCGCAGCCCCGTGGGAAAAGTCAGCTTTATTTTCATGCCGCGCTTGTGCAGGCCGTCGCAGATGTCAAGCACCCGCTGCGGGCGAAAGTTGAAATTGTCATCCAAAAACTCAAAATCACGGAGCCCCTGCGCACGGTATTTCCCGTGAAGAAAGGCCATCTCCTCCACAACCCGCTCCGGCGAATGCATCCGGATCGCCTTTCCAAAAATGCGGTGGCACCAGATGCACTGGTAGGGACAGCCGCGGCTGCTGACCAAAGAGGCGTAGCGCCGCCGGAATATGGGGGCAATGGACTGAATCTTCCAGTACCTCGGCAAATCAATCAGGTCGTATGCGGGCATGGGCAGGGAGTCAAGCTCCTCGATCTGCGGAAGACAGCCGGGGTTTTGGACGATCTCACCCTGCGCGTTTTTCCAAAGCAGCCCGGGGATGCCGTCAAAATTGCGCCCCCCGCCGTCCCACGCGCGCAGCACCGCATCCGCGGTTATCTCCCCCTCCCCGGGAACCACAACATCCACATCACTGTTTCGGAACACATCGGCGCGCATTCCTGAGGCGTGGGGGCCGCCCACCATGATCAGCTTGCCAGGAAATGCCGCGCGCATCTGGCGCGCCATTTCAGGGAGAAGATACGCGGAGGTGGTGAAAACCGACAGGCCAATCACATCAGGGCCGAAATCCCGGCCCCGGCGCACCACCTCCTCTATGGGGGTATTTTCCAGACGCTGATTGATGATTAGCGGTTCCACGGGAAGGCGTTCACGCAGATACGCAGCCAGGGCCATCAACCCCATGGGCGGCGTGACCAGCGGAAACATCCGCGTGTGATACCCCACGTTAACAAGCAACATACGAAAGGGTTTCATCGGATAATGTCTTTCATAAGCCAGTTTTGAATGATCAGCGGCCTGCCTCGCGCCAAAAACTCAAGAAGGCCACGGCTTTCACAATATTAACACAGTCCCGGGGCTTTTCACCCACCTGCCCCGCCGCAGTTGATCCGGTCCTCAGGAACCGCTTGATGCCTGAAATCAAGACTCTCAATCATCAAACAGTGGTGCTTGTTTTTGCAAAATCACCGTTTAATTCAAAACGCAGGCAGGGTGTCAAATATTTCTCCATGCCAACCGGGCCGCACTCTTCCCTGGAAATGTTAAATCTGCGGGGGTATTCGCTATAATGGCCTCGAAGTCGCTTGTCACTGGCATGTTGTCAAAAATGGGAAAGGATGTTTTATGGGCGAAAAGTACGCCATCGGGATTGATTTCGGCACCAACTCGGTGCGCGCGGTTGTGGTGAACATTGCCAACGGCACGGAAATCGCCACCAGCGTGTTCAATTATCCCACGGGGGAAAAGGGGGTGGTTTTGGACCCCCGCAACCCTGATCTTGCGCGCCAGCATCCGCAGGACTACCTTGACGGCACGGTGGCGACGGTGACCGATGCGCTGCGCCAGGCTGCGGCGACCCCCGGCTTTTCCCCCGCACAGGTGGTGGGCGTGGGCGTGGACACCACCGGCTCCACCCCCCTGCCGGTGGACGCCAACGGCACCCCCCTGGCCCTGCTGGATGAATTCAATACGGACCCCAACGCGATGGCATGGCTCTGGAAGGACCATACGGGCCATGCTGAGGCGGCGGAGATCACCGCACTGGCGGCGCGCATGCGCCCCGAATACCTGGCCAAATGCGGCGGCACCTACTCATCCGAGTGGTTCTGGTCAAAACTGCTCCGGTGCAGGCGCGCCGCGCCCAACGTCTTCGCGGCGATGCACACCTGGGTGGAGCACGCCGACTGGATGACCGGCATTCTCACCGGCACGGACCACCCCTCACGAATCAAGCGGTGTGTCTGCGCCGCCGGGCACAAGGCCATGTTCAACCCCGGCTGGGGCGGCTATCCCGACGCCGAATTCGTGGCGGCGTTGGATCCCGAACTGGTCCGCATACAGCAGACCCTCCCCGCCGCGGCCTATGATGTGGCGGACAGCGCGGGCGGTCTCACCGCAGAATGGGCGGAAAAACTGGGCCTGCCCGCCGGGACACCCGTGGCGATGGGCGCTTTTGACGCGCATCTGGGCGCGGTGGGTTCCGGCATCCGCCCCGGCACGCTCGTGAAGATTATCGGCACCTCCTGCTGCGACATGATGGTGGCGCCCCTGGACCGGGAACTGCCCGACATCCCCGGCCTCTGCGGCATCGTGCCTGAATCCATCCTGCCTGGATGTTACGGAATGGAGGCGGGCCAGTCCGCCGTGGGCGACATCTTCAACTGGTTTGTGGGCTGCATGAAGCCGGAGGGGGAGACTCACGAGTCGCTCACCGCCAAGGCCGCCGCGCTCAAGCCGGGGGAAAGCGGGCTCCTCGCGCTCGACTGGCACAACGGCAACCGCACGGTGCTCGTGGACCAGCGCCTCACCGGCGCGGTGCTCGGCATGACCCTGCACACAAAGCCGGAAGAGGTCTACCGGGCGCTCATCGAGGCC
Source organism: Candidatus Hydrogenedentales bacterium (assembly GCA_041859375.1). Taxonomy (GTDB): domain Bacteria; phylum Hydrogenedentota; class Hydrogenedentia; order Hydrogenedentales; family CAITNO01; genus JBHEKP01. The sequence continues at coordinate 6,061 of JBHEKP010000076.1, read as the reverse complement.
ACAGCCTTCGGCGCGCGGGTCATCATGGAGCGTTTCATTGAGTACGGCGTGGCGGTGGACCGCATCGTCAACTGCGGCGGCATCTCCGGCAAGAACGCCATGCTCATGCAGATCTACGCCGACGTGATGAACCGGCCCCTGGAAATATCCGCCAGCACACAAACCTGCGCCGTGGGCGCGGCCATGGCCGGCGCCGTCGCCGCCGGGGCGCATTCCGACTTTGCCGCCGCGGCAAAGGCCATGGTGCTGGTGGACGAAAAGGTGTACACGCCGGATGCGGAAAACGCGCGGGTCTACGGGGAGCTTTTCGCCCTGTACCGGCAGGTCCATGACAATTTCGGCGTGCGCGACCACCAGGGGGGGCTGTTCACCGTGATGAAGGAGTTGCTCTCAATCAGGGACAAGGCGCGCGCCTGACACGGCGCGTCGCGGTTTGGGCGTGGGCGGGGTGTGAGTAGGCGACACACCCCGCCGGTGTGGGACAAACAGGGGTGGCGGCATGAGGTTATTTGCCGGAAAATCTGGCGACAGGGCGGCAGGCGGGCGCATATGGCCGGAGTGTTGTGTCATAGGCCTCATCCTGCTCACCGCCGCAGTGGTTCGTTTCAGTTTCCTCCATGAGTGCCTTCATTACCCCCATTTAATCAAAATTGAGAACGGCCACGGGGACCCCTACTGCTTTTATGCCTTTGCGAACGATATCGCAAATAGTTGGCGCTACATGCTGGGCCTTCCGCCTGTTTCCACCGACAGCAGATGGATAGATCACCTGGCGAATCCCTATCTCCAGGAGCAAAACAGGATTTATCTGCGCCCCCCCGGATATCCGTTTTTTTTGAGCGTTCTTCTCGCACTCTCCGGCACCCCCGACATGCCGGTCCGCGTTGCCCAGATATGCCTCGGTCTTGGCACGGTGCTTTTGGTTTACATCGCCGCCAGAATGCTGTTTGGAAGGATGGCGGCGGCGGCGGCGGGGCTTTTCGCCGCCACCTATTGGATTCTGCCGCTTTATGACGTCATGTTGCACGCCCCGGTGCTCTCGGCTTTTTTGATCATGGCCTCCCTGGTGTCACTCCTGAAATGGCAGAACGCCGTCAACAACAATTGGGCCTTCGTCGCGGGCATCACACAGTCGGCCCTGGTAATCACCGCCCCGGCGTGCGTCCTTTTTGTGCCTGTGAGCCTCGCCTGGGTTGGGCTGGTTGCCGCGGATGTGAATGCGCTTCTTCGCAGGAATTATTCCCGGGTGCGTTTTCGCACCGCGGCCGCGCAGGTGCTGGCGTTTTCACTCGGTTTTGCGGCCATCTTTTCCCCGGTGCTGATTCGGAATTACAAGGCTGAAGGCCGTTTGACCATGCCCTCGTCGGGGATTGGCTGGACCTTGTACCTTGGCGCGCACCCCAACTCAAACGGCACCCACACCTTTGAGACGGATCCCAGGATAGAAGCGGATCTTTACCGCGAGTGGCGCGAGTGGTCCAAATCACAGCCGGGCGGCGAGTTGACCATGAACGAAGCCAGCGTCTTCTTGGGCAAAAAGGCCCTGGACTTTATCACCGATGATCCCCGCCGCTACCTTGGGCTTGTCGCAAAACGCTTCATGATGTTCTGGGGCGCGAGAGAGGTCACCCATGTCACCAGGGACGGGGTGATTGGGCGGGTGTCACTGCTCAGGTTTCTCCCCGTGGGCTTTGCGGGGCTGCTCGCGGCGGGCATCGCGGGTCTGGTGTTTCTTTTTTTGCCCCCCGGAAAAAAAATTGCTTTACAGGGTGAATCCACGGGGCGCGAAACCGCGATGGGCGTTCTCCTGCTGTGCGCGTTTCTGTTTCTTTGGAGCCTGCCGTATTATTTTCTCATAGTCGGCAACCTGTACCGGGTTCCCATTATTCCGCTGATGTGCGTCCTTTCCGGTTTTGGCGTCACAAGCCTGCTTCGATGGGTCTGCTCCGGCAGGGTGCCGGTGCGGCTGGCCCTGGCGGTGTCGCTGTTGGCATGCGCGTGGACGGGGGGGCTGTTCAGCCAGGTTTCCTATGACAGCGAGGTGCTGTTTTGGGTTAACGAGGGGACAGGACCCGCCGGCACGGATCTGAGTAATATCCAGGAAGAATGCGGCATCATCGGATTGGCGCTTTCGCGGTTTCCCGGGGACGACGAATTGTGGCTTTGTGCCGCTGATTTTTTTCAGGGGCATGGCATGGCGGAAAAAGCCCTGGAAACCCTCACCCATTTGGTGCGCACCGGCAACACCGATGCCTTCCGGGTTGAGGCGGCCTTCAGGTACATGGCGCATCCCGCCGTGCGAAACCAGCCCGGCGAAGTTGAGGCCATGTGCCGGATGGCGCTTCAGGCCGTCCCGCATGACCCATGGCTGTGGGCCGCGCTGGGCAAACTGCTGATTTCCCTGCCGAACCGCGAGGAGGAGGCGGTTGCAGCGCTGGAAAACGCGGTGAACAACCGGACCAAAGACGCCAATGTTTATTTGGAGCTTGGAAAATATTACCGAAAAACACGGCAGTTTGAATGCGCGCTTGACCGGTTCAATTCCGGCATAAGCGTTCAACCGGACAATTTTTGGTGCGGCTGGCACAAGGCGCGGCTGCTTATGGAGCGCTTTGAGTATGAAAGGGCCCTCGCGGAGGCCTGCAGGGTGCTGGCCCTTTCATACGATTCAAAGACAACCTGCCGGGCGTTGGCAATTATTGAAAAATCCCACAGGGCGCTGGGGCATCAGGAGGACGCGGACATGGTGCGTTCTGATATCATGGCCCTTTGCGGGCCAACCGGCGGGCCGGACCTCAACTGACACAGGCGAGACCCCATGCGCCCGCGTTCCGGACGCGCGCGGGTGCGAAACAAGCAAGGAACAACAGACCATGCGGATTATTTTGACTTTGGTGCTGGCGCTGGCGGGCGGGGCCATGGCGGACCCGGTGGTGTTGCAGGGTGATTACCAGGTGCTGCAGCGCGGCGCGGACGGCACCGCAACAGCGGCGGTTTCCTGCGGTGCGCCGCCTGCGGGTGCCACGGTGAAACATACCGTCTACCACCATGGCGTGGTGGTGCAGTCCGGGGAGGCAAAGGACCTCCAGCCCGGCGGAACCGTGCAAATCAACGGTCTGAAAACCGGCGGCCCCTACCGGATCGACGTGGTGCTTGCCAATGATGACGGCACGGAAACCCTGTTGAAACGGTTCGACGGCGTCCTTGTCGGCGACCTTTGGGTGCTGGCGGGGCAGTCGAACATGCAGGGTGCCGCGCCAATCAAAGAAAAACAGCCTCCCAATCCGCTGGTGAACATGCTTGGCATGGACAACGTGTGGAAGCCCGCCGTGCCGCCCACCCACCGCCTTGTCGAGTCCGACGCGCGGGTCATGAAGGACCTGCTCATGAACCGGGGCGGCTTCAAGACGGAGGAGGACATCCTCAAGACCCGTGAAGAAGTACGTGCGCGGGGTGAATTCTGGGGCGGCGCGGGATGCGACACCTTCTTTGCCGGATGGCTGGCCCGCGAGAGCGGCGTGCCCCAGGGGGTCATCCCCACGGCCTTCGGCGGCACCTCGCTCGGCGAATGGGATCCGGCGCTGCTGCCCAGGGGGGAGGCAAGCCTTTACGGAAACATGATTCAGCAAATCGGCCGCGCGGGCGGGCGTGTGCGCGGCATGCTCTGGTACCAGGGCGAGTCTGACGCCTCAAGCACCGATCCCGCCGTGCATGGTACCTATTTTGATCGGTTCAAGGCGTTTGCGGAGGCAACCCGCCGCGATTCCGGCAACCCGGACATGGTGTTTATCACCGCGCAGCTCGGGCGGGTGATGATCATGCCGCAGGAACTCGGGCCGATGTGGGGCGGTGTGCGCAACCAGCAGCGGCGGCTCGCCGCCGAGGTGCCGGGCGTGCGCATGGTCCCCACAATAGACCTCCCCCTGAGCGACATCATACACATCGGCTGGGAGGGCCATAAAATCCTGGGCATGCGCATGGCCCGCATCGCCCTGCCCCTGGTCAGGGACGGCGCGGAGCCGCGACGGGGCATCGAGGTGGCCTCCGCCGCCTTTGCCGACGAGGGGCGCGGCACAATCCTCGTGGACTTTGACAATGTGGCGGGCGCGCTGCGCGCCGACGGGCTGCCCCGCGGTTTCACCATGATAAAAAAGGAGGGCGATCCTGAATTCGACTGGTTCTTCGACATCGCCTTTGATCCGGAAAAGCCCAACAGGGTCATCCTGCGCTGCGCCCCCGTCGAGCCCGGCGCGCAGGTGTCCTATGCCCAGGGGTTGAATCCCGTGGCAAACATCACCGACGGTGACGGCATGGGCCTGCCCAGTTTCGGCCCCATCCCAGTGGCTCCCGCGCCCGCCGCAAAATAACCCAAAAAAGAGACGGGCGCGGGCCTTGCGGTCCCGCGCCCGTCGTGTGTTTTTGGGGGTTACCGCTTGGACAGCACGTCCTGCTCGTACTTCACCACATCGTTCAGCCAGCCGGCGCCCGCGGGCACGCCCTGCTTCAGGCAGTAGCAGTCCCACACCGCGCCGAAGGGCAGCGTCTTCAACTCCTCCAGCATCGCGAGGCGGGCGGTGTAGTTGCCCTCCTGCTCCAGCGCGCGGAGCGTGTCGGTCGGCTCCAGCATCGCGATGAGCAGCGCCTTGATCATGTTGCGCGTGCCGATGACCCAGGCCGCGAGGCGGTTGATGCTCGCGTCAAAGAAGTCCAGGCCGATGTGCACCCGCTTTTCAAAGTTGTTGCGCACGATTTCCTCCGCGATGGCGCGAAGCTCGTCGGAGAGGATGACCACGTGGTCGCTGTCCCAGCGCACGCCGCGGCTCACATGCAGGAGAATCTCGTCCAGGTACAGCAGCGCCGAGCTGAGCTTGTCGGAGATGACCTCCGTCGGGTGGAAATGGCCCGCGTCCAGCGTGAGCAGCAGCTTCCTGCTCACCGCGTAGCCCATGTAAAACTCGTGCGAGCCGATGACGCAGCTTTCCGAACCGATGCCGAACAGTTTTGACTCCACCGCGTCCAGGTTCAGCGACGGATCGCTGCGCTCCGCGAACACCGCGTCCAGCGACTCCATGAGCAGCTCACGTGAGCGGTACCGGTCCACCGGGATGTCCTTGAACCCGTCGGGAATCCACAGGTTGGTGACGCAGGGGTTGCCCAGCGCGCCGCCGATGTGCTCCGCAATTTTTCGGCTGATGACGCAGTGGTCAACCCAGAACTTGCGGACACCCTCGTCGTAACTGGAAAGGGTGAACCCGTCATCCGCCTTCGGATGGCCGAAGCACGAGGGGTTGAAGTCGATGCCGAGGCCCCGCTCCTTGGCCCAGTCGATCCAGTTCTGGAAATGCTCCGGCTGGAGGGCGTCGCGGTCCACCTTTTTGCCGCCCGTCTCCGCGTACATCGCGTGGATGTTGAAGCGGTGCCTGCCGGGAATCAGGCTCAGCGCCTTGTCCGCGTCCCGGCGGAGCTGCTCCGGGGTGCGCGCCTTGCCGGGATAATTACCCGTGGCCTGAATGCCGCCGCCCGAAGCCGCCGACAGGTTTTCAAACCCGCCCACGTCGTCACCCTGCCAGCAGTGCAGCGACACGGGTACGGAAGCCAGCCGTGCCATCGCGGCTTCAGTGTCCACCCCATAGGCCGCATAGGCCTCGCGCGCGGCGGCGTATGCCTTCTCAACCAGGGACTCGTTCGGTGTCACGTACATCTCGGCGTCCTTTCCTGTTGTGCCGCCCGGCGGCGCGTCCCCTGCGGGCGGCCCGGGGCGATGATGCCTGTTGGAAAACCCTATTCTATGCCCCGGCCCCCGCGCGTGGCAAGCCGAACACGGCGCGGCAATGCCGCGGCACCGATTTTTTTGCCTATTGACAAGCCGCATAAAAAGCTGTAGAGTCAAGCCCGAACTGGCGGTTACCTGTCCCCGGCCTAAAACCGGGGTTCACATAAATGGGGCTCATCAGGTAATAAGGAGCTGGTCATGGCTGGTTCGGGCGGGCAGTCGGGTTGTTTCACTCCATCCTCAGGCAACAATCGCATCCGCCGGTGCTTCATGACCGGCAAGCAATGC
>JBHEKP010000228.1:0-9365 GCA_041859375.1 Candidatus Hydrogenedentales bacterium | reverse complement strand
GTTGACCAGCAGGTACACCGCCACCACGCCGCCGACGGCGAGGCCCAGCGCGATGGGGATGTTCCGCTTCGGGTTCCTGATCTCGTCGCCGAGGCTGGTGATGTTGTTCCAGCCGTCATAGGCCCAGAACGCGCCGAGCATCGCGGCGAACATGGCGCCGAAGAGGCCGAGGCCGGACCCGTACTCCGCGCCCGGCGCGGGGCCGAGGGGTGCGAGGTGCGCCACCGAGCCCGCCCCCGAGCAGAGGCCGAAAAGCACCACCACCGAAATCCCGAGCAGCTTGAGCGCCGTGGAGATGTTGGCGATGACGCCGCCGAAAATCACGCCGCAGTAGTTGGCCGTGGTGATGAAGGCCAATGTGCCGATGGTGAAGGCCTTCACCCCCAGGTTGTGGAGGGGGTAAAAGACCCCGAACAGGGAAATCTGCTCCCATTCCGGGCCAAGCCGGGGGAATTCAAATAGGGCATTGGCCGACTCGCCGAAGATGTAGGCGATGGACGCGATGGACGCGGACTGCATGACGGTGAAGCTGCCCCAGCCGAACATGAAGGCGAAGGGGCGGCCGTACATCTTCCTGAAATAGTCGTAATAGCCGCCGGGCCCGGAGATGAGCCCCGCCACCTCCGCGTTGGAAAGCGCCCCGCACAGGCTCACCGCGCCCGCAATCACCCAGCACGCCAGCAGCAGCCCCGGCGACATCAACTGGTCCGCCATGGGCGCGGCCTTTTTGAAAATGCCGGAGCCGATCATGTTGCCCATGATGATCATCACAGCGGTCGTCAGCCCAAGCCGTTGCAGCAGGCCGCTGGCCGGGCCGGATCCGGGCGGGGGGGGCTGTGTGCCGGGGGTGGGCATGGCGGTGCGGCGTCTTTTCTCAGCCCGTGAAGGCCGGTCCTGTCAGTGCTTTCCAGTTTTCTTTATAAAGGAAGAAGGCGATGCCGTTGGCACCCGCGCGGCGCACCTCGTCGGCGGTTTCGCCCATGAGCGGATCGTCAATGTAGACGATGGGCGCGAGTTCCCTGTCCTCCGGCAGCAGCGCGCGGGCCATGGCGGTCTCATGTCCCACGGCCTGCGGCGGCACGGCGGCCTGGATGTGGCGCACCCGGCGCGACGCGATGGCCTTGTCCAGCCCCAGCAGGTTCAGGCACGCGCCCATGACCGCCTCCTCTTCGGGCGCGCCGGACAGGCCCAGCTCCTCGGGGAGGATGGACAGTTCCCAGTTCAGGCAGGCAATGCCGGGCCGGTCGGGGTAAAGCCGGTAAATCATCGGGCAGAACACGTCCACGAATTCCGAGAGATCGGCGTAGGACTGGCCCACAAGCGGCGCGAGGGAGGGGGTGAAAATGTACACGCCCATGCGCCTGCCCGCGCCGTGGAGGACGGCGGCGATGTTCTTGAAATGCTCCGTGGTGCACACGCGGCGGAAGCGGAACCAGTCGAGAACGCCGGGCCGCCCGCTGAGCCATTCCAGCACGCCCGCGGCGGAGCGCCGCCAGGGCAGGCTTTTCGCGGCCTGCGCGGGCGGCGTGGTGAGCGCCCCGTGCAGCGCCGTCACGTCCGCCTTCATCCGCGCGAAGTCGAAGCCCAGCTCCGCCGCCTTCCTCTCGCTGTGGGCGGAAAAGTCGGTGAGAAAGGCCATCAGCCCCGATGCGGGTGAGGCGAAACGGCATCCGTCCACCAGCACGCCCGCCACGCCCGGCGTGGCGGCCATCTGCTCGTAGGATTTCAGGTTGCGTTCGCGGATGACGGGGCTGTTGGGCGAGCCCGACCCGAACCACACCTGCGGCTTGCCGGTGATGTCGAGGGCGAGATGCTCCGTCTCCTGCTCGCCCGCGCCGAAGGCGCCGCCGCACAGCCACGACTCCATGCCCGCGCTGTTCACCGCCTCGATGGCCTTGGCGTCGCCGCCCACCACCACGTTGAAGCCCTGCTCCCGCATGGCCTTGGCGGTCTCCGCCGGGTTGTCCCCGCAGCCGTAGATCCAGTAACGGTGGGGTGGGGGGGGCGGCGCGTTCTCCGCGCCGGAAGCGCCCGCGGCGGCGGTGATTGCGCCGCCCGCCAGCGCGGCGGTCTGCAGGAAGGCGCGCCGGTTCAGTCCGGGGGTGTTGTGCTGTGCCATGTGCCGTGTGCTCCGTTATTTGGGCAGTTCCACCCGGAGGTGCATGCTCTTGAGCTGGGTGAGCTGGAGCAGGCCGTACTTGGAGAGGGTGGCCCCGCGGCCCGTGTCCTTCACGCCCGTCCAGGGCAGCGCCGGGTCGAGGTAATCGCAGCGGTTCATGAAGAAGGTGCCCGTCTCCACCCGCGCGCCCACCCGCGCCGCCCGCACCGGGTCGGAGGTCCAGATGGACGCCGTCAGCCCGTAGGCGCTGTCGTTCATCAGGCGGATCGCCTCTTCGTCGCCCGACACCGGCAGGATGCCGATGACCGGGCCGAAACTCTCCTCGGCAATGAGGGAACAGTCCTGGGGCGCGCCGGCCACCACCGCCGGGGCGAAGAACCAGCCCGTGCCGGGTTTCTCAAACTCGTCGGGCGACACCACCAGCCTTCCGCCCCGCGCCACCGCCTCGTTCACCTGCCCCGCCAGGAATTCGGGCGCGCCCTTCGAGGCCATCGGCCCGATGCTGGTGGCGGCGTCCTTCGGATCGCCCAGCCGGTAGGCCCGCGCCTTTTCCGCGAAAGCCTCGACAAAGCGCTCATAAATGGACTTCTCGACGTAGATGCGCTCCACGGCGCAGCAGGACTGGCCGGTGTTGTACATCGCTCCGTCCAGCGTGTTTTCCACGCTGAAGTCGAAGGGCGCGTCCGCGCAGACGTAGGCCGGGTCCTTGCCGCCCAGCTCCAGCCCCGTGCCGATGAAGCGGCCCGCCGCGCTCTGCACCACCTCATGGCCGCCGCGCACCGAACCGGTGAAGGACACAAAATTGACGTCCGGGTGCTTGATGAGCCGGTCGGTCACCCCGTGGTCCGCCACCACGTCCTGCACCAGCCCCTCCGGCGCGCCCGTGCGGCGGAAGGCCTCGGTGAAGGCCCGCCCGCAGAGCGGCGTCTTGCTCGAATGCTTGATGATCACCGCGTTGCCCGCGAGCAGGGCAGGCACCACCACGTTCACCGCGATGAGCAGCGGATAGTTCCACGCGGCGATGTCCAGCACCACGCCCAGCGGCTCGTGGCGGATGTACCGGGTGAAGCACGGCTTTTCCGGCAGGTACTCGTCGGCCAGAGTCTCCTCCGCAATGGAGATCATGTGGCGCGCCCGGTCCAGCATGCCGTTCACCTCGTTGCGCGCCTGCGAAAGGGGCTTGCCCATCTGGCCCGTGATGTCCGCCGCAATCCGGTCCCCCGCGGCGGAGAACTCGCCCATGAAGGCCTCGCACAGCGCGCGCCGCTCCGCGTGGGACGTCCAGCGCCACTGCTCAAAGGCGGCGCGGGCGCGGCGGACCACGCCGTCAACGTCCCCCTCGCCCAGCATGGGCAGGGTGGTGTAAACGGACTCGTCAAAGGGGTTGATGACCTTGAGTTCCTTGGCGGACATGGGTAAGGGGCCTTTCGTGCGCAAGTTGCGGGTTGTACAGGGGTTCGGCGCGGACGGTTGCCGCCGCCTTGGCGGGTATTATCACCGGAAAACGCGCCGCGACTCAAGGAAAACGGGAATTCCGCCGGTTTGCCCCGGGATGTCATTTCGCGAGTTGTTGAAGCAGGCTCGTCACTCTGTCGGTGAGTGGCCATTCGGTGCCGGGTGTCATGGATAAGATGTGACCATCCAAAAACAGCACCCGGCACTGGTGGCGCATGTGTTTCCTGGGCACTTCAATCAACACGGGCATTTTCGCCGCCGAACTCTGCGCGGCATGCAAAGGGGCCGAGTCCAGGGTTCCCTCTAGATACCGTTCAAAATCATCCTCCGTTGTGACGCAACGGTCAATATACACATAAGAGGAAAGCGTCATGGCCGGATCGCCTGTTGCAGCTCTTTTGCGGTCGGTTGGGCAGAGGAAAATGACTGGGTCACTGATGAATTCATCCATAAAATCACTTGCAGGAAAAAGCAGGCCATTTTTGCCCAGGGCCGGATATTTACCGTTCCGCTCCCCGGCATAAGCCTGGAAAGCCATGTTCAGTTGGTGCAGGTTTGAAGCGCAGCCCTCTCCGGATAGGGCGTTTGAAGTATGCAGGCACAGGAGGCAACCCCCTGCGGCAATCAGAAAGAGGCTTGTGAACATTATGATGTGTCTGCGCCGCCAAAATGCCAGAGACAATAAAACAGAAGCCAACACAATTGAAAACAACCCTAAAATGTCCCACGCCCCAATGACGCAACTCAGGAACGGCAAATCGATAAAGGTCATCTCCCGGCCCTCTTTTCACATTGCGGGCATCACCCGGCCATGGTCGGGACGAAACACTTCCAAGTGTTGGACCGGATGCCCCCCGCAACGATTCTCTTTTACCAGAAGTTGTCCGGCCTGTCAATGCCGGTTTGCCCCAGTCCGGTCGCGGGCGGGATAATGGGGGCCGGACAGTGGCAACATTCCCGGAGAAACACCATGCAGGTAATTTTGATGAACACGCGGCGGGACGCCATCGAGCTGACGGCCCGCGCCATCGCACGGCAGCTGCGCGCGAAGCCGAACACCGTTCTGGGCCTGGCCACGGGCCGCACCATGGAGGGGCTGTACGCCCGGCTGGTGGAGATGCACCGGACCGAGGGGCTCGATTTCTCCCTTGCCACCACCTTCAACCTGGACGAGTATGTGGGGCTGCCGCCGGAGCATGAGAGCTCCTACCGCTACTACATGAACCACCACCTCTTCTCGAAGGTGAACATTGACCCGCGCAACACCCACCTGCCCAACGGCATGGCGGCGGATCCCGAGGCGGAGGGGCCGGTCTACGAGGCGATGATGAAAGACGTGGGCGGCATCGACCTGCAACTGCTCAGCATCGGCGAGTCGGGGCACATCGGCTTCAACGAGCCCCTTTCCGCCATGTTCTCGCGCACCCGCGTCAAGGCGCTCACGCCCAAGACGGTGGAGCAGAACGCGCCCCTCTTCCGCAACCCCGCCGAAATGCCGCGCCTCGCGGTCACCATGGGCGTGGGAACCATCCTGGAGGCCTCCCGCTGCCTGGTGCTGGTGACCGGGGCGAACAAGGCGGAGGTGCTGGCGAAGGCGGTGGAGGGGCCCGTCACCTCCATGATCTCCGCCACGGCGCTCCAGCTCCACGCCAACTGCACCGTCATCGTGGACGAGGACGCGGGCCGCCTGCTGGAGCAGAAGGACTACTACCGCTGGATATTTGAGAACGATCCGCAGTGGGCCGGCATGCGCGGATGAGCGGCGGAATAGCCGCACCGCCGCAAAGTGTTTGGTTTTTTATCCGTTTGCCTTGGGAGCCGGACCCGCCTATAATCGGAACCACTGCCGGGGCGGCATCAACCGTTTTCAATCAACACCGGACAATGCATGGAGACAGTGAAATGAGCAACGCGACGGCCTTAACAGAGCAGAATTTTGAACTGAGCGTGTCCGAGGGCGTGTCCCTGGTGGACTTCTGGGCGGAATGGTGCGGCCCCTGCCGCATGCTTGCGCCCGCCATCGACCAGCTCGCCGAGGAATACAAGGGCAGGGCGCTCGTCGCCAAGGTGGACGTGGACCAGGCCCAGGGCCTCGCGGTCAAATTCGGCGTGCAGAGCATCCCCACCCTGCTGGTCATGAAGGACGGCAAGGAGGTGAAGCGCTTCATCGGCGTCACCGCCAAGGGCGAAATCGCCAAGGCCATTGACGCGGCCCTCGCCTAGTCCCGGCACTTTCCAGTAACGAAACACGCCCGGAACGGCCCCGGTCGCGGGGCTGTTCCGGGCATGCTGTTTGTGTCAATACTTTGCCGGTTGGGCGGTGGCGAGGAATTCCTCCAGCGCCCCGGCGGTGGGCATGGACGGCTGGGCGCCCGCCACGGTCGCGGCCAGCGCGCCCGTGCCGTTTGCCCGGCGCAGCGCCTCGGCCTCGCGCCCCGGCGCCCACCAGAGGGCCAGCGCGGCGGTGAACGCGTCGCCCGCCGCCGTCGTGTCCACGGCCCGCACCGGGAAGGGCGGCATGAACACCTCCCCGTCCGGCCCGAGCCACAGCGAACCCCGCGCCCCGAGTTTCATCACAGCATGGGCCGCCCCGGTGTTTCGCAGCGCCCGCGCCGCCGCCCGCGCCGTGTCCACCGAGTCCACGTGAATCCCGGTGAGCGCCTCCGCCTCCGTTTCGTTGGGCGACACGATGTCCGCCAGCCGGATCAGTTCCGGTTCCACCTTTTGCGCCGGGCCCGCGTCCAGCAGGGTCACCGCCCCCTTGGCCCGGCCCAGTTCAAAGGCCGCCGTCACCGTCTCCAGCGGCACTTCAAGCTGGGCCAGCACCACATCCGCCGTGGCGAAAACATCACCGCAGGCGCGCACGTCCTCCGGGGTCAGCGCAAAGTTGGCGGAGGGGGTCACCACGATGCAGTTTTCTCCCTCCTCCGCCACCAGGATGACCGCCGTGCCCGTGGGTTCCGTGGGGTGCACCTTCATACGGGCCGTGTCCACCCCCGCCGCCGCCAGGGAATCGCGCTGCTGGCGGCCGAAGGCGTCGTTCCCCACGCAGCCGATGAAGGTCACCCGCGCGCCCAGCCTGCCCGCTGCCACCGCCTGGTTGGCCCCCTTGCCGCCCGTGACGGTGGCGAAAGAGTGGCCGATGAGCGATTCCCCCGGTTTCGGGCTGCGGGGCACCCGCGTCACAAGGTCGATGTTCGCGCTGCCCACCACCACAATGTGCCGTGTTTCTGCCATGACATGCTGCTCCCGCGCGGATGCCGCGCATGGCGCGCATTATAAACAAAACCGGCGGGGGCGGGGGAGCGGGGAATGGACGGAATGGACCCAGTGGACAGAAGTGGACGGGAGTGGACGGGAGTGGACGGGTGAACGCTGACAGGCAAAGGGAACTGTGGGAAGAGGTGGGATGATGCGGGATAAGGTGAGATGTGACAAGGGTTTGTGAGGGGATGGACAGTACCTGTTTGCCTGCCAAAATGGAAACAGCACTTAAACCTTATTGAATAAAGCACTTGCGCGCAATTTGCGGTCTAATATAGAGAAATAATTCCTTAAAGAAACGGACGTTTGCGCCGAATTAAACAAAAAATAAGTGTGTGTTTAACGTGTTGTGAAACGGCGTTTTACGCTATGCTAGTGCGAATAATGGCGAGAAAAGCAACTGCCGAGAAAAGCAACTGAAAAGCAACTGGCCCATTTGAGTTGCTTTTCTCCGCAAATCTCTACATTTCAAACACTTACAGCAAAATGGTTGATTTTGCAAAAAGCACCCAACAATAATGCTAATAGTGCCTGTATATTATTGACAACTTGCTGATTCAAATTTTGGCTTACAGGGCTTCTTCGAGATAGCCGTGCATGATGTCGAGGATGTCTGTTTTTGCGTCTTCTGAGATGCCCCCGTCGGCTGACACGGGGAGGTATGGACGGGCCGGGATGGTGACTGCGTGGTTGCGTCCCGCCTGCCCCCCCAGGTGGTGTATGCGGGCGTAGACGAGCTTGGTTCCGATCTGTGCGTAATCGTCGCCGTGGTCGGCGTGGATGCTGTCCAGGAGGCCGCCGCTACGCCGGAGCATTTTGCCTGTCCAGCCGTGCTTTTCCAGGCGTTTTTTTGTGGACTCGGCGAGGGGCGGCCATGCGGTTCCGTCCGGTCCTTTTTCGCTCTCGAACTGGTCTTTTGCGGATTCCTTCATGGACATGGCTATGTTGGCCATGAGGGTGCGTGTTGACTGGAGGCTTTGCAGGAGTGAGGCAAGTTTTTCCCGGAGGGTTTCGTCCTTCACCTCGATTGTCACAATTTCCCCGCTCATGAACGGAACCTTTTTGAGGGGGAGAGGCCGAGCAGGCTGGCGGCGGAGGCGAGGCGGTGAAACCATGCGAAGAGGCCGCGCCTGGGCTTTTTCCTGTGGATCCGTGTGTGGCCGCGTGGCTTGTGTTTTCCGCTCATTTGAGGTTCCTTTAAACGGGGTTTATTGCTCGTTTTTTGTGGACGGGGTGGACGGGGTGGAACATCCCCCTAAATCCCACTTCAAAGGGGGACTTAAGAGGGGGGGATTTGTGGACGGGGTGGACGGTGTGGAATTTGAAAGCGGCGTCGTTGCCGCCGCACTCCAAAATGATGCGGGGGTCTTGTTTGTGGAGGGGGCGGCGGATTTGGGGTCTGTGCGCGCGTTGTTTGCGCTTTTCGGGTCGCGGCGGAATGTGGCGGCGGCGGCGCGGCCGCGCGTTCGCTGTGCGACGCGGAAGGTGAATGTTTTTCCGATGGTGATTCCGCTTGAGAGGATGCGGGCGAGGATGTTCACCGGTCTTCCTCCAGGATGGCGGACCGGTCTCCACCGGGCCGTGTGATGCGTACCGCCGCCGGTGTTTCCACTCTTGCTTTGCCAGGCTCCAAGATGTCTATCTGGTCTTTCCAGCGCCATCCAGGCCAGTCTTCAACTTTGCCCAATGCGCTGACGAGGTTGGCGTGCTGGAGGGCGTTGCTGATGGTTTTTTCCAACGCCTGAACGCGGAGCCAGAGGCGCAGGTTTTTTGTGTGCGCGAGTAATAGGAGGATGCAGGCGGCGCAGTCAAGTATGGCGAGGGCGATTGTGATGTAGAGCATTTTGCTGTTTCCTATTTTCTGAGGATGAAGAGGAAGCATTCGCGGGCGAGTTTGCGCAGCGAGATGAGGATGTTTGCGAGGAGGATTGTGATGTTGTATGGGCGGTCTTCCATCATGCGAAGCCCAGGAGGGCGGCGATTTGGGAGAGGCCGTCGATGCCGAGGGCGGAGAGGATTGAGAGCCACCCGGCGAGCATGGTGAGGAGGAGGGAGAGGATGTTCCAGGCGAAGTTGATGGGGTTCATTTTTGTGGTTCCTGCTGGGTTGTTGGGGGCATGGACGGTATGGACGAGATGGACGAGATGGACGGTATGGACGGAAGGGACGGAAGGGACGGAAGGGACGGAAGGGACGGAAGGGACGGAGAGGTCCCCCTTAATTCCCCTTGGAAGTGGGAGGGTGCGCCGGCGCGTGTGTGCTGCCACATTTGCCATGCGACGGCGTGGGCGCATCCGTTGGCGAGGAGTGCGGCGAGTGCGAGGGCGGCGATGGTGAGGGCGCGTGTTGTCATTGCCGTGGGTCTTCGGTGGAGTCTGGGTCGATGGTCTGGAAGGCGAGTCGGGAGATGGTGAGCCCGTCGGGATCCCAGGCTTCGAATTCGACGGCGAGGAGGGAGTCCCAGTGCTGCTCGATGCGGAGGTTTTGGCATGCGCCGAGGATGGTGGTGTTGCGGGGGATGAAGGTG
>JBHEKP010000212.1:0-3494 GCA_041859375.1 Candidatus Hydrogenedentales bacterium | reverse complement strand
ATCATGTACCGCCAGACTGAATCGCTGGGCCCCTTCCAGGTGAAAACCGGGGAAAAGCCCGCCCGCGCAATCCCGCAGCACCCCTTCTTTGCCCGGTTGGAAGAGCACGCGCAGAACAGCATCGGTTCCCTGCCGAAAGCGCTGGCGGACTTTCTCAGAAGCGACGCTGTGTTTGCCATCCTCTGCCTTGCCGCAGGCTGGACCGAGGCGGGCAGCCGTCTTGCCCGGCACGCCGCGCTGGACGATTCCGCCCCGGAGTGGGCGGTGGCGCTGTGGAAGGAAGTGGTTGATTTGTAGGACAATCCACTTGGGAAATGAGCCTTTCCATCCTTCAGGGAGACCACCGAATGAGCATCCGCCCCATCAGTCCAAAAGAGTGCGCCGCCACGGCGGAGGTGCTGGCGAGATCGTTTCATGAATTCTCGCTGCATGTGTACCTTTTCCCGGACCCGGAGCGGCGGCCCCGCCAGTTGCGCTGGCTTTTTCACCGTGCGGCCCTGATGTACAGCCGGGTGGGCGGCGCATTCATGGCGGACGACGGCAGCGGTGCGGCCCTGTGGGCGCCGCCGCAGCATTGGCGTGGTCTGGGTGCGGGCCATTACCTGCGCGCCGGCTTTCTTGCCGCGCCATGGCGCCTGGGGTGTGCGCTGCCGGGACGCCGGATAAGGGCGTTGCTGGATTTGGAGCGGCGGCACCACACGGAGATTCGGGAGCCGCACTGGTCGCTGGAGGTGCTTGGCGTGGACCCGGAACGCCAACGCACCGGCTCCGGTTCGGCGCTCATCCGCCATGTGCTCGCTCAGGCCGACCGGGACCGGCTCCCCTGCTATGTCATCACCCACGACGCGAAGAATGTGGCCTATTACGAGCGCCACGGGTTCCGGCTGGTGGACGACACGCCCTTTGAACCCGGCGCGCCGCCCACCTGCTCCATGATCCGCCCGGCGGTGGAATCCTAACGCATCGGACCTCTTGCAAAGCCTCCCCGTTGCCCACATAATGAACCCGCCGCCCGCCGCATTTTGGAAAGCGCCCCGGCAAGGAGGAAATCATGCGTGTGACAATCATCCCGGCCTGCTGTGCCGCCGTCCTGTTTGCCATGTCCTCCGGGCATGCCCAGCCCGTTGAAAAGGGAAAACGCATGCTGCGCCCCTTTGACTACCGGGGCGTCACGCTGCATGACAGCCGCCTGAAACTCCAGTTCGACGAGGTGCGCGACTTCTACCTGCGTCTGCCCAATGACGACATTCTCCGGGGCTACCGGCTCCGCGCGGGCCTGCCCGCACCGGGAAAGGAACTGGGCGGCTGCTACACCGGGCACAACGCCTTCGGCCAGGTGCTTTCGGGGCTTGCCCGGATGCATGCCGCCACCGGAGACACCGCCTGCAGGGAGAAGGCGGCGGCACTGCTGCGCGGCTGGGCCGAGTGCGTCGCCCCGGACGGCTTTTTCTTCATTGACAAGGAACCGCAACTGCCGCCCTATTATTACGACAAGATGGTCTGCGGCCTGGTGGATTTAATCCTTTACTGCGGCAATCCGGACGCGCCCGCGCTCCTCAGCCGGATCACGGACTGGGCAGTCGCGCACCTGGACCGCGCGCGGCTCTACGCCCGGCCCACCGGGCCCGGCGGCGGCGAGTGGTACACGCTCAGCGAGAACCTGTACCGCGCCTACCTGGCCACGGGCGATGTGAAATACCGCGACTTTGCGGAGGTTTGGGAGTACACCGAGTTTTGGGATTTGATCGCAAAGAAGGGGGACATCTTTCAGCACCCCATGAACGGCGGCTGGTACCACGCCTACAGTCATGTGAACTCCCTCAACGGACTGGGGGCGGCCTATGCCGTCAAGGGCGACCCGCGCCATCTGGACGCGCTGAAGAACGGCTACGAATTTCTCCAGGACAGCCAGCTCTGGGTGACGGGCGGCTTTGGCCCCAATGAGACGCTCATGCCGCGCGCAAAGCTTGCGGCCACGCTGCGCGACAGCAGCAGCCATTTCGAGACACAGTGCGGCTCGTGGGCCGTGTTCAAGATGTGCAAACAGCTCATCAGCCACACCGGCGACGCGCGCTACGGCGACTGGATGGAACTGATGACCCTGAACGGCATCGGCGCGAGCATTCCCATGGACCCCGACGGCGGCGTGTTTTACTACTCGGAATACAACCTGGGCGGTTCGTCGAAGCAGAACATGGCCCCCTGGGCATGCTGTTCCGGCACGCGGCCGCAGGCGGTCGCCGACTTCCACGACATCATCTACTTCAAGGGCGACGGCGAACTCTGCGTCAACCTCTTTGTCCCCTCGGCGGTGGAATGGGAATGCGGGGGCGCAAAGGTGGGCGTTGAGCAGGTGACGCGCTTTCCCGAATCGGCCGGCACGGAATTCAGGGTGCGCGTGGGCGCCCCGGTGGAATTTGCGCTGAAGGTGCGCGCGCCGGGATGGCTGTCCGCGCCGATGACGGCGGCGGTCAACGGCGGGCCCGTGAAGGTCGAGGTGGACGGGCACGGCTGGGCCGTGTTCCGCAGGGAGTGGAAGGACGGCGACCGTCTTGTCCTTGAACTGCCCATGGCATTGCGGACGGTGCGGATGCTTGAGGAGCAGGAGTTTCCCGCCGCGCTGTGCCGCGGTCCGGTAACGCTGGTGGCGCGCTGTGAAAAGGGCAACCCCTCCAGGCAGATTGACCTCAAAGACCCGGCGGGGTGCCTTGAGCCGCTGCCCGGCGAGCCCCTGAACTACCACGCCAAGGCCGATCCGGAGATTCTGGTGCGCCCCTTCTACCAGATGAAAAAGGGCGAGCGCTATTTCATGTATTTGGATCCGGCCAATCCGCTCCTGCGCATCCCGCGCACCGCCGCAACCTTCAGCCCCGGCTGGATTGATTTCGGCGCCTGGCACGCCACCAACACCATCGGGTCTTCCGCGCAGTATGCCTTCACCGGCACGGCCATCACGCTGATCGGGCAGTTGTATGACGATGCGGGCCGCATGGAAGTGAAAATTGACGGCAAGGCGGCGGGTGTCATAGACCAGTACGGACCGAACCGGGGCGAGCCAAAGCGCTGGGACTTCACCGGCTTTGCGGCGGGTCCGCACACCCTGCAAATGACGCTGCTGCCCGGCAAGGCGGAAGCGTCAAAAAGCAATTTCGTGAACATCACCGCGTTTGAGGTTTCGGGCTGAGACGTTGCTTGCCCTTTGAATTGCGCCGCCCTCACTGTTTGCAGGTGTACTCCAGATCGTCGAAGAATAGGCGCTGCCCGTTGCCGTCAATCCACGGGGTCACGAAACCGAAGCGGTTGAAGTGCGCGCCGGCGGCCCGGTGCCCTTTTGAAAGGGGCATTTCCACGCGGTCTCCGTCCAGGGAAACGATTATTTTCCCGTCACCGCCCGCCGGGTCCGGGGCATAGTCGAGGGTCCAGTCATGCGCCCTGCCGTCGGGAAGGATGCGCGGCGGCGAGTTCCCATAGCCGCTGCTTTGCCCGTCGCCGTG
>JBHEKP010000004.1:0-5005 GCA_041859375.1 Candidatus Hydrogenedentales bacterium | reverse complement strand
TTGCATTTCTTCTTGAAACGCCGCAGGGCCTTCTCAAAGGGCTCGTCAGCCTTTACGCGAACCTTGGTCACTCGTGCTCAACCTCCCCTCAATGTGGGTGTCGTGCGCGGCCGGTTCAGGGCGGCGCCGGTTGATTCTGCTGCCCCCCGGACGCGGACATCCGCCTCCGGAAGGAATATTCAGTATACCAAACATCCGCGGGCGGGTCAATCTCACCGCGCCCGCCCGTTGACGCGGCGGACCCGGCACGGGTATGCTGGATGATGGCGCGCCGGACGCCCCGCGCGATCACCAAAGGAGACTGAGGATCATGCACCAGGACAAAAACAGTTCAACCGACACACGCCGCGGCTTTTTGAAAAACGCCGGGATGATGGGCGCGGGGATTTATCTGGCGGGGGCGGGAACCTCCGGAAAGGCCGCCGCGCAGACGGCAAAGGCGGAAACGCTGGCGGTCAACGGCGGGCCGAAGGCCGTCACCGCCGCCGCAACGGACGCCGTCAAATGGCCGCTCTACGGGGACGCGGAGATCGAGCAGGTGTCCGCGCTGCTGCGCAGCCCGGACTACGCGCCCATCGCGCTGTTCGAGGACGCGTGGAAGGCGTTCCACAAGTGCGACCACGCCAAGGCCCACTGCAACGGCACCAGCGCGCTCACATCCATGCTTTTCGCGGCGGACTACCCCGAGGGCAGCGAGATCCTCGTGGCCGACTACAGCACCTGGTTCCCCGTGGTGCCCATGCGCCTTTTCGGGCTGGTGCCCGTGTTCACCGACGTGGATCCGCGCACGATGAACATCGACGTGGAGGACTGCAAAAAGCGGCTCACGCCCAAGACAAAGGCCATCCTCGCGGTGCACTGGTACGGGCTCCCCTGCGACATGGAGGCAATCGCGGCCTTTGCGAAGGAGCACGGATTAGACGTGCTTGAGGACGCAAGCCACGCCCACGGTTCGCGGGTGAACGGCACGATCATCGGCAACTGGGGGCGCATGGCCGGGTTCAGCCTCCAGGGCACCAAGCCCCTCCCCGCCATCGAGGGCGGAATGGGCATGTACAAAAACCAGACCGACTTTGAGCGGGCCGTGACCTATGGCAACTACGATCTGCCCAGAACCTTTCCGGAGGGCAGCCCCTACGCCAAATACCAGGGCACGGCCCTCGGCTCCAAACTGCGCATCCACCCGGTGTCCGCCATCCTCGGACGGCTCCAACTGGAAAAACTGGAGGCGCGCAACCAGGCGGACCGCGCCCAGGTGCGCGCGCTCAACGACCGCATCACCCAGCTTCCGGGGCTCACCGAACCCGTGGCCGCGAAGGGCATCGAGCGCGTGTATTACTCGAAAAACCTGCTTTTCATTGACGAGGCGAAGGCGGGCGTGTCCCGCGCCGCCGTGGTGAAGGCGCTGCAGGCCGAGGGCGTGGACGTGCTGGAGTATTCCTGGACCCTGCTGCACACCTACCCCATGATGGCGGAGCAGCAGTGGTGGCGGCACATGCCGGTGCTCTGCGCCCCCGAGAGCGTGCCCGGCTGCGACCAGGCCAACAGGCAGGCCATCCAGCTCGCCCACTTCACCTCGGATCAGCCGGAGTTGACGGAGCAGTACACCAAGGCCTTCGAGAAGGTGTGGGCCCACCGGAAAAGCCTGGGCTGATCATCCGGGCGGTGGTTACGGCTTGAGCAGTTCCCTGATGGCCGACATCAGCACGGTTTCGGCTTCGGGGGACACGTTGCTCGCCTGTTCACCCGTCTCGTAGCCGCCCTGTTCGTAGGCGGCGGCGGTGCCGATGTATCCGGGCGCGCCGTCGCCGTAGGCGGCCATGGCCGTGAACAGGCCCGACTCCGCACCCAGCGACTTGGCGGCAAGCTGGTATTCCACAAAAAGCTCGCCGGGCAGGTGCAGGATGCGCGCCCGGCCCAGGGAAAGGCAGCCCACGTCAATTTTGCGGCCCCCGGCGAGGCGGCGCAGCCAGGCAATCTCCGAAGCATGCCGGTCCAGCGTCTCCGCCGCCTCCGCGCCGCCCAGGGCGGCCTCAAACTTTTCCAGGGACAGGTGCGCCGCCGGGGGCAGCGCCACGGGCACCGTCTCCCAGCGGAGATCGGCGGGGGCCACGGGGGTTTTCACGGTGGCGTTCCAGGCGCGCTCCATGCCGTCGGCAAGCCGCCGCGCCAGCACCAGCCGGTTTTCCCGCGCGCCGTCGTTGTATTTGCCCGCGCCCACATTGCCCGCGGCGCCGGTGAAATGCACATGGAGCGCGCCGGGCACCGCAAGCTGCCGCATGAACCGGGCTATGCCGGGGTAATCCGGGTTGGCCACGCCCGTGCGGTAATAGCTCTGGGGGTGGGTGGCGTAATAGCTGAGTACCGCCACAGGCGCGTCCCCGTTCCACAGGCTGACCAGTGAAACCTCGGGATCAATCACACCCTCCGGTTCGGCGCGCAGCGCGGCTTCGGCGCAGGTGGTGAAGCGCATCGCCCGCACCTTCCCGTCACCGCCGAGAATGCGCCGGTTTGACGCCACGCCATAGACCCGCGCCGCACCCATGCCGATGTGGGTCACCGGCTGGGCTTTTTCCAGCGCCGCCCGCACCGCAACGTCCAGCCGCGCGAGCACCTCCCGCGCAAAGACGCCGTCGTAGTATTTCAACGGAAGGCCGTGCTCCCCCAGCAGGGCCTCGGCGGAGAAATCACAGGCGGGCGCGTCATGCTGGTGCAGCGTGTGCACCGCCACGCGCTCCCGCGAGGTACCCGCCGCCCCGGCCAGGGTGTCCCGGAAGGCGTCATGCGCGCCGTTGGCAATGCCAATCCAGTCGACCGCGCACAAGACCACGGGCGCGTCCGCGCCCAGCAGCACAACGCCGCGCGCCCGAAGGCCAGGCTCGCCCTGCGCGGCCACGGGGTCATAGGCCATCTGGCTGCCCACGGGGGGCGTGGCGTCCACGTCAAACACGGCGGCGCGCAGGGGCGGCGCGTCATCAGCGGCGGCGGCAAATGCCGTCATGCAGGAAAAAACAAAAACACACGCCAAACACCTTGTCATGCCGCACCTCTTGCGCCGGGAAATCAGGCCTCCGGTTTTTCCTGCACGGACGGCGCGCCGCCGCCCACCAGCCGGCGGACGGCAAACACCAGCGCCAGCAGCAGGACCATGGTGAACACGCCGAACACACCCGCCCAGGGCAGCTCCGCCGTGGGGAACAGGTATTGCCATATGCCCTCGCGCTGTCCCACAAAAAGGCCGAGCGCCAGCGCCGCCAGCCCGAGATTGCGCGAACACAGCACGATTTCATTCAGAAACGCGCCCAGCACCAGGGCCACCGCCATGCCGCACAGCGCCGCCACGGGGAATCCCGACAGGTTGCCCGTGTCGTAATAGCGCCAGAACACCAGCGGCATGAACCACAGCCCCCACAGCACCCCGGTAACCAGATGGGCGGCGGCCCTGCCCCTGACAGCCAGCCGGGGCAGCAGGCAGCCGCGCCAGCCCAGCTCGCTGCCCAGCGCCGCGGCGGCGAACACCGTCGCCCCCAGCACCACGCCCAAAAGCAGGCCGGTGACAATGAGGAAGGGGGGCAGGATGGCCATGACGTTGGGCGGCGTGTCCCTGAGCGACTCCTCCAGCTGCATCATGGTGGAACTCAAATCCCACTGGGGCGCGGCCAGCCCCAGCAGGGTGGCAACCGCGTAGGAAAGGGCCACCACAAGGGGAACCGCCGCCATCAGCTTCACCGCGGGCGCAAAGGGCACCGGCCAGAGCCGGGGCATCCGCCCCTCGCCGGGGCAGAGCACCGTCACCGCGAGGGCGCCCATGGCCGGAATCCACATCACCGCCAGAAACAGCAGGGTGTTGAATATGGTGGGCTCGTCGTACACGATGAACCCGAGGCGCAGCAGGGCGAACTGCGCCGCGTAGCCAACGCCAAAGGTGAACGCAAGATAGGTGAACACGCCTTTTTTGTCCATGGGTTTTCCTTGTTCGGGCGCGCCGCGCCCGGATGGTCTCCCTGCTTAACGCCCGCCGGGCGCGCACGGGTGACAAAACCGCCCGGTCACGCACCGTATTCCTTGCGGTACCACGCCACGAAACGCCCCACGCCCTCGTCCATGGTGAACCGGGGCCGGTAACCCAGCAGTTCCCCCGCGTGGCTGACGTCGGCGTAGGTGATTTCCACATCGCCGGGCTGGAGCGGCTGGCGGTCAATGACCGCGGCGCGGCCCGCATGCTTCCCAATGAGGGTGATCAGCTCCGCCAGACTCGTGGTGCGGCTCTCGCCGAGGTTGAATATCTCATAGCGCAGGGGCGTGTCCACGCAGCGCAGCAGCCCGTCAATGATGTCGTCTATGTAGGTGTAGTCGCGCCGGGTGGTGCCGTCGCCGAACATGGGCACGGGCTCGCCGCGCAGAATCTTCCCCGTGAATTTGTGGATGGCCATGTCGGGGCGCTGGCGCGGGCCGTAGACCGTGAAAAAGCGGAGCATGGTCACGTTCAGCCCGTAAATGTGGCTGTACACGTGGCCCTGCAGCTCGTTCATGCGCTTGGTGGCGGCGTAGGGGCTGATGGGCCGCATCACCGGGTCCGTCTCCCGGAAGGGCACCTCCGTGCTGCCGCCGTAGACCGACGAACTGGACGCGAAGACCAGGTGGGACGGGCGGAAGTCGCGGCAGGCGTCCAGGATGTGCTGGCCGCCGATGACGTTCACCCGGTGGTACAGGTTTGGATCCTGAAGCGACGGGCGCACCCCCGCGCGCGCCGCCAGATGGACCACCACTTCGGGGCGTTCCCGCTCGAACATGGCCCGCAGCGCGGGCTCGTCGCAGATGTCCGCCTCCACCAGCCGGAAGTTCGGATGGGCCAGCGCGCCCACCAGGTTGCGCCGCTTGATCGCGGGATCATAGTAGTCGTTGAACTCGTCATAGCCGACCACCGCGTCGCCCCGCGCCAGCAGCGCGTCCGTCAGGTGCGACCCGATAAACCCGGCCGCGCCCGTCACCAGTATCCGTTTCA
>JBHEKP010000010.1:0-3829 GCA_041859375.1 Candidatus Hydrogenedentales bacterium | reverse complement strand
TCATCAGCGTATGTCGATCAGCTCCATATGGTGTTTGTGATTTGTTTTTCCGACCCCGTTTGCGCTGAACCGACTATCATGGACACCCGGGCCGGAGGCCCGAACAGACAAGGAGTTGATTGGTATGAACATTTTCGTTGGAAACCTCTCGTTCAACACGAAGGAAGACGGCCTTCGCGCCGCTTTTGAGGCGTATGGTGAGGTCTCCTCCGCCCGCGTCGTCAGCGATCGCGAAACCGGCCGTTCGCGCGGCTTCGCCTTCGTCGAGATGCCGGACAACAACGAGGCCCAGGCCGCCATTTCGGCGCTTGACGGCCGCGAGATCGACGGTCGCGCGCTGAAGGTCAACGAAGCCCGGCCGAAGGAAGAGGGCGGTCGCGGCGGCAGCGGCGGCGGTTACCGCGGCGGCGGCGGTGGCGGCGGCGGTTACCGTGGCGGCGGCGGCGGCGGCGGCGGCTACCGCGGCGGCGGCTCCCGCTACTAAGCCTTAGGCAATCCATTCAACGGCCGGATTTCCCCCCAAGGGAATCCGGTCGTTTTTTTTCACCCCGAAACGGTGGAAAACGCATTGCATAATATGTATAATACTGACAAATGTTAGCGGCATTTACGGGGTGGCTCAAAAGCCCCTCCGGAATGGTTTTTTAGTATACATACCCCGGAAACCAGCTGATGGAAGTTGACCAGCCGGAAAAATCCGCCCAAAAACGCGGGATTCTGTCCAAATTCAGCCGGACCACGCTTGCGTGCGTTCTCGGCGTTCCCGTGGGCCTGCTGGCGGGGCTGGGCGCCTTCACCTTCAATTACGCCGAGGGCCTCTCCTATGCGGGTTCCGACCCGGAAACCTGCGTGAACTGCCATATCATGCGCCCCCAGTTTGACTCCTGGCAGCGCGGCAGCCACCACAACTTCGCCACCTGCGTGGACTGCCACCTCCCCCACGACCTCATCGGCAAGTACATCGCCAAGTCCTCCAACGGCTACCACCACTCCAAGGGGTTCACGCTTCAGGACTTCCACGAACCCATCATGATCAAGCCCGGCAACAGCCGGATTCTTCAGGACAACTGCATCCGCTGCCACGGGGAGATGGTCCACGGGCTGGTGGCGGGCGCCACCACCGATCCGGACTCGGTGCGCTGCGTGCACTGCCACAGTTCCGCGGGCCACGGCGAGACGCTGGGCCTGGGCGGACGCCTTCTGCCGGACGAAAGGGAAACGCCATGATAGAAATCAAACTTGACCTCCGCTCGCTGCTCCTCTTCGGGGGCGTCACCGCGCTGGTGGCCGCGTGCACGGTGGGCGTTGTCGCCCTGCTGATGAACATCGCCGAGCGCAAGAGCGAGGCGCGCACCCCCCATGTGCGGGTGGTCGAGGTCACCGAGGACGACACCGATCCGGCAAAATGGGGCGTGAACTGGCCCAAAGAATACGACTCCTACAAGCTCACCGCCCAGACCACGCGCACCCGCTTCGGCGGCCACGGCGGCAGCGAGGCCATGCCCCAGGAAAAGATTGACCGCGACCCCTGGCTCAAGCGCATGTTCGGCGGCTACGCCTTCTCAATCGACTACCGCGACCGGCGCGGCCACGCCTACATGCTCATGGACCAGGAAAACACCCAGCGCCTCACCAAGCCCCAGAGCGGCTCCTGCCTCCACTGCCACGCCTCCATCATGCCCCTTTACCGCAAACTGGGCGACGGCGACGCCATGGCCGGCTTTGAAAAAAGCTACCAGTATTCCTACCAGGACCTGAACAAGATGCTCCACGACATGGGGCACGGCCACCCCGTCTCCTGCGTGGACTGCCACGACCCAAAAACCATGCAGCTCCGCGTCACCCGCCCGGGCTTCATCAACGGCATCGCCAAACTGGCCGCCTCCGACGCGCCCGTCCCGCACCTCCCCTCCGTGGACCGCTGGCGCGCGGGCTCCCGCGCGGCCGCCTATGACCCCAACACCGAGGCGTCCCGCACCGAGATGCGCTCCTTCGTCTGCGGCCAGTGCCACGTGGAGTACTACTGCTCCTCGAAGATGCCCCTTACCTTCCCCTGGGGGAAGGGGTTGCGCGTGGATGATGTGGAACGCTTCTGGGACGAAACCGTCTTCCCCGACGGCGAAAAGTTCTACGATTACAAGCAGGCGGAAACCGGCGCGGCAATCCTCAAGGCGCAGCACCCCGAATTCGAGCTCTGGAGCCAGGGCATCCACGCCCGCAGCGGCGTCGCATGCGCCGACTGCCACATGCCCTACATGCGCGACGGCGCCTCCAAGGTCTCCGACCACTGGGTGCGCAGCCCCCTGCTCAACGTCAACCGCGCCTGCCAGGTCTGCCACCACTTCTCCGAGGAGGAAATCCTCGCCCGCGTGGACGTCATCCAGCAGCGCAACCACGACCTCATGCAGCGCGCCGCCTCCGCCCTTATGGACATGATGGACACGGTGGTCCAGGCCAAGTCCGGCGGGGCCACCGAGGCGCAGCTGGCCCCCGCGCTGGACCTCCACCGCAAGGCGCAGTGGCGTCTGGACTTCATCGCCGCCGAAAACTCCATGGGCTTCCACGCCCCCCAGGAGGCCGCCCGCGTCCTCGGCGAGGCCGCCGACTTCGCCCGCCAGGGACAGGTCGCCGCTCTCGCCGCCATGGCCGCCCCCCCGGCACAGCCCGCGCCCGAGGCTGCGGCCCCGGCAGCCCCGGCACAGTAACACCACAACCCAAACAGGCGGGGCGAGCCACCCGGCTCGCCCCGCATTATTTTTTTCGTCCCCCATCCATACCGTCCACCCCATCCATACCGTCCACCCCGTCCATACTATCCGGAGCCGCAGGATTATTCGGCGAGTTCGGCGAGGAGGCGCTGGGTCTTTTCGGTGACGGGCCAAGTGCCGCGCGCGACGAAGCAGGGACCGTCATTCAGATACAGGACCCAAGCGCCTTCGGCCGGGGGGGCATCCACGGCGTCAATGTTCCTGTGGCCCAGGTCCCGCTCGATGAGGATGGGGACGTCGTCCGTGACGCACGAGACGTGGTAGCCCGGGGACTGGCCCTCGTATGGCGATTTTGCGAGGGAATCCGGCGACGCGCGCAGCATCTCCCGGGAGTTTTCGGCCAGCCGGTGGAGCGTATGGACGCCCCCGGCATCCTCCACCACGAGGTCGCCGGTGAAGCCGCCGCCCCCGGCAATCCCCCTGCGGAATGCCTTTGCGAGGGCCTCAAGGGCGGCCTCGGAGCGCAGGGCGTAGCCCAGGTAGTAATAGCTCTGGTCGTCGGCGGGGGGCGTGCCCATGCGGGCCGCCTTTTCAGCCGCCGTGCCCTTCGCCGCAAACCGCGCGGTTGGGCAGGTCAGCGCGGACAGAAGCTCTTCGCCGCCGGGGAGCATGTCCGGTGCGAACATGAGAACGCCGGGCCGGGGCGGCAGGGGGGGAAAGCGCCCCCCGTTCCCCGCCGCATAGGCGTCGAGCGCCGCCTCAATCCGCCTGAGGTTGCCCGCGCATGCGGCCATGTCCAGGTTGTGGCGGCCCTTGGTGTGCAGGGAAAGGGTGACGAGCAGGACCAGCGTGATGTTGAAGTAGCCGAGCAGCGCCCCCGGCACGGGACGCCATGCCACCCCGCCGGGAACGCGGACGCGCCCGATACCGGCAATGGACTGCACGACGGCAAAGGCCGCCGCCGCCGCCAGCAGCGCGAAGGGGGCGAAGGCCGCGTAATACGGGATTACCGGGGAGAGCATACGCCCAACCGGGCCAAGGCACAGGACGAAGAGCCCCGCCAGCAGGCACACCGTCACGGCCACCGCCAGCGACCGGCGCGTGCCGCCGCCCCGCAAAAG
>JBHEKP010000101.1:0-10809 GCA_041859375.1 Candidatus Hydrogenedentales bacterium | reverse complement strand
TGTGGTACCTTGGCATCCTGCTCCACGGCGTGTGCTACGACTTCTTCTTTGTGACGGGCCAGATTTACACCGACATGCGCGCGCCCAAGGAGCTCCAGTCCAGCGCGCAGGGCCTTTTCGCCCTCATGACCTGGGGCGTCGGCATGACCATCGGCACCATCGCCTCCGGAAAGGTGAAGGACTTCTTCAGCTCCGGGGAGGGGGACGCGGCGGTCATCAACTGGTTCGGCCTCTGGATGGTCCCCACCGCGCTGGCTTTTGCGGTCTTTGTCATCTTCCTGCTCTTCTTCAGGGAAACGGCGGCGAAGGAGGGCGAAAAGGCCTGACCCCGGCGTTGCTGAAACCGTCCGAAAGATGACCGGAGCCCCCCGGTTCCGCTACGATTGCGCATCATGGCCATGCAGCCCGACCAGATATTCTCCGTTGAACAGCTCACCCGGCGCGTGAAAACCCTGCTGGAGCGGGGCGTCGGCGCGGTGTGGGTGGCCGGGGAAATCTCCAACTGGCGCCTCGCCGCCTCCGGCCACGCCTATTTCACCCTCAAGGACGAGAACAGCCAGATTGACGCGGTGATGTTCCGCGGGCCCATGGGCCGGGTGAAATTCACGCCGGAAAACGGGCAGGAGGTGCTGGTCCACGGCCAGGTGACTGTCTATGAGAAGCGGGGAAACTACCAGATTGTGCTGGACGACATGCAGCCGCGCGGCATGGGCGCGCTGCAGCTCGCCTTCGAGCAGCTCAAGAGGAAACTGGAGGCGGAGGGGCTCTTTGACGCGCGGCACAAGAAGCCGCTGCCCATGCTGCCCCGGCGCATCGGCATTGTGACCTCGCCCACGGGCGCGGCCATCCGCGACATCCTGCACGTCATCCGCAGGCGCTTCGCCAACGTGCACATCCTCCTCTGGCCCGCGCGGGTGCAGGGCGCGGGCGCGGCGGCCGAGATTGCGGAGGGCATCGCGGCCCTGGACAAACACGGCGTGGACGTGATGATTGTGGGGCGCGGAGGCGGCTCGCTGGAGGACCTGTGGGCCTTCAACGAGGAGCCCGTGGTGCGCGCCGTCTTCGCCGCCGCCACGCCGGTCATTTCGGCGGTGGGGCACGAGATAGATTTCACCCTGACGGATTTCGCGGCGGACCTGCGGGCGCCCACGCCCTCGGCGGCGGCGGAGATGGTGGTGCGCGAGCAGGGCGCGCTGGTGGAGGCGGTGGCGCGGCTGCGGGGCCGCCTGGCGCGGGCGGCGGGCCGTCATGCGGAGCGCGCCAGAAACCGGCTTGACCGCGCCGCCGGGGCGCGCGTTTTCCGCCAGCCCTCCGATTTGCTGCGGAACGCGCGCCAGGCCCACGACGAGGCGCGGCTGGCGCTGGACAGGTCCATGGCGGACCGGGTGAAGGCGCTGGAAAAACGGCTGGAGGCGGCGGGGCGCGCGCTGGATCGGCAGTCCCCGGCGCAGCGGCTTGCCCGGATGGCCGAGCGCGCGGAGGGGCTCAAGGCCCGCCTGCTGGGACGGGGGCGCGCGCTGACGGAGCGCGGGCGGGCGGACTGCGCCCGGCTCGCGGCCCAGTTGAACGCCCTGAGCCCGCTGGCCATACTCGCCAGGGGCTACGCGGCGGCGTGGCGGATGCCGGAGCGCGCGCTGGTGCACGACGCGGGCGCGCTGCGGGAAAATGACACTTTGCTGGTGCGGTTTGGCCGGGGCGCGGTGAACGCCGTGGTGACGGAAATCGTTCCGGACGGGACGGACAGGCCGGACTGACCGGTTGGAGAGGCAGCCATGACAAAACAAAAGAAATTGGAAGAGGGCGGCGGCACCTTCGAGCAGGATTTGGAGCGGCTTGAGGAAATCGTGGCCGCCCTGGAGGAGGGCGGGCTCCCGCTGGAGAACTCCCTGAAACAGTTCGAGGAGGGCATCGCCCTAAGCCGCCGCTGCGAGAGGCGGCTCCGCGAGGCGGAGCGCAAGATTGACATGCTGGTCCGCGCTGCGGACGGGCAGGCGGTCGAGGTGCCCTTTGACGAGGACACGCCCGATGCAGCCCCGCCGCCCGCGCCGCGAAAGGCGGTGGCGGCGGAAGCGGCGGACGGGGATGAAGACGGAGACGGCGGAGAACTGCTGTTTTGAACGGGCTTGCGGAGGCATTTCTCGCCGCCAAGTCGGCGCGCACCGAAGCCGCGCTGGACGCCCTGGTCTCCGAATGGCATGAGGCCCCGCCCAAACTGGTGGAGGCGGTCCGGTACAGCCTCTTTGCCGGGGGGAAGCGGCTGCGCCCGGCGCTGGCCCTCGGCGCGGCGGATCTGGTTTGCGGCGACGACGCCCCCGCCCTGCCCGTGGCCTGCGCGCTGGAGATGATCCACACCTATTCGCTCATCCACGACGACCTGCCCGCGATGGACAACGACGACATGCGGCGGGGACGCCCCACGCTGCACAAGGCGCACGGCGAGGCGGCGGCCATCCTCGCGGGGGACGCCCTGCTCACCATGGCCTTTGACGCGGCGGCCCGCACGGGCAGCGCGGCCGTCGTTTCCGAAATCGCCCGCGCGGCGGGGGTCTGCGGGATGGTGGGCGGCCAGCAACTGGACATGGAAGCCGAGGGCTGCGCGGTAACCCTGGAAGAACTGCGCCGCATCCACGCGGCGAAGACCGGGGCGCTCATCCGGGCCTCGGTGGTGTGCGGTGCGATGGCGGCGGACGCGCCCCCGCCCACCCTGGACGCCCTGGACCGCTACGGGCGGCATCTCGGGCTGGCCTTTCAAATCACCGATGACATTCTGGACGTGACGGGGGACGCCGTAAAACTGGGCAAGCAGACCGGCGCGGACGCGGCGCGCACCAAGGCGACCTATCCCGCCCTGTTGGGACTGGAAACGGCGCGCCGCCTTGCGGCGGAGGCCGTGGGGGCGGCGGAGGACGCCCTGGCCGGTTTCGGGCAGGCGGCGGACCCCTTCCGCGCCCTGGCGCGGTTTGTGCTCAGCAGGGACCGGTAATCAGCCATCAGCCGAAAACGGCCCGCATCCTGTCGCAGTAGTACCGCACCAAATCATATTCGGAGTCGGGGGCGATGCGGTGATCGGGGCAGGGAATGTACCCGCCAAGTTCCACCAGCCCGCGCAGCCGCTCCACCTCCGCGTCCACCGCGGCGCGGTCGCGGGTGAACACGACCTTGTTCATCCCCCCCACGCCGCGCAGCCCCTCGCCAAACTGGTCGCGCCACGGCCTGATGCTGGCGTCCCAGGTGCCCACCTCGATGGGGAACATGGTGTTGACGCCGTTGTTGAACCAGGTGGGGACAAGCGCGTCAATGCAGCCGTCGCAGTCAAGGGAGACGATTTCAATCCCGTGCGCGTTGAGCAGCGCCGTGATGCGCCTGTAATGGGGGCCGACCAGTTCCTCAAACAGGGACGGAATGATAAGCGGGCCGTTTTTAAAGCAGATGTCCTCCCAGAAATGCCCGAAGTCGAAGGTGGCGCCCTGTTCCAGGGTGAATTTCAGGTTCTGGTACGACAGTTCGGCGATGGTGTCGATGATTTCGACAAAGAGGTCATAGTCCTCGGCGAACATGGTGCTGGCCGCGCCGATGATGTCGCGCACATAACCGTAGAGGCTGCCGCAGAAGTAGCCGTAGGGATACTCGCGCCCGCCCTTCTTGAGCCAGTCCAGGCCGCCCTCGTCAAAGGGAAGCACGTCGCCGTTGTCAAGCAGCACCGGCTGCTTGAGCACCCGGTCGGGATGCCACTGGAAGCGGTGCCTGTAGTGCTCCTCCCAGTCGGCGCGCGTCTTGAGGGTGTGGTCGAATTCCATGGGAATGGAGCGCGTGCCCGGCTTCTCAAGGATGACCACCCCCTGGAAATTCAGGGATTTCAGGGAGCCGTCGGGCAACTCCTCCAGAATTTTGTAGTCAAACCCGGGCATGAGGTTTGAATTGGGGGAGAAATGCGAGGCCCAGTTGAAGTCGAAGCCCAGAATGCCGCAAAGACGCCGGTCCACCGCGTTGCCGTCCCAGATGCCCTCCACATCCCCGGGCTTCAGATGCCCCTCCGCGACCCATTTCTCCAGCGTTTCCCCCCAAAACCCAAAATGGACAATGGGAAGGCGGTCATAGGGTTGGCGGTTGAGCACCGCCAGGGCGCGTTCACGGTGTGTCACTTGTGGTTCCCTTTCATGTAAAAAAAACACCGGGCGGTCCAGCGGGACGCCCGGTGTGCCGTTGGTGTGCCGGAATTATTCGGAGGCGGGCTCCTGCGCCCTGACCACCGCCCGCAGGTAGTCCACGTAATCGTCCACGGGAACCCCGCCCGGGCTGCCCCCGCCGTCCGCGTCCGCGAAACCGCCCGCCTTCATGGCCTTTTCATCCTGCGCAAGGGCGGCGTCGCCAATCGCGCTGCCGCCGACGACATACTTTTCGCCGGTGGACTGGCTGGTGTAAATGATCTGCTTGCCCCGCTCGCCGTTGCACACGGCAATGCCGCGACCCGCGACCGTCTTGAGGTAAAGGATGATTTCCTCGTCCTTGGTGAAGGTGGGGATGCCGCTCGCGGACATCGCCATGCCGCCCACCTGGCCGCCGATGACGGAGAAGGAAACCGCCGCGCCCTTGTTGGCCTGACCCTTGATCGTCTCCTGAACCTCAACCACAACGTCCGTGTAGATGCGGCCGCCGCCGGCCCAGCGGCCGGTAGTGGAAAGGACCTTGCCCTTGTAGATGTGGCTCGCGGCGGAGACCATGCCGGCCGTGCTGGTGAACACCTGGTTGGCCGACGCGGGGGCCGCGGAAAGCGCGACGGCGGCCACAAGCAGCAGGGCCGCGGCCGCAGCCGAATGGCGGCGGGACCTCCGGAAAAGCGCGCCCGCGCCGAGCGCCCCGGAAAGGGCGACCGTGACAAGAAGAATCCAGTGCCTCATAAGCCACTCCATTACCGTAACCACGCCCGCAAAGCCGCGCATGGCCCAGTCATGGCGGATGAGGAAGCGGGCCAGCGCGGGGGAAACCGCGTAATACAGGTTGACCACGGCGGTGCCCGGCGCGGAGCGCAGAAGCACGTCGTCGCGGAAGCCCCGGAGTTTCTGCGTGCCAAGCCCCAGCCCCCCGGCCACATCGCCCACGTCAATGTTGCCCGTGTCCACGCCGCCCTCGCCGCCGCCGATGCCCTCAAGCACGTTCATGGGGCACACGTCGTTGGGGTCGCCGAACATGGGGCGGTTCATGGGAAGCATCGTCGGCAGCGCCTTGCCGGTGGTTTTGCTGACCACCTTGTTTTCCTCAAAGTCCCACTTGAGCGCGGTGCCGGCGGCGTTGTTCTGGATGTCGTAGATGTTGCCGAACTCGTTGAACACCTCGGAGGGGTAGTTCGTGGAAAAGGCGTCCGCGCCGCGCGTGTCCAGCGAGTAGCTGGCCGGAAGCGCGCCCTGAAGGCTGTCCACCAGTTCCGGGGTGAGCCCCGGGGGCGCCTGGCGCTCCACGCCGGAACCCGTCAGCGGGTTGAGCGTGAGCGTGTAGGTCGCGTCGAAAAGGTCCCCGTTGGCGCCGGGGATTTCAAACTGCTTCCACAGCCCCTGGACGGTGAACTTGCCCACAAGCTGCTCGTTGTTGTAACGGACAAAAAGGCCGCTTATGGTGCTGAACAGGGGCACGCGCCGGTCCGCCTCGTTGTTGGTCACATTGGCCCACGCAACGATGTGCGCCCCCGAAATGGGCGAGGAGGGGATGCCGGTGCCCCGGCGGGTGTGGGTGCGCGCCTCCTGGGACACGTCAAAGAACTTCTCCTGGCCGTCGGTGCGCGGATAGAGCCAGGAAACACCGGAAATGTCATCCGGCGCGAGGTCGGCCCAGCCGGGGGAGAAGGAGCCGTCGGGGTTCTCCGTGAGGAAATAGGCCTGGAACATGGTGGGCGTGGCGCCAATCATGGTGGGCACGCCGTCCGGGCCGGTGAACTGGAGCGCCGTGGTCTCAATGGGCAGGCCCGTGGCGATTTCGGGATCGTAGGGTTCCAGGTTGTTCAGGGGCGTGTAGCCCAGGCCGAGCAACGTGCCAACCGACGCCACCATGGACGCCTTCAGGTCGATGGTGCCGAAGTTGGAAACCACCTCGCCGGCGCGGTGGAGATTCGCGTCCACGACAATGTCACAGTCAAGGATGTTGCCCGCGGGCACAATCACCTGGGTGCCGCCGGACTCCACGGGCACGTCGGTGATGGTGTACAGCTTCAGCGTGATGGCGGTGATGGATCCGCCGAGCTCGGTGAGGATGTTCTCCACCGGGTCGGGCTGGATGCTGGTGGATCCCTCGGGCACGGTGGTCACCTGCATGAACACGGTGGGCAGATAGTCCGGGGAGGTGATGCCGGGGGTGATGGGATCCTCAATGTTGCCCACAAACCTGAAATTTGCATAGCTGGTGGGCACGTTCTGCCACACCTGGAAGCCCGCCTTGACCATGTCCGCCTCGGCGGGGGTGAAACCGCGCGGACCCGTCTCAATGCGGAATTCCAGGCCCTCTCCGCGCTCGATCAGCCCGTCGTTGTCGGTGTCAAAATCCTGGAAGGGCCACACGGCATAGCGCACCTGGCCGAACTCGTTGAAGCCGCCCTGCGGAAAAAACGCCGCCGCGTCACCGGCCGCCAAAACCGCAAGGATGGCGCAGCACCCGGCCACCGCGATCTTTTTGCTGCACATGCTCACTGTCAAGATCCTTTCCCCGCTTTATTCCGGCCCGAATCTCCGGCCCGAATCCGCGAAAAGTCCCGTTTTATGCATTCTGCCGTTGCTTCAACAGCATCCGGGAGGGGCGCGACAGCGCGCCCTCCCGGACGCAAAGGCTCAGTTTTTCACGCGTTTCCCGCGCCGCGCCGCGGCCAGCGCGGCCAGCGTCGCCATCAGCCAGAGGGCGTCGCCCCAGTCCGCGCCGTTGCCGCCCGCGCCGGGCGAGCAGGCGAACAACCCGAAGAACTTGCGGCGCTTCGTGTCGTTCACATACTCGAAACCGTTGATCAGCACGTCGTCGGCGCTCTTTGCCAGGTTGCTCACCTTCACATCCATCTTGCCGGGCTCGGGGAGGCCGCCGCCCGGGAAGGCCACCACGATGTAGCTGCCGTCGGGCGCGACTTCCTGCACGGGCATCACGGTGATGCCGAAGGTGACCTTGACCGAATTGATGCTGTTGCCGAGGTTCTCGCCCATGATCCGCACCGGGAACGAGTCCCGCGAACCCTTGGGCGGATCCACCGCGGTAATCTTTGGACGCTGGCCCACCGACCCGGGCACCAGGGTGAACAGGTCGGACCGGCTCGTCTCCTCGCCCGTCAGCGGGTTCCGGATGATGAGCACGATGGGATCCTGCGGCACCACGGTGCTGTTTGTGCTGATGGACACGCTGATGGCGGTGTCCGACGCGGCGGTGACGACAACGTCATAGCCGCTGAGCACAACCACCGGGTTGGTCCCGAAGTTGCGGCCGTAGATGACAAAGGTGAAGGGCTCGCCCGGCAGCGTCTGCGAGGGAAGCTGCGTCTGGGAGACGGAATCAACCACCATCGTGGTCGGGCCGACCGCCCGCACGTTCGCCACAATCTCGCCGGACCTGCGCTTCACCGCGGTGTGGCTGCGGATCCAGCTGTAGCCGCTGGTGTCCGGGCGCACACCCGCCTTCGCGCCGTTCATGTAATAGTAGCTCTGCGGGGCGCGGGAGTAGGAGATGAAGCCCACGCCGCGCTCGGCCCACGGGAATTCGCGGAACTTGACGTAGTCGTTCCGGTCCTCGCCCGGCAGGCCCGCCCAGTTGTCCGGGTCCGGCTCGGTCGGCGTGTTCGGACCCCAGCCCACGACGCCCATGCGGAAGGTGTCGCCCTGCTGCATGTTCTGCGAGGCGCGCACCACCACAAAGAAGTCGGGACCGCTGTCCGGATCGCCGAGCGTGCTGCCGAAGGTGTCCTGCACCCACTGGCGGTTGCGCGTCTGCTGCGCCCGCGACACGGGGAAGTCGTCGGTGCCGGGCGTCGAGAAGACGAACTTCACCTGGATTTCCTCCGCGGTCTGGCCGGAGAAGCGCGGCGGCGCGTCAAGGTACAGCGGAATGTCCACGCCCGCGTCATACATGCCGTTCCGGTTGTCCGGATGGTTGTCGTTGTCGCGGTACAGCGCCACGCCGCTGATGCGCTGGTCAATGTTCAGCGGCAGCAGGTCCGTGAGCGGGTTGAAATTCTCCGCGCCCGCCTGCTGGTAGAACTCGACCGTCAGCTCCTCGAAGAAGGTCGGATCGGTCACAATCCGCCAGTTGCCCGCGGCGGGCGTCCCGCCCAGCAGCGTCAGCTCAATCGCCGAGTTCGCCACGATCTCAAACGTTTCATACCGGGAGTCCACCAGCCACGCGCCGGCGAAGGCGTTCTGCGTCCACGCCGCGCCCGGGACACGGAAACCGTTGCCCAGGCCGATGCCGCCCGCGCCGTAGGCGAGGGTGTTCTCCGGCCGGTTGGTGGCCAGATCCAGCCCCATCACGGGCAGCGGGCCGCCCGCGATGTAGACGTTGGTGCGGCGGTTGGTCATGTCGAGGACGCGCGTGGGCACGTTCACCTCGAGCATGTCGTGGCCGAAGAAGTCCTGCACCGGATCCTCTTCCGGGCTGTTCTTCACAAAGGCCGTGGTGCTGGTGTTCACCTGCGGGAAGAACTGCACGCCGGCCTTCCTGCGGTCCGCCGTGCGCGTGGGCAGGGTGGCGGGAACCACGGCGCGCACCTTCTGGAAGCGCTTCGCCTTGTCCGAGGTGCTGATGCTGATGAACAGATCGTCGCCCGGCTGCGGCACGGCCGCGTCAAGGGCCTTCTCCGCCGAAGGCGCGTCGAACACCCGGTTCATCTCAAGGACGCCGATGCCCTTCACGCCCTTCTTTCCGGAACCGTCCCCGCCGCCGGCGGACTTCTCAATCGGCAGGCTGCCCTCAAAGAGGTAGTCGTCCACCCCAGGCACGCGCCAGTTGGTCTTCGGGAACAGGGTGAGCACCCAGGCACGGTCCGTGTCGTCCACGCGCCCGTCGCCGTTCATGTCGTCAACGCGCCCGTCGCCGTCAATGTCAATCAGCTCCGGCGCGTTGGCCCACTTCAGCCCCGTCACGGGGATGATGCGGTCCAGCAGCGGCAGCGGGGTGCCGTCCTCGGGGTAGTTCTGGAAGTCCTGCGTGTTCAGGAACACGCCGTTTGCGTCCGCGTCCTCCCAAAGCAGCAGGCCCGAATCCAGGCTCTGGTTGTCGTTGCTGTCGGGGTCGAGGGGCTTCAGCATGTCGGGCGTGAACTCCGGACCCCACAACGCAACCACAATCTGGCTGATGGAGACGGGATCGCCGCTCGCCAGCACCACCGGGTCCACCGTGGCGGACGCGTTGATGCCGAGCATCGGGACATGGTTGCTGTTGGCGTCCGTCTTCTGGGTGAGCAGGCGCGCCTGCGCGTTCTCGGGCCGCCACTGGCTCAGGCGCGGGTACTCGCCGGGCAGCAGCTCCATGGACCACGTGTCATGGGTCGGGAGCAGCGGCGCCTGCGGCGGGTTCGGATAGGCGCTGGAGCGGGGGCCCGTCGGCGGCGTGTCGCCGATGCCCTCGAGGTAGTTGTAGAAGGGAACCGTCTCGAAGGCGAACTGGCCGTAGCTCATGGTGTCGTCGAAGAGCAGGGTCAGCCCCAGATCCGCGAAGAAATTCACCGTGACGCTGCCGTAGAGGCGCCATTTCCTCACGTCAATCGTGTGGCCGTTGAGGAACTTCGCCTGCTCAAGCCCGAAGGGGTCGAGCCACTTGTCAAAGCCGCTCAGCGGGCCGATGCCGATGTCGCTGTAGCCGCCCACGTCGTACTGCTCCAGCAGCTCGATGCTGGAGGGATCCTCAAGGTTGATCATGTTGATGTAGAACAGATCCGAGATGACCCTGTACCGGGAGTCGGATTCGTAGGTGAGCACGAGGTCGTGCACCTCCATGCCGACCCGGAAGGGCCGCGCCGCGGCCTGGTTGAAGGTGCGCTGCGGCCACCAGGGCTCCGAGGCGCCCCAGCGCGGATCATCCTGCCACGGGGAGACGATGCCGCCGCCGGAGGGGATGCCCTGCGCCGGGAGCTGGCTGTCCGCGAAGATGCCGCCCTCGGTCTGGCCGGTGACCGGGTTGAAGCGGCGCGGCTCGATGAAGGCCTTGAAGTCCGCGCCGTAGGTGATGCCCGTGTTGTCCGCGGGCTTCAGCGACGCGTCCTTGTAGCCGCTGTCCGTGCGCACCACCACAAAGTAGTCCGCGGACCAGTCGGCGGAGGCCGTGGAGGTGCCGAAGTTGTCGGGCACCGGCTCAAGCCAGCCCTCGACGAAGTCCAGCGACGCCGTGCCGATCACATTCCCCGCCTTGCGGGTGCCGCCGAAGAGGCGCATCGATATCTTCCACCAGGGATCGCCGCCGCCCGGGGGAAGCGGGACATACTCCCACGCCGGCATGCGCTCGCCCGTCACCATGGTCGCGGAGGGCAGCATCGGATAGTCGCCGTTGAAGGTGAGCCCGCCGGTCGCAAGGGGCGTGGGCGGATCAAACTTGCCGTTGTTGTTCGTGTCGTGCCACACCCAGATGCCGTTGTACGTGAAGTCGTCGCTGAGCGCCGTGGTCTCGATGAGCGGCGAACCCCAGATGTTGTAGTTCATCGGATCAAGGCCGTCGCGCGGGTTGAAGCCGCCGTTGCCGGGGGGGCCGTAAGGATCCGCGCCGATGTCGGTGAGAACCACATTGACCTCGCGCAGCTGCGCGGCCTTCTTGTTGGAAATGACGCGGGACACGTTGCCGTCGCCGAAGTGCACCGTCTTC
>JBHEKP010000069.1:0-6016 GCA_041859375.1 Candidatus Hydrogenedentales bacterium | reverse complement strand
AAATGGAGCCGGAACGGGGAATCGAACCCCGGACCTCGTCATTACGAGTGACGCGCTCTACCGACTGAGCTATTCCGGCAAACGTGTTAAATTGGTTCTACAAAACACTTGAAAAGCCGACACGGCACAAGACCATGCGACACCACAAGCGTGCAGGGCCACAGTGTAGCACCTGGCGTGCCCAAGCGTCAAATACACCGCCACCGCGCGGCCGCTGGAATAACGAAGGAAAAATCAGGGTATGATTATCTATTGGTTGCCGTGTGCCCTTTTGGCCCTTACCCCAAGGAGTTTCCGAGATGAAACGTTTCCTTCTGATCGCCGTTGGCGTGCTGGCCCTGCTGCCCCTGACGGGATGCAACAGTTCCGTGACTGTGAACATAAGCCCGGCGGACGCGGTGGCGGCGGGCGCGCGGTGGAACCTGGACGGGGGTGAATGGCAGGCGCCGGGCGCGACGGTCAAAACGAAGGACGGGGATCACACAGTCAATTTTGAGCGTGTGCCCGGGTGGATTGCGCCGCAGGGCATCCCCCTCACCCTGGCAAAGAACGAGAAGAAAACACTGGAGGGCGTGTACACCCCCGACGACTGGGAACCCGACACGGGGGTGTGCGATGTGGTGATCAAGCCGGACACGGTGCAGATTCTGGAGGAGGACGCGGCGCTGCTGACCGGCGAGGACGGGGAGAATCACGTCTATACCTTTGACGCCGCGGGCGCGGACGCCGCGGGGCTGGACTTCGCCGTGGACAAGCCCCTGCTGATCGCGGGCAAGACCGTGCGCCGCATCGCCGCCGTGGAGCGGAGCGGCGGAAGCATTGTGGTGTCCACGGACTACATCGCCCTGAACGAGGTGATTGAGTCGGGCACCATCGCCTGGGACTACGGCGTGGAATTCAACGCCGAAAAAGTGGCGAAGGTGTGGGTGCCCGGCCATGGCGAAGCGGCGGTGAAGGCGGGCACGCCCGTGGATCTGAATTTTGCGATCGGCGAATACAAGTACGGCATCAAGGCGTCCCTCGACGGCGACCACAGCGACATCGAATTCACGGTGAAGAAGGAACTGGGCGGCAACGCGGGAGCCACGCTCACCGCCAAGGGCGTGATTGACCGGTTCCGCAGCAAGAACAGCCTTGAATTCGCCGGCGGACAGCTCACCAGCTACAACAACGAACTGGACGCCATGCGCGGCGAGGTGACACTGAACCTTGTGGTGGCCGCCACCGGCAACGATTTTGTGAACATCGAGCTGCCCGCGACCATCATGTCGGTGCCCTTCACCGTGGGCATCGTGCCGGTGCAGTTGAACATCAAGGTGAAATTCGTGATCAACGCCTCGGTGCCGCTGGACGGCTCCAGCCGTGTGCAGACCAAATTCACCTACAACAGCAGCGTGGGCTTCAACTTCGACGGAACGACCGTGAGCGCGGGCGGACGCGCGGGCGATGTGACCTTCGGCGACGACGACCTCCACGAAACCGGCGCATCCAGCGCCATTTCGGCAAACTTCGGCGTGGGCTTCCCCCGGGTGGAACTGGGCATCTTCGGCGAGACCCTGGTGCCCTACGCGCAGATTGGGTACCTCATCGGCGGCGACTTCACCTTCACCCCCGCCTGCCAGCGCGCCAACGCGCTGCTCCAGGGCTCTATTGGGTACAACCTCTCCTTCCT
The DNA here is from genome assembly GCA_041859375.1 of Candidatus Hydrogenedentales bacterium. GTDB lineage: Bacteria > Hydrogenedentota > Hydrogenedentia > Hydrogenedentales > CAITNO01 > JBHEKP01. The sequence continues at coordinate 4,344 of JBHEKP010000069.1, read as the reverse complement.
CGGTTTTGACCTGCTCTCGGGCAGTAAAACCCTCTTCGAGCAGAAGAAGGAACTGCTGCGCGCCGGAAACTGCCCTGCGGAAAAGGACTGGACGGATTACAGTCCGCTGGTGGAGATCGCCCCGCTGCTGACCGACTGAGCCCCCATCCGCGCGGCTGCCTGTGGGAAATGGGGGCCGCGCAAAAACAAAAATGGTGCCGAGGGGCGGAGTTGAACCGCCGACACGCGGATTTTCAGTCCGCTGCTCTACCAACTGAGCTACCTCGGCACCGACGGGCGACATATTACGCAATTTTCGGGCTAAATTCAAGTCAACTCCCGGCCACGGGGTTCGGGGGCCGTTTTCACGGGGTGATCGGGGGAAATTTTTACCGTGGACATGCCCCCCCCGGAACCTATACAATTTGTCAGATTTGTCCGTAGCGGCGGACAAATCACCCGCCGGGGGTGGCTCCCCCGGGGACGTTCATTGGGCACCCTCAACACAACAGTTCCGGGAAAGGACGCGCACATGCCACGCCGAAACGACATCCACAAGGTTTTGATCATCGGTTCCGGGCCCATCGTGATTGGCCAGGCCTGCGAGTTTGACTACTCCGGCACGCAGGCCTGCAAGGCGCTGCGCAAGCTGGGCTATGAAATCGTGCTGGTGAATTCCAATCCCGCGACCATCATGACCGATCCGGCCACGGCGGACATCATCTACATCGAGCCGTTGAACGCGGCCACGGTGACGGAGATCATCAAAAAAGAGCGGCCCGACGCGCTCCTGCCGAACCTGGGCGGCCAGAGCGGCCTGAACCTCGCCTCCGAGCTGGCGCGCAAGGGCGTGCTGGAGGAGTACGACGTGAAGGTGATTGGCGTGGAGCTGGACGCCATCCGCCGGGGCGAGGACCGGGACGCCTTCAAGGAGACGATGCTCGAACTGGGCATCGAGATGCCCAAAAGCGAGCTGGCCTATTCGGTGGACCAGGCCGAGGCCATCGCGAACGGACTGGGCTACCCGGTGGTGGTGCGCCCGGCGTACACCATGGGCGGCACGGGCGGCGGCCTGGTGTACAACGTGGAGGAACTGCGCACGATTGTGGCGCGCGGCCTGGCGGCGAGCCTGGTGGGCCAGTGCCTGATTGAGGAGTCGGTGCTGGGCTGGGAGGAATTGGAGCTGGAGGTGGTGCGCGACGCGAAGAACCAGATGATCACCGTGTGCTTCATCGAGAACGTGGACGCGATGGGCGTGCACACGGGCGACTCGTACTGCACCGCGCCGATGCTCACGATCACGGAGGAGCTCCAGAAGCGGCTCCAGAAGCACTCCTACGACATCGTGGAGGCCATCGGCGTCATCGGCGGCACGAACGTGCAGTTCGCCCACGACCCCGTGACCGACCGGGTGGTGGTGATTGAGATCAACCCGCGCACGTCGCGCTCCTCGGCGCTGGCGTCGAAGGCGACGGGCTTCCCCATCGCGCTGGTGTCGGCGCAGCTCGCCTGCGGCATCACCCTCGACGAGATTCCCTACTGGCGCGACGGGACGCTGGACAAGTACACCCCCTCGGGCGACTATGTGGTGGTGAAGTTCGCGCGGTGGGCCTTTGAGAAGTTCAAGGGCATCGAGGACAAGCTGGGCACCCAGATGCGCGCCGTGGGCGAGGTGATGAGCATCGGAAAGAACTACAAGGAGGCGCTGCAGAAGGCCATCCGCTCGCTGGAGCAGGGCCGCCACGGACTCGGCTTCGCGAAGGACTTCAACGCCAAGCCGCTGGAGGAGCTGATGCGGCTGGTGGGCACCGCCACGAGCGAGCGCCAGTTCATCATGTACGAGGCGCTGCGCAAGGGCGCGGACGTGGACGAGCTGCACCGGCGCACCCACATCAAGCACTATTTCATCAACCAGATGCGGGAGCTGGTGGCGCTGGAGGAGGAGATTCTGAAGCACAAGGGCGGCATGCCCCCCGACGCGCTCCTCGTCCAGGCCAAGAAGGACGGCTTCGCGGACCGCTATCTGGCGAAGCTGCTGGGCGTGACCGAAACGGCGGTGCGCGAAAAGCGCAAGTCCCTCGGCGTGGTGGAGGCGTGGGACACGGTGCCGGTGAGCGGCGTGGAGGACGCGGCCTACTACTACTCCACCTACAACGGTCCGGACCGGGTGCCCGTGAGCCCCAACCGCAAGATCCTGGTGCTCGGCGGCGGCCCCAACCGCATCGGCCAGGGCATCGAATTCGACTACTGCTGCGTCCACGCCGCCTTCGCCCTGCGGGCCGAGGGGCTTGAGGCGATCATGATCAACTGCAACCCGGAAACAGTGTCCACCGACTACGACACGGCGAACAAGCTCTACTTCGAGCCGCTCACGGTGGAGGACGTGCTGTCCATTTGCGAGAAGGAAAAGCCCGAGGGCGTCATCTGCCAGTTCGGCGGCCAAACCCCGCTGAACATCGCGGCGGAACTGGCCGCGGCGGGCGTGCCCATCCTGGGCACCTCCCCCGAGACCATCGATCTGGCGGAGGACCGCGACCGGTTCCGCAAGGTCATGGACCGCCTCGGCATCCCCGAACCGGCGAGCAGCATGGCGAGCACCCTGGAGCAGGCGCTGGCGGCGGCCGCCGCCATCGGCTACCCGCTGATGGTGCGCCCCTCCTACGTGCTCGGCGGACGCGGTATGGAGGTGGTCCACGACGAGGCGGAACTGCGGCGCTACGTCGCCGCGGCGGTGGAGGTGACGCCCGAACGGCCCATCCTCATTGACAAGTTCCTGGAAAACGCCATCGAGTGCGAGGCCGACGCCATCAGCGACGGGAAGGACGCATTCGTCCCGGCGATCATGGAGCACATCGAGCTGGCGGGCATCCACTCGGGCGACTCGGCCTGCGTCATCCCGCCGGTGACCATCCCCGCCGACCTCCAGGCCACCATCACCGAATACACCCGGCGCATCGCACTGGAGCTGGGCGTGGTGGGCCTGATGAACATCCAGTACGCCATCGCCGACGGCAAAGTGTACATCCTGGAGGCCAACCCCCGCGCATCGCGCACGGTGCCCCTCGTGTCCAAGATCTGCAACGTGCCCATGGCCTCCATCGCCACCCGCGCCATGCTCGGCAACCCCCTCTCCGGCATGGACACCACCGCGAGGCAGTTCAGCCACTACGGGGTCAAGGAGTCCGTCTTCCCCTTCTACATGTTCCCCGAGGTGGACCCCGTGCTTGGCCCCGAAATGCGGTCCACCGGCGAGGTGCTAGGCATGGCGGGCTCCTACGGGCTGGCCTACTTCAAGGCGCAGGAGGCCGCGGGCGCGCGGCTCCCCCACTCCGGCTGCGTGCTCATGACCGTGGCCGATCCGGACAAGCCCGGCGCTGTGGACGTGGCCCGGCGCTTCGTGGAGCTGGGATTCACCATTCGCGCCACAGGCGGCACCGCCGCCTACCTGGCCGAAAAGGGCATCCCCGTCATCCCCATCAACAAGGTCATGGACGGAAGGCCCGACATCACCGACGCCATCACCAACGGGGAGATCCAGCTCGTCATCAACACCCCCGCCGGGAAACTGGCCAAGACCGATGACTCCTACGTGCGCAAGAGCGCGGTGCGCAGCCGCCTGCCCTACATCACCACCATCGCGGCCGCGGCCGCGGCGGTGCGCGGCATCGCCGAGTTCAAGCAGCACGGCTCCACCGTCAAGTCCCTTCAGGAATACCACCGCGAAATAAAATAACCCCCACCAGCAAGCAAACGCCCGGAGGCACCACTCCGGGCGTTTTTTTATTGTTGGGGAACCCGAGGGGCATGTGAAAGTCCCGGCACACTGAAGCGTGAACAACCTACCCGGGTAATCCTTTTCATTGAGACAGCCATTCCACCGTGGCGCTGCTGGACGGGACCGGGGCCGTGGTGGAGCGCTACGGCTACGACGCCTTCGGCGCGCCCAGTTTCCACAACGGCAGCGGCTCACCCATTGCGGCAAGCGCCATGGGCAACGACCGCCTCTACACGGGCCGCCAGTGGCTGCCCGCACTGAAACTCTACGACTACCGACAGCGGCTCTACGACCCGGCCATGGGCCGCTTCCTCACACGGGACCCGGTGTACGACCCCGCCAACCTCGGCAACCCCTACACCTACGTCGGCAACAACCCAGGGGCGTTCGTGGACCCGTACGGGGAAGAGCGCTGGGGCACGCAAAGCTACTTCGCCGATGTCACCGATGTGGGGTATGGCTACTTCCTAAGCGGCGTTGTCGATACCGCCACGGCTGCCTGGGAATTGCGTCACTATTCGGTGGGCGGATACTTGGGCGACCTTGCGTCAGGCGCGGGAATTGCGGCCTCTGGGGTTGCGGGGGCCGTG
>JBHEKP010000156.1:0-4533 GCA_041859375.1 Candidatus Hydrogenedentales bacterium | reverse complement strand
TGCGCACCTCCCCGCCGCCCATCGCGGCGGCAAGTGTCAGAACAAGCAGCATGCTGGCGGCCATGGAAACGCCTCCCTGGGTTGTTGGCGTGGACGCGGGGTTATTTCCGGGCGCGCGCCTGGTTGCGGGGCAATGATAATCAAGGAGTTTCGCGTGGTCAAGGCATGGTACGGCCGTCTTGCCGCCGCCGGGGTAATGGTGTATCCTGCGGTCATGAAACCATGGGGAATCATGGGGCGAATCCTCTTTGCCGCCGCCGTGTTGACGGTGGCGGCGGCGTTTTCCATGTCGCGCCATGCGGCGCTGCTGGCGTACGGACTGAACATTTCCGAGGCGGCGATGACGGGGGGCATCATCGGGTGGTTGCTCCTGTCCCTTTGTTTCACGGGGCTGTTTTTGGGGATTTGGGGCGGGCTGAAGCTGCCGGGATGGACGGCCGCGGCCCTTGTTCTTCTCTGCGCCGTGGCGGGGGCCCTTTCGGCCTTCAGCATCTATCTGCTGGAGGTGAAATATGAGAAGGGGGAGTCGGATTTGCGGAGGTTGGGGAAGTATTGCCGGGATTTGCCCGCATGGGAGGCGCGGTCGGAGGAACTGCGGAAAGGCATCCTTGGTGCGGCGCGGCTGGACCCGCCGCCCGCGCGGACTCCCCTGAACCCAGTGATCCACAGCCGCCGGGAGCATGAGGGGTACTCGGTCGAGAATGTCATCCTGGAGACGGTGCCCGGTTTCTTCCTCGCGGGCAACCTGTACCGCCCCCTTCCGTCCGTTGAGGGCGCAAAAATCCCGGTGGTGATCATCCCGCACGGCCATTTCCCCCATGGACGGTTCAACCCGGACACCCAGCTTCTCGCGTCGGCCTTTGCGCGCATGGGCGCGCTGGCCTTTCTGTATGACATGGCGGGCCGTGGCGAGACCACGCAGGTGAGCCACGATGACCCGAACGCCCTCACGCTCCAGTTGTGGAACAGCATGCGCGTGCTGGACTTCATGCTCGCCCTGCCCGGCGCGGACGCGGAGCGGGTGGCCATGACGGGCGCCTCGGGCGGGGGCACGCAGACCTTTCTCTGCGCCGCCGTGGACAAGCGGGTGACCCTTTCGGCCCCGGTGGTCATGGTGTCCTCCTGGATGTACGGCGGCTGCGCGTGCGAAAGCGGCCTGCCGATACACAGGAGCGGCATGAGCGGGTTCGGGACCAACAACGCCGAGATTGCCGCGCTGGCCGGGCCGCGCCCGCAGCTCATTGTCTCCATTGACGCGGACTGGACGCGCACCGTGCCGGAGCGGGAGTTCCCCTACATCCGGGGCGTCTACGCCCTGTATAACAGGGAGGCTTTCCTCAAAAATGAGCATTTTGCGGGGGAAGCGCACGATTTCGGCCCGTCAAAGCGTTCGGTGGTCTGCATGTTCGTGGCGGGGCATTTCATGCTGGACTTCACACGAATCCTCAAACCCGTCAGCGGGGCGGAGGCGGGTGCTGGCAAGTCCTCAAGCCCGGGAGACAGGACCGTGCGGGAATTTGACGACGGCGCGGTGGAGGCGGAGGAGGTGATGCGGGCCTTTGACGCGGAGCATCCGCTGCCTGCGGGGGCGCTGCGCGGCTGGGACGCCGTGATGGCCTCGTTGCGCGGAACAGCTCCGGAGACCGGAGAAAGGAAAGAACCATGAACCGTCGTGAATTCCTGCGGAATGTGTCTCTGTGCGCGGGGGCCGCCGCGCTGCCCAGTCGGGCCCGGGCGGCGGAGGAAAGGCCGCCGAACGTGCTGTTCATCGCCATTGACGATCTGAACCACTGGGTCGGCTATCTCGGGCGCAACAACCAGACCAAGACGCCGAACATTGACGCGCTGGCGGCGCGGGGGGTGTGGTTCACGCGCAGCCACTGCGCCGCGCCCCTGTGCAACCCCTCGCGCGCCGCCCTGATGTCGGGGCTGCGCCCCTCCACGAGCGGCGTCTACGAAAACGGGGACGACTGGCGCAGGGTGATTCCGGAGGACCTGCCGCTCACGGCGGCCTTCCGCAGGGGCGGCTACCATGTGTGCGGCGCGGGCAAGATTTACCATGAGGCCTTCCGCCGCCGTTCCGAATGGGACGATTATCTGGAGGACGCGGGGGACGATCCCAAGCCGAAGGGCGACACCGGCGTGGGCGGCATCCGCTTCGCGCCCCTCGACTGCGGCGACGAGGATTTGCGCGAGTGGAAAATTGTGGACTACGCCGCGGCCCGGCTTGGGGAAAAACACGACAAGCCCTTCTTTTTGGCCGCGGGCCTGCACAAGCCCCACATGCCCTGGAACGTGCCGCGCAAGTACTACGGCATGCACCCGCTGGCGGAGATTAACCTGCCCCCGCACCAGGAGGACGACCTCAAGGATCTGCCGCCCGCCGCGCTGCGCATCGCAAACCCCGGCAAGGACCATGCGGCCATCCTCAAGTCGGGCCGGTGGAAGGAGGCCGTCCAGGGCTACCTTGCGGCCATCTCCTACTGCGACGCCATGGTGGGGCGACTGATCGGCGCGCTGGACCAGTCGGAACACCGCGGCAACACGATCATCTGCTTCTGGAGCGACCACGGCTGGCACCTCGGCGAGAAGGAGCACTGGCGCAAGTTCACCCTGTGGGAGGAGGCCACCCGCGCGCCCCTCATCTGGGTCGTTCCGGGACTGACCCCGGCAAACGCCCGCTGCGACCGCACGGTGGACTTCATGTCCGTCTATCCGACCCTGACCGACCTGTGCGGCCTGCCCACGCCGGGGCATGTCGAGGGGACCAGCATCCGCAGCCTGCTGGCCGACCCCGCCGCGCCCTGGGACAGGCCCGCCGTGACCACCTACAAGCACCGGAACCACAGCGTGCGCACCGAGGGATGGCGCTACATCCGCTACGCCGACGGGGGCGAGGAACTTTACGACGAGGCCCGGGATCCCTATGAATGGACCAACCTCGCCGGACTGCCGGAGTATGGTGCGAAAAAGACTGAGTTGGCCGAATGGCTGCCCGCGCAAAACCATCCCGGCATGGACGGCGGGCGTGGTTCGGACGGGGAGTGAGACGTGGTGTGTTGCACGGTTCTGCAGTAATGATGCGTGAAGACAGAGTGGGAGGGATGGTGCGATGGCGAGGATGCGCGATTATGGCGTGATAGTTAAGAATGTTGCCACGCAACAGGCCGGGTTTTATGCCGCCGGATTGGCGCTGTTGATGCCGTCCATGGCCGGGGCGCACAGTTTCAGCCGCTATGTTTCCACACCGATTACACCGCCATTGGAACTGCTCTGGGTTGCGGCTGTTTATGTGGTGTTGTTTCTCATTCTCAATGTGCCGTGCCGGAAGTGGTTCCTTGGGGAGGGACTGCTCCGTTCCACATTGTTTTCCGTAGCGCTTTTGACGTCTTTTTCTTTGTCATTTTTTTGCGCGGGAACTTTTGCCGCCAGCATGTCCACGGCCCCGCCGCCGGGGTTGGGCTTTTCACATCCAGCCTTCTGGGGGTTTGACTGGGAAAAATGCGGTGACTTGTTCCAATTTTGGAACAGTTTTGGACTGGTGGCACTTTTTGGGTGGTCTTGGTTTTTCCTTCGACCGGGTGTTTCGAAGAATAGAAAGCGTTGGGTGGTGGTCTGCGCGAATCTTGTTCTTTACCTTTTGTGTTTGCTCCCTTTTGCGGTGAGTGGCGCGTGGATGCATGGCAGGTCGGGTTATTATGTAAACAGTGCCTGCAATTATCAGGTGGAATCGCTTAACAGCGCGCTGATTGTCTATGCCGAAGATCATGGGGGAAAACTGCCTGAGGCGGACAGTCTTGATGCGATTTTGGCGTTGCTTGTGCCAAGTTTGTCTGAAATTGAATCCTGTTCCGGCCATTCTGTGGACCTTTGTCCGCTGGGGGCGGCACGGGAGCGTCATCCCAAGCGGTACGAATGGAACCCCGCTTTCTCGGGGGTGTCACTGGAGACAATGAAGACAAATCCAAACCTTCAGGGAATACTCCCCATTTCCTGTCCCTACCACGATAACGACGGAAAACCGAAAATACAATGAAGGTCAGAAAACACCATGCGCTGCTCATTGTGCTGGCGCTGTGCGTGTGCACGGTGCCGATGTGGCCGCAACTCAAGGGGCCTCTCATTTCGGTGGTTCAAATGGTAAGGCCAAAAAAGACGGTTGAGGAACGGGTTGCGCAGTACGGGGAGGCGGCGCGGGCGCGGCTTGCCCCGGATTTCGCACGGGCCGGGGTGGCCTATCCGCCCGCATCGGTGACGCTGGCGGGGCTGAAGGCGGAGCGGGTGATGCAGGTGTGGGTGGCGGGGCCGGAGGGGCAATGGCGGCATTTGCGGGACTATCCGATTCTGGGCATGAGCGGCGTGCTTGGGCCGAAACTGCGGGAGGGGGACCGGCAGGTGCCCGAGGGGCTTTATGATGTCGAGTCGCTGAACCCGAACAGCCTCTTTCACCTTGCCCTGCGGGTGGGATATCCAAATGCGCATGACCGCGCGCGGGGCGCGGAGGACGGGCGGGAGGCGCTCGGGTCGGACATC
>JBHEKP010000026.1:0-3526 GCA_041859375.1 Candidatus Hydrogenedentales bacterium | reverse complement strand
CAGCATCGCCGTCAACGACTTGGTGGCCTCCAGCATTTCCAAAAACGCTTCAGCCCGCTCCGGTGCGTCCACGGATGGGGCCAGTGACTCCAGTCGGCGCATTCGCTCCTTGAGACCGGAGATGTCCGCACCGGCGGCGAGCCCTGCCGGAAGAATCCCCTCCACCGTCTTCTGAAGTTTCCGCAACGCCATGGCGTCATGAGCCGCGATTTTTGCAGACACCACAGCAACCGCCAACACTTTTCCTCCCTCATCCCGGACTAAAACGTGAATCCTCGCCTGGCCCGCGGTGGAGAGGCATAGTGGCACCCGCAGAATTTTTCCCTCAATCTCCGGAATTGCCACCACTGTTTCATCCAAACCGACGGCATAATCCAACCGGCATTCCACCCATTTGGCACCATCCATTTCCCCGTTGCCGCGGAAGGAAAGCATATTCTGCCCTATAAAAAGCGGTTCCCTTTCCCATGCCATCCCGTGTTTGGGGGTATGGAACGCCTTCTTCAGGGGGGACGCCTGTGTGTTTAGCCGTGCCCCCGTCAAAGCCGAGTCTCCCCGCAATTGGGGCCACAATGCCCCGCCGGCCTTTCCACCCCAACCCAGACAGTGCAGTTGGTTGGGGCCTGAGGACGCGAGCACCGCCTCCAGTCGCCCGTCACCGTCAATGTCGCCCAGCACCGGCGTGGAGGCCCCCCCTGAACCCAGTTTTATTGGTGTCTTTTCACTGCCGTCACCCTGCACCATCCAGTAATTCGCGCCGGTGACAGGATCATTGTCACGGACCGGAACAATCAGCTCGGCTTTGCCGTCGCCGTCCAAATCCCCAACGGCAGGTGCCCAAAAGATACCCCGCCCTGCCAGTTCAATCTGCCATTTTTCCCTCCCCTCCGCATCCGTGCAATACAACCAGTTTCCCTTGTCCCCCCGGAAGGTTTCCTCCCTGCCGTCACCATCCACATCCGCCACCGCAATCCCCACATAACTCTGCATCCGCATTTCGGAACGCCATTTCATGATGCCTGTGCGTCCGTCAAGGGCCGTCAGGTGCAGATGCCTGCCAGTGTTGCTGCGGGTGACCAGCACTTCCGGAACCCCGTCTTTGTCCAAATCGGCAAGCACCGGACCTGTCCGGCCAAGGGGCGAGTCCCCGTCATAACGCCATTTCACCCCGCCAAAACCGTCCAGGCAGTACACATGGCCGTTGTCCGTGCCGAAGACAATCTCCGGCGCGCCGTCTCCGTCAGAGTCACCCGCCGACACGGTGCTTGCGCGAAACCTGTCACCATAAAAACGCCAGATCACATTTCCCCCGGCGTCCAGGCAATACACCCACCCATCCATACGCGGCACAAGGATTTCCAAACCGTCTCCGGGATGGACATCCGCCGCCACCGGAATGCCCAGGGCATGAACACTTTCCTTGACTGACCTTTGCCAAACGAGATTTCCGCCTTTGCCCAAGCAGGCCACCGACACATCCCCCAACACCACAACCACCTCGGATGCGGCATCCCCGTCCAAGTCCGCCACAGCGGCAGGCTGCACCACCGGTGAGTCAAAAGAATGCTCCCAAATTACCTTTCCATCACCGGCAATCGACACCGCCTTGGAACCCGCCACCGCCACCAGCCCCGTCGGGCCTGTTGCGGAGGGATAGAGTGTGGGGGAGAGGGGCGTGCCCTCCATGGGAAAAGTCCATTCAGTTTCCTGGCTCCAGGCATCCGTAAAACAAGACAGGGACAGGATGGAAATGAGCACGCAAAAAAACAACCGCATCGCGATTTCTCCAAGGTTTACGGCAGGTTCACCCCACTATAAACGCTGCAATCGCGGTGTGTCCATTTCTTCGAATGGGCCGGTTAAAGTTTTCCGTAATCCCCGGTGCGGTCCCGCCTCCGGGCCATTTCACTGGCGTACCGAATTCCCAAAGTGGCCGCGTGTTCGCGTGTCCATTCTGTCAGACGGGTTTGTCCGGCGGGTGGTGATTTGGTGTAAAGCAAATCCGCCATCAACCCCGCCACCTCGTCGCGGGTGATGGTCACATCACCCGTCCATTTCCCTATCGCCCACCCGGCGCACCAGCCAACCACCGGCGGCAGGGAAACCACCGGGCGGCGGCAGCCAATCAACTCCCCGATGGCATGCACCAGTTCCCGGTAGGTGAATGTTTCCGGGCCAATGGCGTCTGTCACGCTGTCCACGGCATCCTGCGCCCGCACCACCGCAAGGTCGGCGAAGTCCTCAACATAAATGGGCTGAATGCGGTAGTTTCCATTCCCGAAAACCCCAAAAAAGGGGAAGCGCCGCAGGGTCCACGCAATATTGTTGACCAGGATGTCCTCCCGTCCAAAAATAACCGTGGGACGCAGAATTGCATGGGACTGGCCGGACTCCCGCAGGGCGCGCTCCAGCCGGGCCTTGCCGCTGAAATACTCAAGTGGAGAATCCTCCGACGGGTTGGTGATGCTCGTGTGCACAATGCGGCGCACCCCGGCGCGCCTGGCCGCGTCAAAAAGGGCCAGCGTGTTGCGCACCGCATCGGCATGGTTGAACAGGCGGTGGTTAAAACGCACCCAGTAGGTGTTGAAAAGCACGTCAACCCCCTCCAGCGACGACGCCAGCAGTTCCGGCCGGTCAAAATTGAAGGGATGGGCAACAACACGTTCCCCAAAGGTGTTTTGCCGGTGCGGGGAGTTGGTCAGTGTGCGCACCTGGTGCCCGGCGCGCAGCAACCGTTCGGTGATGTACTTGCCCGTGTACCCAAAGGCTCCGGTAACCGCATGCATCGCCATATCCAGGCCCTTTCCCCGGTTCAATCCTTCTGTCTGGTTTGACACCGGCCAACCCCGCCAAGTTTCACCGGAAAAAGCATTGGATTTTTCCGCAATCCATGCTATTCTGGCTGCGGTGAGTGCGTGTTCAGGGCCGGATGGCAAAAGGGTGGGTGTGTTTGCAAACACAGAGGGTTTGACCTATGACAAAAAAGTGCCGTTTCCTGTCCCCCATGATGATGCTTCTTTTCCTGTCCTGCCCGGCCCTTTGGGCGGCACCTGCGGCCCAACCGCTCCACACGGGTTCCCCGGTGTACAACGAACGGCACGCCGCCATGGATTTGCGCACAATCCTCGCGGCGCAGACGGCGTTCCATGCGGCAAGCAACCGTTATGCGGAAAACTTCGACGAACTGACCGCCCCCGCGGCGAATCCCCCGTATTTGGACGGGGAATGGAAAACTCCCCGCCGGGGCTATGTGTTCAACATCACCCCAAAAGAGAATGCCCCCGACGCGTTTGACGCGGTGGCGGAGCCCTGGAAACCGGGGGCTACGGGCAACCGCCGCTTCTTCATTGATCAGAGCGGCGTAATCCGGTCGGAAGAGGGGAAAGCGGCGGGCGCGGAAAGTCCTCCCCTCGCGGAAACTGATTACAAGGAGCCCTCCGGTACCTACTCGCCCCCCGAAGGTTCCCCGGGATTCCTGCGGGGTGCCTTGTGGCGCTTGGCGGGTTATCAACCGCCGGGAGTCTGG
>JBHEKP010000372.1:0-39702 GCA_041859375.1 Candidatus Hydrogenedentales bacterium | reverse complement strand
AGCCCGTAGATGGTGGGCACGATGAACCCGATGAGGGGGAGGATGAAGCAGATGGCCATGCTGTGGTAGCGGTCGGCGAGCAGCCCCATGAGGGGGGGCGCGACGGCACCGCCGACGCCGACGGCCATGGTCTGGAAGGAGGCGGCGAATTTGGCCTTTTCGCCGAGGTTCCGGAGGCTCATGGCGTAGATGAAGGGGAACATGATGGACATGAAGAGCCAGCAGAAGGGGAGGACGACCCAGGAGACGTGCTTGATGTTCAGCATGACGATGAGGATGATGACGGTGTTGACGGCGCCGTAGAGCGACAGGAGCAGGTTTGGCCGGACCACGCGGGTGACGGCGGCTCCGGTGAAGCGGCCGACGGCGTAGAGGATCATGGCGATGGTGATGACGTAGGCGGCGGCGGCCTCCGGGGTGGCGGCGCCGGTGAGGGAGGCGTACCAGGAGAAGAGGGGCGAGATGTTTTCGGAACCGGAGGCGTCCCTGACGACGGCGTTTTCGAGGATGTAGTTCACGGCGAAGGCGTTGATGCCGACCTGCGCGGCGATGTAGAGGGTCTGGGTGATGATGCCCATGACGAGATGGGGCTGCCTGTGGAGGGGGGCCTTGTGGGTGGAATCGTCGTCCATGGAGCCGCCGCCGTCGCCGCCGGAGATTTCGGGCAGTTTGATGAGGGAGAAGACGGCGAAGATGACGAGGACGACCGCGCCGAGGGCGATGTAGGGGATGAGGAGGGAATGGAAGTCGGCGTCGGCGCCGGCCTCCGCCCGCCGCCCGAAAAGGAGCAGCCCGCCGACGGTCGGGGCGATGATGTAGGCAACGGAGTTGAAGGCCTGCGCGGTGGAGAGGCGCGCGGCGGCCCCCTCCTTGGGCCCCAGCACGGTCACGTAGGGGTTGGCGGCGGTTTCAATGCAGGCGAGCCCGCTGGAGAGGACGAAGAGGGCGAAGAGGAAGGCCCCGAAGGTTTTGAACACGAGCCCCGCCGGCACGAAGAGGAACGCGCCCACGGCCAGCACCACGAGCCCGAGGAGTATGCCCTTCTGGTAGCCGATGCGGCGGATGAGGAGGGCGGAGGGGATGCCGAGGAGGAGGTAGGCCCCGAACACGGCGGTCTGCACCAGCCCCGACTGGGCCTTGCTGACCTCGAGGATGTTCTGGAAATGCTTGTTGAGCACGTCCAGCATGGCATGGCAAAAGCCCCAGATGAAGAAGAGCGAGGCGACCATGATGAAGGGGAAGAGGTACTGGTTGCGGGTTTTGGACGTCATTGTGATGTTACCCCGGTTTGCCTGAAAAAAGGCCCTGAAACAAGACCGACACACGGTGAACAGCGCCTAGTAAACCACATTTTGGCGAAATGGATCAACGCCACGCCGCACCCCCAAAAAAACGGCGCGCGCCCGCGGGGGGCGCGCGCCGGAGGGCCGTGCGGGACCGATCAGGGAACGATGGAAGCGGTCTTGATGAAGTCCATCTTGGGGAAGTTCTGCTTGAGGTAGGCGTTGCCTTCCATGGTGATCATGCCCTGGTTGGGGCGCTCGCCGTATTCAGCGTTGATGCGCTTGGCCACGTCCATGCCCGCGATGACCTTGCCGAAGGGGGCGAAGCCCATGCCGTCGAGGGGCGTGTTGGCGCCGTAGTTGATAAAGATCTGGGTGGTGCGGGTGTTGGGCCCGGCGGAGGCGAAGCTGAGGTACCCCTCCTTGTTGCTTTCCTTGACGGGATCGTCCTTGAGCTTGCTGCCCTTCCACTTGGCGGTCACGGCGGGGTCGGCGGCGAGGCCGAACTGCACGACGAAACCGGGCACGACGCGGAAGAAACCCGCATCATTGAAGTAGCCGGCCTGCACCAGCTCGTAGAAGCGCTGCGCGCCGAGGGGCGCCCACGCCTTGTGGCACTCCACCACGAAGGTGCCGTTGGTGCACTCAAACTGGACCTTGTACGTTTCGGGGGCCTGTCCGTTGTCAGACACTTTTTTCTCCTCCGCGGGCTGGGCGGCGGGGGCCGCCGGTTTTTCGGCGCTCTGTCCCGCCGCGGCCGACTGGGCCTGGGCGAGTTTTTCGCGCGCCTTGTCCTGCCGCGCGAGTTCGTCTGCGCTCAACACGGAAGGCTTCAACCACATGTTAAACCCGGTGATCGCGGCGAGCACGCCGGCCACCAGCAGCAATGTGAATGCTTTGCGTTTCATTGTGTTTTTCTCTCCGTTTTTTCCGTCCACTCAACAAAGCGGCGTAATCATACATTTCCCGGAGGCCCCGCGACAAATGCGGCGCGGGGCTGTCCCGCGCGCAGCGCGCCGGGTCATTGCGGGAAGCCCCTTTTTTGAACAGACGCCCCCCCTCTGCTATCCTGTCCGCACCGCAGGAGAGACCCCATGGATCTGGATATTGCCGGGCTGACGCATGTCGGCCGGAGAAAAGAAAAGAACGAGGACAATTTCGGCGTTTTCGGGGAGGACACGCCGGGGTTGCGTCTTTTCCGCGAGGGCGCGCTGCTGGCCGTGGCGGACGGCCTGGGCGGGCACATCGGCGGCGAAATCGCCTCGAAACTGGCCGTTTCCATCATCCGCGACCTGACGAAGGAGCCGCCGCCCGAGCCCGCGCCGCCGAACACGGACGTGGTGCTGGACGCGCACCAGCTGGGCTACCTGCCGCTGCTCCGCAGCGCGATCAAGCGGGCGAACGACAGCATCTTCCAGACCAACCGCGACCTGGTGCAGGGGGACCGCCCCATGGGCACGACCCTGCTGACGGCGCTGGTGGAGCCGAAAACGGCGTGGATCGGGAATGTGGGCGACTCGCGCGCCTACCACCTGCGGGGCGGCGAAATCATCGCGCGCACCGAGGACCATTCCTGGGTGGACGAACAGGTGAAGCTGGGGCTCATGTCCCGCGACGAGGCCGAGTCGGACAAGCGCCGCAACCTGGTGACCCGGTCCGTGGGCACCCACCCGGACACGGAGGCGGACACGTACCGCTGGCCGCTCGCGCCCGGGGACATGCTGCTGCTGTGCACGGACGGGCTGGTGAACATGGTGAGGGACGCGGACATCGCCGCGGAAATGTCCAAGCCGCTGACCGCCGCGGAAATCGCGGAAAACCTGGTGCGCATGGCCAATGAGAACGGGGGCCGGGACAACATCACGGTGGTGGTGGCCCATGTGAACCCCGACCGGCGTCGGATGGCGGCGCGCAAAATGCGCCGCGCGATGCGGGAGAAGGGAATCTCCCCGGCGCTGCTCGCGGGCATGGTCTTTTTCGGGCTGCTCTGCTTCGGCGCGGGCATCGTCGCCGCGCTGGTGCTCTGAGCGAAGGATCAGCCCCCGTCCCGCCGCAGGGCCAGCTCCAGCAGGGCGTAGAACTCAAAGGCGGGGATTTCGCAGGACACCCCCGCCCCGCTTTCCGTGAAGGGCAGAACCGCCGGCTCCGCGCCAGGCGCGAGCACGCGGGCCTTTTCCACGCGCCAGCCCTCCGGCGGAGGCAGGGTCACCCGCAGCGGGGCCGCCCCCACCTCCGACTCCTCCCCGCCCCGGACCGCCGCGGCGTAGCGGACGGCGTGGACGGTGACGGTTCCCCGGTCCCCCTCCAGCCGCCGGTAGGCCATGGTCTGGACCGTGGCGTCGGAGGCGATGGACAGTTCCCGCCCCGCGAGGGCATTGAGCAGGCCGCAAAGGCGGTCCTCCCCCGCGGCGCGGGGCGACGCGGCAATCTTCCCGACCTTCTCCAGAAAAGCCTTCTCGTCCAGCTCGTCGAGGGCGTCCACAATCTCAAACTCGCGCCGATCCACCAGTTCCGCCATGGAGGCGACCCGGACCGGGACACCGGCGGCGGGCGTCTCCGGCGCGGCAATCGCGGCGAGGGGGTTGGCGGCCCGCTCCCGCATGGACAGGTCGAATGCCCCGCTTTTGCCCGAAACCAGCAGGGCGCGCCCCGCCAGGGCGGCAAGCTGGCCGTCCGAAAGGTGGCGCACATCGGGCAGGATCACCACACCGCGCCCGGCCAGTGTTTCCGGGGCGAGGTCCTCCTTTGAAAGCACGGCAAAGGGCACGTGCCGGCGGAACAGGGCGCGCGACACGGCCAGCGCCTCGCGCAGGTGGTTTTCGTTGCCAAAGCGTATTTCGTCATAGGACAGCACCAGCCCCACGGGGGCGAAGGCCTCCAGGCCGGAGAAGAGTTCCGGGTGCGCGCCGTAGAAGCTGCGCCATTTCAGGCGTATCTCCGGGAACGCGGCACCGCACTGCACAAAGGCACCGCCGCCGCCCGCCGCCGCCTCGGCGTGTCCCAGTTCCGTGTAGCGCCGCCCGTTGCCGTAGCTGATGATGACGGGCCGCACCCCGAGCGACAGGCCGTACTTGTACTGGAGCAGATAGCCGAACACGTCGTCCGGCCCCAGGTGGCCCTGGGGGTGGGCCTCCTCGTACATCTGCCACGCGCCGCCGCCCCGCAGCCAGACCCGGGAATCCTTGCCGCTCCGGGCGCGGCCAACCGCCCCGCGCACCCGCGACACGGCCCCCCAGTTCGGCACGGCGAAAAAGTCCGGGTTGATCCCCCTTGCGGCGTCCTTGATCGCGTTCAGATGCCCCGCAATTGAATCCTGCCAGAACAGGCAGGTTTCGGCGGCGCGCAGATCGCGCCCCGCGGGCGCGCCCATGGCGAAGCCGCCGCCGAAGAGCGCCGCCAATTCGTCCGCCGCATACCGGCCCTGAAGAAAATCCGGAAACAGCTTTTGGCAGGCCGGATGGCGGCACTCCTGGATGCAGTCGTCCACAAAGACGCCGTCATAGCCGCACTCGGCGGCCAGCCGAACCACCACCTGCTGGTAGGCGCGCCATGCGGGCTCGTTCACGCAGGGTTCGTAGCGCCAGAAGGGGTAGTCCGGCTCGGGCGTCCACGGGTCGAAGGTGCGGCGGCCGCGCTGCATCCAGGATTCCGGCGGGGTTTCCGGTTTCGGCCCCAGCCCCAGCGCGGCATAGTCGTCCCAGTGATCATAGAAGGCCCAAAAGCCCCCCCGCGTTTCGTGGTCACCGCCGAGGATGGAGGGGTTGGTGTAGCAGATGACGGCGCGGACCCCGGCGGCGCGGACTTCACTGACGAAGGCGCGCAGCTCTCCCCGGCGCGCCAGTATCTCTTCCGCGGGCACGAGTTTCGGCTTCCAGCCGCTGTAGTCCGCCGTGGGACCCCAGATGCTGTTCAGCGGCAGGGCGTGGCCCACATGCAGCAGGTCGGGCGGCGCCCCGCGCAGTTCCCGCATCATCTCCGGATTGCCCACCACATCGCCGCCGTAGGCGAGGACATAGGTCAGGGGGGTGACTGTTTTGCCGGGGGTTCCGCCGTCAATTCCGGAGGCGGGGGCCGGAGCGGCGAGGAGAAGGGTTCCCGCAATGAAAAGAATGTGTTTCATGGGGGCATTGTACCGGCGGGGGGCCGAAAAATGAAACCGTCCGGCCCTCCCGCGGGAAGACCGGACGGTCACTGCAATTCAACAACGGAGGACGCGGCGTTACAGGTCAACCCGGGTCAATGTAACCGTCTCCTCCGTGTCGAAGGCGTCTGGACGAAGCTCGTCGGTGCCCAGCCGGACAACCAGTTCCCTCCTCGACACCTTGTAAATGCCCATGACAAGCCTGCCGGGACTCACCTCCACCCCGATGTTGGTGTCGCCACCGAGAAACACGCGGTTGATGGTGATGTTCATCTCTTTCGGCCGCTTCCAGGGATCGATCTCAAAGGTTCCCGAAAAGCCGCCCGCAAAGGGAATCCCGGGCAGGGAAAAGCCCGCCAGGCTGCCGGTCCACTTGATGGTGTTGTCCGCAATCTCAACGGTCTGGGTCACCGCCTTTTCGGCGGGCGCGGTCTGCCACACGCCCTCCAACTGGCAGGTGTCAATGCCCAGGCAGGCCGTGCCGGGGCATCCTGAAAGGCCGACCAGGCACACAAGCACCGCAACCGGCGTCAAAACACGATTCAACTTCATACTACTTCCCTTTCCCTTGACCCATTTACAGGGGTGTGTTTGCCCCAAGTGTACCTGCACCTATTATACCGCCAACCCCGGAAATTTGTTGCAGGTGCGGCAAGAAAGGGCGGGAAAGCCTATTTTTCCGCGTTTTTGGGGAGATGCCTCATGGAAAGCTCCCTCACTTCCGCATGCAGGCCGGGCCGGTAACCCAGCAGGAAAAACACCTCGGCCACCAGAAAAACCGGGCCGATGACCATCTGAAACAGGTTGTCCACCAGCGCGGGGCGGCGTTTTTCAAAAACCACATGCCCCACTATCTGGAAAATCCAGCCGCCCACGAAAAAGAGCAGGAAAACCGCCAGGCCGGTGAGCCAGCCCATCCGGCTCACCTGATGGGCCGCATAGAGGGTGGGCAGGATGAAGAGGGCCATGCCCAGGGCAAAGGCCGGCTGGAGCAGCAGGTAATAGCCCAAGGCCACGCCCACCAGCACCATCGCCCCCGTGAGGGTGACCCCGCCAAGCTCCACAGAAATCCAGCCCAGGGGCACCAGGATGGAAAAGACAATGGCAGGAATCCCCACAAAATGGGTGAGTTTGTTGAGGGGGTGGCGGTGGTAGGCCTCATAAAAGGACATATGGTCGGCAATGGTTTTCATCAGGGGCTCCTTTTTATCACTAAACACATTTGAAGGCGTGCTTCTTTCCGTGCTGGTTGAAATTTCCCCCTTCGGCGGGTATTGTGGCGTTCTCCAACAACAAGCAAGGCCGCAGCGGCGCAAAGGAAAGGTTATCATGGGTGCTGTTCGTGTGATTTTGACTTCCCTGGCGGGACTTGCGGCGGTCTCCTGCGCCACCCCCCAATGGGCGCAGTATGAGGCCAATCCCATGGTCATTCCCATGTCGGTGACCGCGCCGAAGGAAAGCGCGGGAAGCCTCATCGCCGCCGACCTGGACGGGGACGGGCTGCCGGATTACCTGGTCACGGTGCCGGGGCATGTGGCGGCTTATGCCAACGGAGGCAGGGAACTTTGGGTGCTGGAGGCGGACCTGCGCATCGGCGGCTCGTCGGAAAGCGAGGGGCTTCCGGGCCACCACGGCCCCGGCGTGCAGGCGGGAGACATTGACGGGGACGGCGGGACGGAGGTGCTTTTCCTGACCAATGACCGGGTGCTTCATGTGGTGGAAGGGGCCACGGGAAAGACGCTCTGGACCGCCTCGCCCCCGGTGCCGGAGGGCGCGGAACGGTGGGAGCACCTGGTGCTGGCCGATTTTCAGGGGAACGGCGACCGGGACCTGCTGCTTCAGGCCACCAACGCCGACGGCTACCGCATGGGCCGTTATGTGGCGGCCTACTCCCTGGGCGAACTGAAGGGGGGCGGCACGGAACCCCTCTGGCGGCGGGACGATTTCATGGCCTGCGCCCACAACGGCACGCGCGTGGCGGACCTGGACGGCGACGGGCGCGACGAGGTGCTGGGGGGCACCCTGCTCGGCCCCGACGGGAAACTTGTCACGGCCATCCCGCTCCGGGGGCACATTGACTCCATTTTCGTCCGCGATGTGCGGCCCGACCTGCCGGGACTGGAGGTGGTGGCGCTGGAGGAGGGCGGCAAGGACGGCAACCGGGTGTTCCTCTACGGCATGGGCGGGGTGATCTGGGAGACCCATTACCAGCACTGGGAACCGCAAAACGCCGCCGTGGGCGAGTTCGATCCGGCACGGCCCGGTCTGGAGGTGTGGTGCCGCAGCCGCTTCAACACCCATCAGAAGCCCTTCGTGTTTGACGCGCGGGGGGAACTCATCGCCCATTACGAGCTAGACAACACGGCCCCGGAAGGCTGGACCGACTCGGGGGTGGAAACCATCTGGACCATTGACTGGACGGGGGAGGACAGGCAGTTTGCCGCGGCCAAGGAACGGCACGAGGACGGGGACGCGGCCGTGTTTGATCCCCTCACCGGCGCGTTTCTGACCAGGCTGCCCGAAACCGCCCAGCGCCTGTACACCGCCGACGTGGCCGGTGACTGGCGCGAGGAGCTGGTGGTGGTGAACCAAAACGAGCTGCACATTTACCACAACACGGACAGGAACCCCCATCCCGCCCAGCCCAGGCTGTGGAACCTCCAGCATTACCGCCGCAGCAAGATGACCTGGAACTATTACAGCCCCTGAAACACGCGAAATGATTCAAGGGAAGCAGGTTCAGCCGGCCTCGGGGCGGGGGCTGGGCAGGGAGTTTCCGCGCGTGAGACGGCGGAGGATGCGGAGCGCTGTTTTGGCGGTTTTTGCCCAGGGGATGCCGGGCGTTTTCACCGGAACCGGCCGCCGGAGGGGTTCTTCCTGATCATGCAGGACGGCCCCGGTCCGCTCACGCATCAATGCGTACAGCAGGATGGAATTCGTCTCAAAAGAATGTCCGAGAAACATGGTTGCCGCCTGTCTATGCCAATTTCGTCCCGCCGTCCGGACCGTGAAAGGGCTGGGACGGGTCATGTGCTGTTTTGAACCGCCGCACATTGCGCCGGTTAAATGAGGATGAAAACGCCGGGTGGAGGGGAGTTATTCCCTGGGTTGGTAATCCGCGATTGACTGAAAAAGTTTCACCGGATTTGGCGGGCTCCGGAAACGGGGCGGCGCGCCGAAAAGGGGCCAATTCTTTCGGCCCCCGCCGTCCGCATGCTATAATCGCCCGAGTTTTTCGCAATTTGACCGGAGCCTGAGAGATGCAGGAGCCCGCAAAGAAATTCCCGGACTGGATTCGCCGCGCGTGGCCGTCTGGCGAGGCCCACCAGGAGGTGAAGAGCCTGCTGGCGGGGCTGAACCTGCACACGGTTTGCCAGAGCGCGCATTGCCCAAACCAGGGGGAATGCTGGAGCCGCCGCACGGCCACCTTCATGGTGCTGGGCAACGTGTGCACACGGCACTGCTCCTTTTGCGGGGTAAACGGCGGCAAACCGCTGCCGGTGGACCCGGAGGAGCCGGCGCATGTGGCGGAGGCGGCGCGGCGCATGGGTGTGAAACACCTGGTCATCACGTCGGTTACGCGGGACGACCTGCCGGACGGCGGCGCGGCGCACATCGCGGCGGCCATCCGCGCGGTGAAGGAAGCCGCGCCGGGGGTGACCATCGAGGCGCTGGTGCAGGACTTCGGCGGCGACCGTGACGCCATCGGCGCGGTGGTTGCGGCAGGACCGGAAGTGTTCAGCCACAACATCGAGACGGTGGAGCGGCTTCACCCGCTGATGCGGGACCGCCGCTTCAGCTATGCCGGCTCGCTGGCAGTGCTGCGGACGGCAAGGGAACTGGCCGCAGGCTTTGTGAAGTCGTCCTTCATGCTTGGCTGCGGCGAGACGGAGGCGGAGGTGAGGGCCACGCTGGAGGATCTGCGCGGGGCGGGCTGCGACGCGGTGGCCATGGGCCAGTACCTCCGGCCCGGGCGGAAAAACGGGGAGGTGGCGGATTTTGTCACCCCGGAGCAGTTCCGGTCCTACGAGCAAATGGCGTATGATACGGGCTTCACCTTCGCGGTGGCGGGGCCCTTTGTGAGAAGCTCATACCGGTCGGAGGCGCTGCTTGAGCGCGCGTCGACCGGGCGCGCCCCCCGCGGCGGGGAAGTTTGACGGACGGAGGAGGCTGATCATGGCCGGAAAAACCACGATAACACTGCCCAGCCTGGGCGACGACGGGGACGCCGTGACGGGCGGCACGGTCGCGTTCTGGCTGGCAAAGCCCGGCGACGCGCTTTCGGCCGGGGACGACCTGGTTGAGATTAACACGGACAAGGCGGCCTTTGTGGTGCCGTGCCCGGCGGCGGGCGTGCTGCTTGAGCAGCTTGTGCGCGAGGACGACGAGGTGCGGGTGGGCGATCCGCTCGCGGTCCTGGAGACGGAGTAACCGCGCCCCGCGGGGCGCGCGCAACCGCCGGAAACCCCGGCGTGCCTGAAAGGAAGAGCACATGCGGATTGGCGTTGGCGTAATCGGCGCGGGAACGGTGGGCAGCGGCGTGATTGACATCCTCCTGGACAACACCGGGGTGATTGAGGACAAGACGGGCGCGCAAATCGCGCTGCGCCACGTGGCGGAGCTGCGGCAGGAACTGCTGAAGGACTTCGTGCTCGACGGCGTCACCGTGTCCAAGGACGCCGCGGCGCTGATAGCGGACCCGGAGGTGAACGTGGTCTGCGAGCTCATCGGCGGGGTGGGCGCGGCGAAGACCTTCATTCTGGAGGCGCTCAACGCGGGCAAGCACGTGGTGACGGCGAACAAGATGCTGCTGGCGAAACACGGCCCGGAACTGAACGAGGCGGCGCTGCGCAACGGCGTGGAGCTGCGCTTCGAGGCGGCGGTGGCGGGCGCGGTGCCCATCATCAAGGCGATCCGTGAAAGCCTGGCGGCCAACCACATCCACTCGGTGTACGGCATCCTGAACGGCACCTGCAACTACATCCTGAGCCGCATGACCTACGAGGGCAAGGAATTCGACGACGTGCTGCGGCAGGCGCAGGCACTGGGCTTCGCGGAGACCCCGCCGGACCTGGACGTGGAGGGCCACGACACGGCGCACAAGTGCCAGATTCTGGCGTCGCTCTGCCACAGCACCCGCGTGAACCTGGACGACATCCACGTGGAGGGCATCACCAAAATCACCCACCTCGACGTGGCCTACGCCCGCGAGATGGGGTGCCTGATCAAGCTGCTCGCCGTAATCCGCAAGATTGACGGGGAAATCGAGGCGCGGGTGCACCCCACCCTCGTCCCCGAAACGCACCTGCTGGCGGCGGTGCGCAACGAGTTCAACGCCATCTACGTGGAAAGCGACTGCGCCGACGCCACGCTCCACTACGGGCGCGGCGCGGGCCGCCGCCCCACGGCGAGCGCGGTGGTGGGCGACATTGTGGACATCGCGCGGCGCGGCGGCGGCGCCCCGCCCAAACCTTTCAGCTACACCCAGGACATCGCGGTGCGCGACATCGGCCTGCTCCGGGGCCGCTACTACCTGCGCCTGAACACCCACGACCATCCGGGCGTGCTGGGCAGGGTGTGCACGATACTGGGCGGCCACGGTGTGAGCATCGCGTCCTGCATCCAGAAGGACACGGAGGCGGACCTGCCGGTGCACGTGGTGATGATGACCCATGAGACGGTGGAATCCAGCGTGACCGCCGCCCTGGCCGAAATCGACCGGCTTGATTTCATCGCCGCGCCGACCCAGGTCATCCGGGTGCTGTAGGCGGCCGGTGCAACCATCCCGGCCCCGGCGGGGATTATCATATCAACGCTACAGGATGGGACAGAACATGAGCGAAAACGAAACCCCGGAAACGGCGGCGGCCCCCGCGCCGGACAACGGCGCGCCCCCCGGTTTCCAGCAGCTTCCGGAGACGGAGAAAAACGGCCTTTTCGGCCGCATCGCCGCCAAATTCCACGACGCCATACAGCAGAGCCGGGGCGGCCACCGCAACGAGAGCATCGAGGAGCTGCGCCGTTCGCCGGTGCTCACGGCGGACGAGGTGGCGCTGCGCCGCTCCAGGAATGCCGGCGCGCGGCGCATGGTTATTCCAGAGGGCGTGGTGATTGAGGGATCAATCACCGGGGCCTCCGACACGGAAATCGGCGGCCGGGTGGAGGGAAACGTCCATGTGGACGGGCCGCTCACGCTGCACAAGCGGGCGGTGGTGACCGGCGGCGTGAGGGCGCTTTCCTGCCACGCGGACGGCCTGGTGGAGGGAACAGTTGAAGTTTCGCAGAATCTGACCGTGGGAAAAACGGGCGACCTGCGCGCGGACGCGCTGGCGGGCCGGGACGTGGAGATTGCCGGAAAGGTCAACGGCAACGTGCTGGCCCCGGGACGGCTGCGGCTCCTTGACGGGGCGATTGTCAACGGAGACGTGCAGGCGCGCGTTTTTCACATGGAGGAGGGCGCCCACCTCAACGGCTTCTGCCGGATGAGGACGCCCGAAAGGAAAGAAGACAACCTGGAACAAAAGGAGACTGAGTGACCATGTTTTACATGTGGCATCCGGCGAACCTGCTCATGATACCCGCCATTGTGCTGGCGCTGTGGGCGCAATGGAAGGTCCGGTCCGCCTACAGAAAATACAGCGGGGTTGGCGTTTTGTCCGGCATGACCGGCCGCGACGCGGCGCTGGAGATCATGCGGCGCGCCGGTGTTGACGGCGTGTCCATCGGCATGGTGCCGGGGGAGATGACCGATCATTACGACCCCACCAGGAAGGTGGTGAACCTTTCCGAGGGCGTGTACGGGTCCAACTCGGTTGCGGCCCTGGGCATTGCGGCGCACGAGGTGGGCCACGCCATCCAGGACGCGCACGGCTACGCGCCGATGAAGCTGCGGCACCTGATGTACCCGGTGTCGTCCATCGGATCCACCCTGTCCTTCCCCCTGATTTTCGCGGGGCTCTTTTTCGGCGGATCCGGCATGGGCTGGCTGCTTAATTTGGGCATCTGGCTTTTCAGCGCGGCGGTGGCCTTCACGGTCATCACGCTGCCGGTGGAATTCAACGCGAGCAGCCGGGCAATCAAGGCCCTGGCAGGCGGCGGCTACCTCACCAGCGACGAGCTGAAGGGGGTTAAGGCGGTGCTGACGGCGGCGGCCCTGACCTATGTCGCCGCGGCGGCGACGGCGGTGCTGGAACTGCTACGCCTTCTGATGATTGCCCGGGACAGGTAAACACCGTGGACCCGAAAGGGAAAAGATCACGCCTTCTGCCGCGCCTTCCCAAGGGAGGCGCGGCGGTTTTCATTTTTCTACTGGCGGCGGCCGCGGCCCCCGCGCAGGAGCAGGTGTTCACCGTGCGCATGACGGGGAGCGCGGAGGGCGCGGGCGCGTCCGCCAGGAAACTGGCGGTGGACGACGCGCAGCAGCAGGTGCTGATCGAGGCGATCCGCTCCGTCACCGGGATGGAGGATTTGACACCGTTCAAGGCCATCCTTGGCCACGCGTCTGGCTACATCCAGCGCTACGATTTGCTCCGCTGCGACGTGGACGCCTCGGGCACGCGGGTGGAGATAGACGCCCATGTGCTGGAAAAGCCGCTGCGCCAGGACGCGGCCGCGGTGATGCTTCCCCGGCTGCCGCGCAAGCCCTCGGTGCTGCTTGTGGTCGCGGAGCGGGTCATGCCGGACGCGCCGGTGCGCGTGGGCGGCGGCGACGCCGCCAAAACGCTGCGGGAGGGCCTGGAGAAGTACGGGTTCACCCTTTCCGGCCCTGAAGAGGTGGCCGATGTCTACCCCGCCGCGCGGCTTGCGGAAATCACCGCCGGTGGGGTGGAAACGGGGTCCCGTCTTGCCAGGGAAAACATGTACGACGTGGTGATCACCGGCACGGGCTCGGTGGCGCAGGAGCCGCTTCCCAACGCCGCGAATGTTCTCCGCAGCAGGGGCTCCGTGGCGGTGCGCGTGTTTTCCGGGCTGGACGGTAAAATGGCCGACGCCATGGCGGCGGAGGCGGTGGTGCAGAGCGTGAGCCCGGAGGAGGGGGGCGCGCAGGTGCTGTCCGACGCGGCGGCGAAACTCATCGGCGACACGACGGTGTCGGTGGTGCTCGCCATGCTTGCGCGCCAGGAGCCGGACAGCCTGTTTGTGTCGGTGGAAAAGCCCGGCGAGGGCGGCGCGACGGAGGAGCTGGCGGGACAGCTCAGGACGCTGCCGGGTGTGGCGGGGGTTGAAATGATACTTGCCAGTCCGGCCCTTGCGCGGCTGCGTGTGCAGTACGAGGGCCCCCTCGCGCAGTTCGCGGACATGCTCCACACCCTGTCCACCTCCGCCGGGACGGTGGAAATCCGCCGGGCCGTGGGCCGGGAAATCACCCTGATTCTCAAGTGACCGGCCGGATCAGGGCGTGTCCCGCCCTCTTTCCCCCTCCCCGCCCCCCCGTATGATGAAATAGGGGCGGCGCTGCACCTCGATGAAAATCCTGCCGATGTACTCGCACATCATGCCTGTGGCCATGAGCTGTATGCCGGAGCAGAAAAAGAACACGGCCACCACGGACTCCAGCAGAATCATGTCGCCGTGCATCACCCGGTGGAGCATCACCTTCGCCCCCATGGCGAAGCCGGCAAAGGCCATGAGCCAGCCAATGAGGCCGATGAAACGCAGCGGCGCGTCGGTGATGCTGGTAATCATGTCAAAGGCCACGCGGAGGAGTTTGAAGAAGTTGTACTTGCTGCTGCCCAGTGCGCGTTCGCTGTGGCCCACCACCACCTCGGTGACGCGCCCGCCAACCATGGCCAAATCCGCCGGAAAATAGCGGCACCTGTGGCGCAGGGAGCAGAGGCTGTCCACGATCTCCCGGCGCATGCCCTTCAGGCAGCATCCGTAGTCGTGCAGGGTGAGTCCTGTGACCCGCGCCACATACCAGTTGAACAGGCGCGACATGGCCTTGCGGAAGGGCGAATCGTGGCGGTTGGCCCGCCATCCCACCACCACGTCGCTGCCCTCGTCCAGGGTTTTCACCAGCAGGGGGATGTCCTCGGGCAGCACCTGCAAATCGGCGTCCATCACGATTACATAGGCGCCCCTTGACTGGGAAAGCCCGGCGTACAGCGCGGGACTCTGGCCGAAATTTCGGTTCAGCCGCACCAGCCGCAGGGAGGCGTCCCCCCGGGCAAGCCCCTCGACAATCTCAACGCTTCCATCGGTTGAGCCGTCATCCACCAGAATTATTTCATGGCTCCGTCCCAGCCCGTCCAGCACCCTTCGGAGCCGCTCATGCAGCACCGGCAGGGACTCCCGCTCATTGTAGACCGGAATGACAACGGAAACATCGGGCTTTTGCATGGCTGTTGACTCCCGGCGCACCCGCGCGCCACGGCGCAGTATACCGCCCCCGGCGGGGGCAACGCCATGCGGCATGCCGCCGGACTCCCTTTGACCGTCCCCCGCAGACCTGCTACAGTACCATTGATGATCACGCCCCCCAAACACTCGCCGCCTGCGCGGCAACACACGACAAGCATGGACGAGTCATGGCAAACCCATTCAATCGCCGGACCCTTTTAAAAAGCGCCTTCTGGGCCGGTGTCTGCCTGGTCTGGCTGATTATGGCGGCAGCGCTGATGGAGGTGCTTGCCAGGGCGCGCGAACATCAAAAGTGGCGTGACAATCCTTACATATTGAAGCCGTCTGAAAACCCCGGTGTTCCGGTGGCTCCGGCGCTTCGGGAGACGCCCCCCCAAGACTCCACCCGCCCCCTTTCATTGGAAAACAAAAATGCTGTTGCCGCCGCCCTGCAAACCATGGTTCAACCGCCGTCCCCGACCCCGGCATGGCACATTCCCCGTGAAAATGAGAGCCCGCAGGACAAGGAGGCCAGACGCCGTCTTTTCTTTGGACTAAACGAAAAAGAAAGGGACGCGTTTTGCAGGTTGCACGGGGAAACTGTGGTGATGCGCGGAAAGCCGGGGGCGTCACCGTTGGTTTACGGGGCCAACGAAGTCGCCCACATGATAAGGCATCTGACAGGTTCCCCTTCCGGTTTTGTCCTAAGGCACACCCTTTTCAGCGGCATGTTCGATGCTTTGGAGACAAGCGCCGGAACCTGCCTTCAAACCGGACAGCCCCTGGCCTTTGAGGCCCCGCTGCCCCGGTTTTCCGGACTAAAGCCCCTGGAGTGCGCGTGCCTCATGGATGGCGGCGGATGCACGGCGCAGTTCATTGCCACAGACCTGAAAAAATTGATGGCGCTCATGTCGGCCCCGGATTCCCCCTGGCAGGTTCCATTGCGTTTCTACAAGCCCAATCTGAAAAATGCGGGCCCGGCGGGTGACATCACAACCAACAGCCTGGGGTTGCGCGACAGGGAGCGGAGCGTTCCAAAACCCGCGGGCACTTTCCGGGTCCTGTGCATTGGCGGTTCCACCACGGAAATGGGCCGCGATTTTGACTCCACCTATCCCGCACTGCTGGAGAAACAACTGGCCGGCCGGTACCCCGGAAAAAATATTGAGGTGATTAACGCGGGCTGCAGCGGCGCGATGACGCTGGATCATTTTGCCCGCATGCCCTTGTATTTGCGGCTTGAACCCGATCTTGTGATTGGATACCTGGGCGTTAACGATCTGATCTTCGGCACGGGACGCTGGCAACTGTTCGGCCCATGGCTGGCCACCGCCAAAAATTCGGCCCTCGCCAGGCTGCTGTTTCAGGGGGGGGAGTCCTTTTTTGAGAAGCGCCTGGAAACCCTCCACAAGGAAAACGCGCTCGCAAACATGCGCCTGCTGGGGGTGTTGTTCAGGGAAAGAGGCATACCGGTTGTGTTTTGCTCCATTGCGTCGCCACGCCCCGCCCGTTTGAGTCCGGACCAAATAAATTATCTGGATCACGATCTTTACACCCAGTGGAAACAAGACAGCCTCACCTTCGCCAACTATGCCCGCCACGTTGAGGGGCACAACCAACTGGTCCGCAGCCTTTGCGCCGGGGAACAGTTTTATTTTGCCGACACCGGGAAGAACATTGACGGCGGACTTGACATATTCAAGGATGTCTGCCACTTTTATCATGAGACAATTCCCCTGTTGGCGGACAGTGTTTTTCGTGAGACAGTCCCCCTATTTGACGCTTTGTTGCCGCAATAACCCCCTAATTTCGGTGCTTGTCTCCTTAAACCCAAAAAAAGTATACTCTCCGCGTCGGTTCGGGGGTGTTTTTTTAACGCCCGCGCTAAGAGGGAATCCGGTGCGAGTCCGGAACTGCCCCGCAGCGGTAACCAGGAACGAACGGCGCATCCGGGCACACAGGCCCGAACGCACTGGACCAGTGAAACGGTCTGGGAAGCAGCGCCCAGTAGGCACGCCGCCCGTAGCGGCCCGCCTGGAAGTCCGAAGACCTGCCGATTGGAATCGTCCGGGCCGCAGTGCGGCGCGGCGGCCTTCGCGGGAAGGTTTTGTCGGGTCTTGAGTCCGTTCATCCCCCCTCCCGCCGCCGCCCCTTCCCCTGCCGCGACCTCGGATGGTTCCCCGGTTGTCAACCAAAACGAGGGTCTTGAAATGAAGTGCGCAATTTTTTCCCATTCCTTCCCGTCCCCCTTCCTTGTCTTGCTGCTTGCGTTTTTTGGCGTCTTTTCCGTGTCCGGCACGGCGGCGGCGCAGGCGGTGACCAGTCCGGCGGGATATCCCGTTTCCGAATACCTTCCCGCGCCTGCTGGCGAAACCCTGGTCAGTTTTGACTGGGATGGGGCGGGCGCGCTGTATTACATGACCGGCGCCCCCTACCCCGGCATGCTGCTTGCGGTGCGCAGGAAGAGCGGCGGGGGCACCGAGGAACTCTTCCGGAGCACAAGCGTGTTCCCCGGATCGCGCGCCACGGCCGTGGGGCCTTTTGTCTATTTCAATGACGGCGGGGATTTTGGCCGCTATTCATTCGACTATTTCTGCCACAACACCGCGGCGGGCGGGACGCCCGTGCGGGTGTATGACTCCTCCGCCCCGGAAGCCTTGAGCCTTTGGGGCATTGACACGCGTGACGGCGGCCAAATTTTCGCCTCGGGCGCGGTGGGATTCGGGGACAGTTCCATATTTTACCAGCCCCTTGCCCAGGACGGATCCCTGGGGTCGCTGGTCAACCTTGGCACCATCGGCCAGGCCTCAGGCCCGGCGGCCTTCGGGCCCTCCGGGGAAATGTATTATGTGTACGGCTACTCCTACACCGGCCAGTTGGACCTGTACCGCTGGAACGCCGGCGAGGTGGCCGCCGCCATCACAGCCCCGGCGCTGTCACCGCTGAACCCCGCCGGGCATGTGTGGGCAACGCCGCCAAACACTTTTGACGGCGCGAGCGGCCTGGTTGCGGACGCGGCGGGCAGGGTGTATGTGACGGTGAACAAATGGGGGGTGCAGGGGGAGCTGCTGATGTACCGGCCCGACGCCGCCGGGGCCGCCATGACGCCGGTGGTGCTGGCGCGCCACAGTTCCGACCGCCTGGAGACGCTGCGCATACGTGACGGCGCGCTGTATGTGAACTGCGTCGAGGGAATCTTTTCGCTGCCCCTGCCCCTTGCGCTCCAGCAGGTGGACGGCGGGCAGGTGGAGGCCGTGGCGGGCAAAGCGGCCAACCTTGCGGTGCAGACCGTCGGGGGAACGGGAACCATCCAGTATCAATGGTATCGGATGGAGGACGGCAAGGCGGACACGCCGGTGGGCGGCAACTCGCCCATTCTTGCCCTCACCCCCACCCTGAATGACGACGGCGCGGCCTATTACTGCGCCGCGACGGATGATTATGACACCGTCAACTCCGCGGTGTTCACCCTTGCAGTCTCCCCCGCCACCCCCACGGCGGGAACGGCCGCGCTTGCCGCGCTGGCGCTGCTTGTGGGCGCATTGGGAGGACGCCGCGCGATGCGGCGCGTCTGACACCCCAGAAACAGAAACGCCGGGAACCTTCAGGTTCCCGGCGTTGTTTTTTTACCTGTGCGCCTATGCCAGGGCGGGGGTGGTGTAACCGAGCACTTCGAGGATTTCCTCCTCGCGGGGTTCGACCGTGACCGGCTGTTCGGCGCAGGCGATGGCGTTGTCGGGATCCTTCAGCCCGTGCCCGGTGAGGATGCAGACCACGCGGAAGCGCTTGCCGTTGCGCGGCTCCATGCTGTCAAAGTAACCCTGCCCGGCCAGCTTGATCAGTCCGGCGACGCCGGAGGCGCTGGCGGGCTCGCAGAAAACGCCCTCGGTGCCCGCGAGCATCCTGTAGGCGGCCCTGATTTCATCGTCGGTGACCATGTCAATGAGGCCGCCGGATTCGTCGCGCGCGGCGACGGCGGTGGCCCAGCTTGCGGGGTTGCCGATGCGGATGGCGGTGGCGAAGGTCTGCGGTTTTTCCACCGGATGACCGAGCACGATGGGCGCGGAACCGGCAGCCTGGAACCCGAGCATTTTCGGGAGGGTGTCGCTCTTGCCGCAGGCGTGGTATTCCTTGTAACCCTTCCAGTAGGCGGTGATGTTGCCCGCATTGCCCACGGGCATGGCCTGGAAGTCGGGGGCCGTGCCGTCGAAGTCGTCTATGATCTCAAACGCGCCGCTTTTCTGGCCCTCGATGCGGTAGGGGTTCACCGAATTCACGAGCGCCACGGGGAAGTTGTCGCAGATGCGGCGGACCAGGTTGAGCGCGTCGTCAAAGTTGCCCTTGATCTGGATGACCTTCGCGCCGTGAATCATCGCCTGGGACAGTTTTCCGAAGGCAATCTTCCCCTCCGGGATGAGCACGGCGCACTTGATGCCCGCGCGCGCGGCATAGGCCGCCGCCGAGGCCGAGGTGTTGCCCGTGGATGCGCACATGACCACCTCGTACTTTTCCTCCACCGCCTTGGTGATGGCCATGGTCATGCCCCGGTCCTTGAAGGAGCCGGTGGGGTTCAGCCCCTCGTACTTCAGGTAAATCTCCAGTTTCGGATGGATGGCGGCGCTGAGGTTGTAGGCAGCGACCAGCGGGGTCGAACCCTCGTTCAGGGTGATGACACAGGTGTCATCCGACACCGGCATGTGGCTGCGGTAGCGGTTGATGATGCCTTCGTTGCGCATGGTCACTCTTTCCAGGCAGGAGACTGCCACAGGTTAAACGCGGACGCACACCCCGTGTTCGCGCCGGGGAAACGGCAGTAGCATAGCATTAACCCCGCCGCCGATTCAGCCCCGGGACGCCATTTCCCCGTCATCCCCCCCGTCGCCGCCGTCTTCCTCCCCGTCAAACCCGTCGTCGCTTCCGGTGTCATCACCGCTGCGGAACTTGGGATTGTTCCCCGAAATGACGATGGTCACCTCGCCCTTCACCTCTTTGCCCTTGAACTGCCCGGCAAGGTCGGCGAGCCAGCCGCGGTGGACCGCCTCGAATTTCTTGGTCAGCTCCAGGCACACCGCCGCCAGCCGGTTGCCCAGCGCCGCATGGGCGTCGGCCAGGCACTGGCCGACCCGGAAGGGGGATTCGTAAACGATGAGCGTGTGGGGCAAATCCCGGTCCATGGCAAAAAAGCGGCGGCGCTGGCCCGATTTGCGCGGGGGAAAACCCTTGAAGGTGAAACTGGAGGTGGACAGGCCCGAGGCCACCAGCGCGGTGGTGGCGGCGCTTGGTCCGGGGATGACCTCCAGCCGGTGGCCGCGCTCATGGCACAGCGCCGCAAGCCGGTAACCCGGATCGCTGATGCCGGGGTGGCCGCCGTCGGTGCAGAGGGCGACGGACTGCCCCGCGTCCAGCAGTCCCATCACCCGTTTCGCCGCCTGCTCCTCGTTGTGCTCATGGCATGAGAAGCGGGTTTCCGGCGGTTTAATCCCGTAGCGCTCAAAAATGCGCCAGGTGACGCGGGTGTCCTCGCACGCCACGGCGTCCACCAAGCCCAGCACGCGCAGCGCGCGGTGGCTGATGTCCTCAAGGTTGCCGATGGGCGTGGCGATGAAATAGAGGGTGGCCATGGATGGTCAATACGCCTCGATGCGCGGCTTCACCACCGCCACACCGATGCGGGCCATGGCATCACGGAGCCGGGCGTACATGGCCTCGTCGTAGTACATGCCCACGATGGCCCCCCCGGAGCCGGCGAATTTGCCGTGGGCGCCCACGGACCGGGCCACCCCGACCATTTCCACATTGCGCGGATCCAGCTTGAAGATGGTCTGGCGGCGCGCGAAATTTTTGTCCATGAGCGGGCCGATTTCCATGCCCCTTCCCGCAACGACCAGATCGCGCGCCTCCTGCGCGTAGGAGGCGAAATCCCGCATCGCCGCGATCACCTCGGGGTCGCCGTCCAGCCAGCGCTGGCGCACATTGTTGTGAATGACCTCCGAACCCTCGCCCAGATCCTGCCTGTAGGCGATGAACAACGGCGGCAGGAGTGCGGGATCCAGCTCCTCATAGTCGCCGTGGCCCTGGCGCTCCACGATTTCCCGGCTGAAGTCCATGAAAACGGCACCTTCGTACACCTGGATGACCCGGTCCTGCAGGCCCGCGGCAATGCCCAGCTCGTCCGTCTCCACACTGAGGATCAACCCCGGCAGGAGCGGCTTGGGAATGTCCACGTCGTAGAATTCCATGAGGCACTTGATGGTGGCCGTGACCAGCGCGCTGGAGCCCGCCAAACCAAGACGCCGGGGAATGGTGGAACGGTAGCGGATGGAAAAATTGCGATCCGCGAGGGAAATGCCGTTTTCCCGGCAGTAATCGTAAAACCGCTTCACGGCCGCCTTCATCAGCCGGATGCCGCCGTAATAGCCGTTGCTGATGACGTCGTCGACCAGTTCGCGGATGCCCGCATATTTGGAGCGGTCCTGAAAACTGGGGACAATCTCGACCTCGGGACTTTCATAGAGGCTGACTTTGGCGGAAAAATCACGGATCACCACGCTCAGCGTCTTGCCGAAATACCCGTCGGAGGGGTTTCCCATCAACCCCGCGCGCGCGTATGCTGTCGCCTCACAGGCCATCAAAAACCTCCTTGGTGGGGTTCCCCGCTACCGCGCGGGATCGGGGGACGGGGACGCCGGGGCCCCGCCCGCCCCGCTTCTCTTCTTCTCCTCCTCCAGCGTGCGGCGGTCCAGCTCCTGCTCGTACAGTTCGGCCTCGGAGACATGGCGGTCGGTGATCTGGATAATGTGGAAACCGAACTGAGTGCTGATGATGTCGCTGATTTTGCCCACTTCACCCTGCCAGCAATACTCCTCAAACGCCTTGTCAAAGACCCCCTTCGGCGCCCAACCCAAATCCCCGCCCCGCCGCGAGGACATGGGATCCTCCGAATACTGGCGGGCAAGGGCGGCAAAGTCCCCGCCATTGAGCAGCCTTTCCCGGATTTCCAGGG
The DNA here is from genome assembly GCA_041859375.1 of Candidatus Hydrogenedentales bacterium. Classification (GTDB taxonomy): domain Bacteria; phylum Hydrogenedentota; class Hydrogenedentia; order Hydrogenedentales; family CAITNO01; genus JBHEKP01. The sequence goes on along the minus strand of JBHEKP010000372.1, from coordinate 17,936 downwards.
CGCGCTCCATGGCGCGGTTCCGCTCCACCAAATCGGTCGGGGAGTATTTGATGAGGATGTGCCGCGCCCGCACGCTTGACGTGTTGGGCTTGGGGCGCTGGCTGAACCAGATGCCCGCGGCCATAATCACTATCAGCGCCAAAACTCCGGCCCAAAGCAGTTTCGTCCTGTCCCTGGGTTCGGCCTCCAGTGTCTGTTCCGGATTCATTGCAGCCTGCTCCATACCGCCCGTCGCCTTCATCACATAATCCCAAGATTGCTGTACAAGCCCGCGTAAAAGGAAATGACAATGTACCCGATCAGGCCGCCCACCAGCAAGAGCACAAGCACCCCCCCGATGGTCATGGCGCTGCGCACGGCGGCGCGGGCCTCCTCAAAATGGTAGTCGGAAACTTTTTTCAGGGAAAACTCCAGGTTTCCCGACTGTTCACCCACGGCCAGCATTTCGCGGCCCACACTGCTCACGCACTTGACCCTTGAAAACGCCTCCACAAGGGTGCCGCCCCGGGCGACCACGGGAACCGCCTGAAGCAGGTCGCGCTCCATGTAGGGGTTCATCGTCAGCCGTGCGGAGCGCTGGATGCACTGGCGGATGTCGATGCCCGCGCCCACCAGCAGGGACATGCCCCTGAAAAAACGGGCCAGGGCGAAGCGGCGGCTGATGGTGCGGATTGGCCAGACGAATGTTTTCACGAAGCCTGTCACATGCTCGTACAGGCCGAGCCGCGCCAGCACCACCATGGCGGCGAAGGCGAGGGCGGCGATGGAAAGCGCCCCGGCCTGAAAGAGCAGATAGCTGCGGAAATACGCCTCAAGCGAAAAATCGCCCCGGCCGCCGCCGACAAAGGGGATGATGCGCAGGGCGAAGGTGCCCAGGAACCAGGCGGCGGCGAGCTGCATGCCCGGGTAGACCATGGCCACCACAACGGTGCGCTTCATGGCGGCCTGATCCTCGTAATAGTCCGCCAGGTCGCGCAGCATCACGTCCAGGTGTCCGCCGGTTTCACCCGCGCCGAGCACCTCGACAAAGAAATCGGGGAGCAGCTTCTGCTCGACCCTGGCGGCGTCCATGAGCGTCGCGCCCTTCCGGATGCGCGCATGGATGCGGCCGAGCAGACCGCGCACCTTGGAGGAGGCGGAATGGCGGGCCGCCAGGGCGAGGCCCTGCAGAATGGGTATGCCCGCATCGTAGGAGGTGGCAAGCTGCCGGCACATCGGCGCCATCTCCCTGGCGGTCAGACGGGAAGAAAACAGTCCCATGACGCCCTTCCTCCTTGGCGTTGGCGGAGGATGCGGACCCGCACGGCGGGCGGGGTCACCCCTCCTGCGCCTCGAGCCACCGCACCGCGTCCAACGCGGCCATGCATCCGCTTCCCGCGGCGGTAATCGCCTGGCGGTAGACCTTGTCCTTCACATCGCCACAGGCGAACACGCCGGGAATCTTTGTGTAAGTGCTGTCGGGCCTGGTCACCAGATAGCCGGACTCGTCGAACTCCAGAACGCCCGCGAAGATTTCCGTGTTGGGCTTGTGGCCGATGGCGGCGAAATAACCGGCGCAGGCGAGGTCGCGGACCGCGCCCGTGTTCACGTCGCGGAGGCGCACGCCGGTCACGCCCTCGGTGTCGTTGCCGTGGATTTCATCCACGACGGAATTCCACTCCACCCTGATTTTCGGATGGTTCACGGCGCGCTCGCCCATGATTTTGCTGGCGCGGAACTTGTCGCGGCGGTGGACGATATGCACCACTTCCGCGAACTTGGTGAGGAACATGGCCTCCTCCATGGCCGTGTCGCCGCCGCCGACCACCACCACGGGGCGGCCCCTGAACCTGGGCAGCGCGCCGTCGCAGGTGGCGCAGGCGGAAACGCCCCTGTTCAAAAAGGCCTCCTCCGACGGGAGGCCCATGTAGCGGGCGCTCGCGCCGGTGGCGATAATTACGGCCTCCGCCTCGAACAACTCATCGTTGGACCAGACCCTGAAGGGGCGCGCGGAGAAGTCAACCCTGGTGGCGGTCTTGTAGACAAAGCGCGCGCCAAAACGCCCGGCCTGTCTTTTGAAGTCGTCCATCATGGCGGGGCCGGAGACCCCCTCCGGATACCCGGGGAAGTTTTCCACCTCGGTGGTAGTCATCAACTGTCCGCCGGGCAGGATGTCCTTGCTCAACTCGCCCTCCATCACCAGGGGGTTCATGTCGGCGCGGGCGCAATACAATGCGGCGGTGTACCCGGAGGGGCCGGAACCGATAATCAACACCTTTTCCATGGCTCTATCCTTTCCTGCTCTCCGCGCGCCCTCATCACGCGCGCGGCATGGGCCGAACCGTACCTGAACAGCCCCTTCCCCGGTCCCGGAAACCAAGCCAAAGGATGAAATATTTCGGCCTTCCGCGCTACTGCTGCGCAGCGGCCGGAGCGGACTCCGCAGCCGGAGCCGCGGCGGGCGCAGACTCCGCAGCCGGAGCCGCGGCGGGCGCGGCGGCCCCGCCTTCCCCCTCACCCTCGCCTTCCGGTTCGGGGGCGTACTTTCCGCGGCCAAGGATCTCGTCAATGGCGTCGTTGTTCTGGGTGAAATTCACGCTTGCAAGCATGCGCTCGCGCAGGTTCTTTGTGTAGTCGGAGAGGAATCCGTATTCACCCATGCGCACAGCCTGCTCGCGGCGGGTCTTGCGCTCCTCCGCCCAGTTGGCCTTTTCCTCGTCGGTGGGCGGGGTCTTTTCCACAAGCTGCACAAACCACGTGTCGCCAAGCATGCCGGACAGGGGCCCCGCCATTGTGCCGGGCTCGGCCTTGCCGAGGCGATCATAAATATCGCTGCTCTGGAGGAATATCTGCTGCTGGTACAGCATGTCCTTGCGGGTGAAGGGGGCGGTGGTCTGTTTCACCTCCGCCTGGAGTTCCGGGAACTTTGCCGGAATCTCATCAATGTTCGCGGCCTCCTTCTTGATGCGCGCCGAAAGATCCTCCACCTGCTTTTTGTAGGCGTCGGAGCGCTTGGTGGCGTTGATCACATCGTTTGTCACGGTCGGGCGGACTTCCTCCATCGGGGGGATTTCGCCGGGAACCGACTCAACCACCCTGCCGACATAGATGTTCTGCCGGGCGGGGATGGGATCAAACAGCTTGTCATCCTTCTGGTTGGCCATGGCGCCGCGGAACATGGGCACGTCGGCGCGGGCCACGTTTTCAATTTCCATGCTTGCGGTGGTGAAGGCGCCGGTGCGCACAACGGGCAGGCCCGCCTCCGCGGCGGCGGTGGCGAGGTCGGTCGTCCGCGCCTTGGCGGCTAGTTGCGCCGCCTTGGCGTCAAGCTCGGCGCGCTTCGCCTCGGGCAGGGCGGCGTTCACGACGATCTGCCGGGCGTGCACCTCCCGGACGCCGGCGTCGTTGACGCGCTCCTCGTCCACCTTGTAAATGAAGTAACCCGTCGGGCCGGCCACGGGATCGCTGACCTGGCCGACGGGAAGGGTGAACATGGGCTGAATGTGGGCCGCGGCGTTCTCCTCGACAGCGCGCCAGCCGAGATCACCGCCCTCGGGAACGGTCACATCCGAATACTTCTTGACCATTTCCGCGAAGTCCGCGCCGCCCCGCGCCTCGTTGACCGCGTCAAGCGCCTTTTGCGGCACATCGGGGACCAGGGAGAAGGCGACCATCTCCGCCACATTCGTGGACGGCTTGCGGTATTTCTCCTGGTTTTCATTGTACTGCTTCTGGATCTCCTCCTCGGTGGGGGTCACCGGGGGCTCGATTTTCACGTACTTGATGGACATCTTGGTGTTGTCGGCGATCAATTCCTCCTCGATCGCGCTGTCAAGCACGCGGCGGGAGGGCGCCAGCGCCATGGACAGGTACACCTGGCGGGACATGCTCTTCTCAATCTCGTCGTAGAGCGCCGTCCAGTCGTTGGTCTGCTTCACCCACTCATTGTAGGCCGCCGGATTGAAATTGCCCTTGTCGTCCTTGAAGACATCCCACTTTTTGAACTGCTCCTGCAGCAGGGACTCCTTAACATCAAACCTGCGGGTCCCCTCCTGCACGGAGATCAGGGAGGAGTCAACAAGCTGGTCCACGATGGTCTTCACCATGCCGGACTCGTCAAGCTCCTTGTAGGTGGGCCGCTCCTGGCCGTTTCTGGCCATCATCTGGGCGGCGGAGTCAAGATTGCGCCTGAATTCGGATTCGGTGACGGGCACCCCGCCGATGCTCATGATTTCCCTGTCCTGGGGGCCGTCGGCGTTATTCTGGCCCGTCGGCATGCCGAAAAAGAAGATAAACGGCACGGCGATGACCAAAATGATGAAACCCAAAATCAACTTGCGATGCTTGCGCATGAAATCCTGCATGTCGCAGTGCCTCCCAGTGGGGATGAATCCGCTGAAACCCGTGAAAAACCACACACACCGGACGGATCGCCGTCCGGGCGTTTTTAGGCCGAAAAAACGGCGTAACTCTATCACACCGTTTCACAACCAAGCAAACAGAGGCCGCGCCGCACGGCACGACAGTCATGCCGCAACCCTTTTCAGGCGGCTATTTTAGGCCCAGAACATCCTGCATGTCATAGAGTCCCGGCGCGGCCTTCACCGCAAACCCGGCCGCCACCAGCGAGCCACGGGCGAAATTGTCCCGGTTGTGGGCCTTGTGAACCAGTTCCACCCGCTCGCCCCTGCCGATGAAACTAACCGTGTGCTCGCCCACGACATCACCGCCGCGCACGGCGTGCATTCCGATTTCACGCTCCGGGCGCGCGCCGACAATACCCTCGCGCCCGTGGGCGGCGTCCTTTGAATAGTCCCAGCCCAGGGCCTCCGCAGCCCGTTCCGCAAGGCGCACCGCCGTGCCGCTGGGGCTGTCCTTTTTCTGGTTGTGGTGCACCTCCACAATTTCAATGTTGTACTCCGGCCCGAGGATGGCGGCCACCTCGGCGGTGAGCTTGAAGAGCAGGTTGACGCCGACGCTCATGTTCGGGGCGTGCACCACGGGAATTTTTTCCGCCAGCACGCGCAGGTCCGCAATTTGCGCGGCGGAAAGGCCGGTGGTGCCAATCACCACGGGAATGCCCATCCCGGCGGCGGTGCGGGCGTTGGCGAGGCAGGCCTCCGGCATGGTGAAATCAATGAGCACATCGGCGTTTGCCAGGCCCGCGGCGGCGTCGCCGCTCACCGTCACCGTGACCGGACGGCCGCATTCAAGCCCGGCGGTGATTTCCACGCCCGCATTTGCGGGGATGTCAAAGGCTCCGCCAATCTCAATGTCCTCCGCGGCCGCGGCCATCTCGAGTATTCGGCGGCCCATACGGCCGCAGGCGCCCGCCATGCAGATTTTCACGGTGATGTGCTCCTGTGTTGAAGGGTTGGCGCGCCGGAACAGCGCGGACGGTAGTATACCTTAACAAGGGGGGCCGGGGCATCCCCGGAGGCGCCCCGCGCCGGGAATCAACCGTGCTTTTGCCGCCACACCTCGTACAAAAGCACGGCGGCGGCGGCGGCGACATTCAGCGAGGCGATCCCCCCGGCCATGGGAATGCGCACCCTGCCGTCGCATTCGGCGGCAAGCACGGCCCCGACACCCCGGCCCTCGTTGCCGAGCACCAGCGCGGAGGGCCGACGAAAATCACATCCGGCGCAGGGAACGCCCTCCTTCTCATCCGCCGCCGCCACAAACACACCGCGCTCCCGGAGGGTCCGGGCCAGCCCCGGCAAATCATCCGTTTCGGCCACTGGAATGCGGTTCACCGCGCCCGCGGAAGCGCGCGCGACAAGACTGTTCACACCGGCCTGCCCGGTTGCGCCCACAAACACCGCGCGCGCGCCGAGCGCCTCGGCGCTGCGGATGATTGCGCCAAAATTGAATGTGTCCTGAACCGCATCCAGCACCAGGAAAAGGGGCGGCGCACCGTCGCCGCAAAGGCGGGCATCCTCCAAGACCCCGCCAACGGCGGCATAGGGGAAGGGCCCCATGCGCGCCAGATAGCCCTGGTGGTCCTCCGCATGGCCCAGCTCACGGAGGCGCTCCGGTGAAACCGTCTCCACCAGCGCGCCCATGCCGCGCGCAAGCGTGGCGGCATGCCCGGCGGCATCCGGGGAAAGGGCCGATGAAAGGTACAGTTCGGCAACGGGCCAGCGCCCCGCCTCCAGCGCCTCCACCACCGGATGACGGCCCCACAGCCAGCTTCGCTGGTGGCCCGCAAGAAAACGCGTGTCTTTTTTTCGGCTGGATTTGCCCATGGCCCGTCCGGGGGGTTGATTCCGCGCGGCGCGCGGAACAGTTTTTGGGTGGGGTGGCGGGAAGTCAGCCGAGCTGGTCGAGCCGGACCGCCTCCTCGGGGAGCATGTCGGGAAGGTCGTCGCGGACCAGGTACAGCACCGCACCGTCCTCCCGCACCAGCCCAGCGTCGGCGCGGACGGTGACCGCCTCGCCCCCCTGGTTTTTCAGGGTGCCCGCGTCGATGGCCGCGTTGACCCGCGCCATCAGCGCCTCGTCGGCAAGGCGCAGGGACGTCCTCGCCTCCGGGCAAACCAGCATTTCAAGAAGCTGCTTGTCTATCATTTCAGTTTTCCGTGGTTCAGCCGCCTCAGGGCATCGTGATTTTTCCGAGCAGGACCCGTCCCGAGGCTCCGGTCGCCTGGGGCACGTTTGCGGGGGTTCCGCAGAGGGTCTCGTTGCCGAGGATGGCGAAGGCGATGGCCTCGCGGGCGTCGTAGGAGATGCCCACCTGGTCGCTGATGAAAATCTTCGTTTCCGGGAGCGCGCGGCGCAGGCCGAGCATGATGGCGTTGTTCATCGCGCCGCCGCCGCCGACGATCATGTGCGACACGTCATACTTGGGGGCCACATACCGCTTGAAGGCGTCCGCAATGCTCTGAATCACCGCCTGGGTCACGGTGGCCACCAGGTCCTCGTAGGAGTGGTCGCGCCGGTTGGCCAGCGCGTCGCGCAGGTACACATCCACGCCGAAGCGCTCGCGCCCGGTGCTCTTGGGCGGATCCTTTGTGAAATAACTGTCGCTCAGGAGGTACTCAAGGAATTCGTCAATCACCTTGCCCCGGAGCGCGGCCTCGCCGTTCTCGTCGAACATGCGGGTGCCTCGGGAGAGCAGGCGCACCGCGCCGTCAATCACCATGTTGCCGGGGCCGGTGTCAAAGGCGAGCATGTCCTCGAAATTCGGGGACACTACGGTGATGTTCGCGATGCCGCCGATGTTCAGGCACACCGTGGTGCGGTCGTCGCGTCGGAACAGCAGCCAGTCGGCATAGGGGACAAGGGGCGCCCCCTGGCCGCCGGCGGCCATGTCGCGGGGCCGAAAGTCGGAAACAACCACTTTGCCGGTGCGGTGCGCGATGATGGCGGGCTCGCCGATTTGCAGCGTCCCCACCCGCTCGGAACCCGAACCCGGCGGGTAATGGCCCACCGTGTGGCCGTGGATGGCGACATAGTCCACCTCGACCTGCTCGTCCGAGGCGATGTCCAGCATGGTCAGCGCGGCCTCGGCCATGCGGTCGCCCAGCTCGAAGTTGAGCAGGCACACATCCTTCGCGCTCATGTGCTCCGCAAGCAGGCGGTTGCGCAGGTCCGTGTCATAGGGAAAGGTCTGGTGCGCCACCAGCTTCATGACCAGCCCCGGTCCCGTTCCCTTGATGCGCACCAGCGCGGCATCCACCCCGTCACTCGAGGTGCCGGACATGAGCCCGATGCCGAACCTTGCCCTCTTCTCCCGAATCTCTTCAAGGTTCATGGTGTCACCCTTTCGATGTCCACCCCGGAAAAATACTGTTTCAAAATATCCCGAAAGCCAAGCCCCTTTTCCGCCATGGAACGCGCGCCCTGCTGGCAAAGGCCCACCCCGTGGCCGCGCCCACCGCCAATAAAGGTGTAAGACTTGGTCTTATTATTCACATTTTCCGGAATAATTACAAACAATGCGCTTGGCAATCCGCCGAAGGTCTGACGAATCGCCAGTTCCCGTTCCACACGGACCGTGCCCTTTGCACCCTGGATGGTCACAACTTTCAGGCGTCCGCCGGGCCCGCGCTCCGTCTCAGTGACGCTTTTTACCTCCCCCACAGTATAACATTTATTGACAAGAATGCTCAATTCGGAAGAAGTAAACTTTTTGCGCCATCTGAAATCTTTGTGGGAATCACAGAAAGCGGGGGGCGCCGAGGAGAGGAACTTTTTCAGGTCAGCGGCGGACTGGGGGATGATTTTGGGCGCGGCGGACGGGGAAAAATCCGGACGGGACCGCAGGTTTGCGTTGGCAGGCCCCGCCCATACCACCTCGTTGTTCTCCGACCATCCCCCGCAACAGGCGGAAAACACCGTGGTGGCGATTTTTAGGTCCCCGGTCTTCAGCACCAGCCCGGCTGTGTCCCGGACCGCCTGATCCGGTCCCGGTTCATGGCAGCCGATGCCGCCATAGGCACGGTCCAGTTCCGTAATGGTGAAATCAAAGCCCTCCAGGTGGTTTTTACCGCCAAGGGCGGCCAAAATTTCGCTCCGCGCCGCCACCGCCTGCGCTTTCAACGCCTCCAGCGGCCATTTGGCGGGCATTTCTGCGGGAAGCACCCCCCTGAGATAGGTCTCCAGGGGCAACCGCCCCAGCACTTCCAGTTTTCCCCCAAGCCCCACACGAAGGGTCAGGGGACCGGCAAAAGTTTTTCCGGCAAGCGCTTTTTTATCCGCCCCTCCCCCATTGCCATCCAGGGTCACTGCTCCCTCAAAAGCCAGGGTCAGGGGTGCTGTTCCCCGCCATCCCTTCCCCCCCGAGGCGGAGGAAATCAAGATTTCGCCGGCCCCCTCCGCCGTCATCTCCACCCGGGACCATGCCCACACCTCTTCCCGCGAAAGTTTCTTTTTGAGCGCGTCCGCCTGCGCTTCCGTGTCCAGTCTTGCCAGGGACACCCAGCGCATCCGGTTGTCCAGGTTTCCCCCGCCCGGAAGCGCAAAGGAACGGCCAAAGGTCAGCACCTCCGGCTGGTACCCCTTTTGTTTCCATTCCTTGACATAGGCGGACACTTCAGCGGACTGATCCACCGGAAATGTCTTTGGAAACACATGCCAACGGCTTTTTGCGGGGGAAGCCTTGGCAAGGACAAAACGCCACGTGCCGGGCTGAAGGGTCATTCCTTTGCCGCCGCAGCGCACCTGCACGGGCTGTCCCGACACCACCACGGCGGCATTGTCAAAGACACCATAACGCAGGGAAAGCTGCAATGACGTGACGTCAATGATGGAAGGCCCGCCGTCCGCGCAAAATCCATGGGCGGAAATCAAACACGCCGCCATGACCGGCAGAACGGCGGACAATTTGGCCCCGTGCGAAGTCACTTCCCGAAAATCCCCCCAAGGTGGCCGCCGTGGGGCCGCAATTTTTCGCGGGCCTCGTCCGCGCCGCATGAAAAGGCGGCCATCACCACCGCCGCAGGTATGGACCATCCGGCATCGGCGAGCAACGCTTCCGCCGCCGGCCCCCCCACCCCTGTCAAAGCGTCCACCATGCGCGCGGCGCGCCGGCGCAGCTTCGCGTTGGTGGGGCGCATTTCCACCATGAGCCCGCGGTGGACGTATCCGGACAGGGCCATGGCCCCGGTGGAAATCATGTTCAGCACCATCTTGGTGGCGGTGCCCGCCTTGAGCCGGGTGGAGCCGGTGAGCGCCTCGGGCCCGGTAGCCAGACATATCATGATGTCCGCTTCGATGGCTGGGGAGGGATTGCAGCACAACAGCACGGTCATTGCCCCCCGGCGTTTTGCCTCCTCCAACGCCCCGCCCACATAGGGGGTGCCTCCAGAAGCGGCGATGCCCACGACCACGTCCAGTGGACCGGCGCCAATCCCCGCCGCCTCCGCCGCCCCCGCATCCCGGTTGTCCTCCTCGCCCTCGATGCTGCTGCGCAGGGCGGCATCCCCCCCGGCAATCAGGCCGATCACCCTGTCCGCGTCCACCCCGAAGGTGGGCGGACATTCCGAGGCGTCCAGCACGCCCAGACGTCCGCTGGTGCCCGCGCCGAAATAGACAATGCGCCCGCCCCGCCCCAGTGCGGCGGCGGCGGCGGACACGGCGGCGGCGACAGACTCCTCCTCGCGGGCCACCACGGAAGGCAGGGCCGCGTCAAGCCGGTTCATGAACCGCACGATTCCGAGGGCGTCCATGGTGTCGAGCGTTTTTTCCCCAGCCATCCGCCGCTCAGTGGGCGGCAACGACTCCACCACGCCCCCCCCGCCTTTTTGCCATTCAAAAAACCAGTCCCCCGCCGGTGTCTCCCGGCGGAAGCACTCATGAACGGCGGCATGCCCCCCCAAGGCGCAGTCCATGAACTGGGCTTCCAGATACTGATCCACCGACTCGCAAAAAGCCTTCCGGAAAGAGCCGCATTGTTCAATCAGCGCGCCATGCAGAAACAGGCGTGCACCCGCCCCAAGTTCCATCCGCTCCACCGCCGCCACGGCCTGGGCGGCCAGCCGCCGCGCCTGATCATCCAGGCAGGCGCGGGCCACGAAATCCCCCGCCTCCGCCGCCGCGGACACCACCCGCGCCAGCGCCGCAACCTCCCGCTTTCCCGCGCCGCCGGTCCACACCGCGAATTCGTCAAAATCGCGCAGTCCGGCGGCGGGCGGCAGCAGTTCCGCCAGCGAGGTGTCCGGCCCCAGCCCGTCGCGCATCGCCGCAGCCGCGCGCAGCCCCTCCACGGCCACGCGGTAGGCGCCGCCGTCGTCGCCGAAGACCGCGCCGCGCGCGCCCACCTTCAGCACCCGGCCATGCCTGTTCTTCGCCAGCACCCCCGAGCCGGTGCCCGCGATGACCAGCACCCCCGAACCCGGTCCGGCGTTGGCAAAGAGCACGGGATGCAAATCGGTGGTGACCACCACCCTTTCCGCGCCGGTTGCCGCGCCCAACGCGGCCGCCACCGCCTCCCGCACCTCCGCGAGTCCGGCCCCGGCCAATCCCGCGCAGATTGTGAGTGTTCCGGCGCGATCGCCCACAAGCCCCCGCGCGACAGCAGAAAGCGCGCCCACCACCGCATCCACCCCGTAGGCGGCGGGGTTGGCCGGACCCGCCTCCGTCTCCGCCAGCAGTTCCCCGGATTCGGAATACAGACCGGCGCGTGTTTTCGTGCCGCCGCCCTCAACCGCCAGTATCATGATTCACTCCTTGTCGCCGTCAACGGGACACCAGCGGCGCAGCACCCCCGCCTTCAGTTCCCCGTGCGCGGCGAAATCGCGCGCGAGCCACGCGCTGTTGTTGGGGGTGCGCGCCTGGTCCGCCCAATTCACATGCACCAGCCCGGAACGCCGGGTGAAACCGTGCTCCCATTCAAAGCCATCCAGCAGCGAACGGAAAAACACGCCCCGCACGGACGCGGACGGCTCCGGCCCCAACCTTGACAGCAACACCGAGAGGTGGTCCCGGAGAAGCACACACCGCGCGGCGTCGTCCAACGCCGGGCAGGGCAGCACCGCCAGCACAGGCAGGCCGAAGGGTTGGAAAGACATGAGCGCCTCGTCAAACCCGGACGATGTCACCGGAAGCAGATCCGGCGCGGCATCGCGTGCAGTCCCATCCACGATGCGGGCAAAGCCCCGGCGCACGGCCAGGGGGGAAAATCGGACCAAGCCCGCACCGCCCCAGGTCATTGAAAGGAAGTCCGGAGCCGCCCCCTCCTTCACCGCCAGCACCCTGTTCAAGTACTGGTTGTTGAGCCGATCCTGTTCGCGGCGGGCCGTTTTTAAATCCCAGGGGCTGCCGGGGTCATGGGGCTCAAAGGCAAAGGCGCGGGTGGACAGGCCCACGGACGCGGAGGCACCGGCATTCTTGAGCGCCGTTGCCGCCGCATGGTGCGCAGCAACCAGATTGTCCATCGCGCGGCGGCACACACCCCGTCCGGGTTTCAGCCCGGGCCACTGCCCAAGACTGCCGGTTTTTTCAAGCCAGTAGGCGGGCTCCATCAGCGGAATCCACCAGGAGCATGCGCCCCCAGCGTGTTCCGCCACCCGTTGCGCATAATCCCGGAACAACGCCACCGAATCCGGGGCTGACCACCCCCCCGCCGAGGTGAACCAGTCGGGCGCGGCATGCTCAAAGAGCACACCCACGGGCGTGATTCCCTCCCCGGTCATGGTTTGAAACACCCGCGCATAATGGGCAAGCGCGGCATTATCGAAAAGGCCCCGCTCCGGCTGCACGCGCGCCCAGGACAGGGACACCATCAGCGCGTTCATGCCGATTTTGCGGGCAAGGGCCATGTCCGCCGCGACACGGTTGAAATGATCGGCGGCCACCTCCGAAGTGGCCCCTTCCGCGATGCGACCCGACCGCTGTTCCCAGCGCCACCAATCGCTGGCGAAGTCACCGCCCTCAACCTGGTGGGCGCACAGCGTGGCCCCGGTGAAAAAATCCTTTGGAAGCTGGTTCGCCAATGTTATCCGCCCGGCTTGTCCTGTTTTAACCCGTTCTTCGGCCATGGTACCATGCTGTCAGCGGGGAAGAAAACCCTTGACGAGCAAGAACGCCAACATAACCACCATTGAAGACGCCGCCGCCGTGCTGGCGCTGGCGGGGGTCCGCGGCACGGGCCGCAAGACGCTGCACCGCCTGCTGCGGGCGCTGCGCCATGCCGGTGTCACCCCCGCGCGCGTGCTGGAGACGGCACCGTCCGAACTCGCGCGGGCGGGTATGGACCCCGCACTGCTTGCGCCCGTTGCGGAATGCGGCGCAAAACTGCGCAAAGACGCGCTTAAAACAATTGAGCTTGCCCTGGAGCGGAACATGCGCGCCATAGCCGCGGGCATGGCGGATTATCCCAAAGCCCTGCTTGAGTGTTTGGGGGACAACGCGCCGCCCCTGCTGTTTGTCCGGGGAAACGCCGAACTCCTCCACAAACAACGCACCGGCGGCGTGGTGGGCACCCGCGCGCCCTCGGGCCGGGGAATCCGCACGGCACGGGACTGCGCAACACTGATTGTGCGGGAGGGGCACACGGTGGTTAGCGGCGGCGCGCAGGGCGTGGACAGCGCCGCCCATGACGCGGCGCTTGCGGCGGGCGGCGCAACGGTGTGCGCGCTTCCACAGGGACTTTTCACCCACACCCCGCCGCCGCACTGGGAAAAGGCGCTGGAGGAGGACCGGATGGCCTTTTGCGCCGAGGTCCACCCCGCCGCGCCGTGGCAGGGCCCGGCAGCGGTGGCGCGCAACCGGATCATTGCCGCCTTGTCACGGGTCGTGTGCGTCATCGAACCGCGCAAGACCGGCGGCAGCATTGAAACGGCGCGGCAGGCGCTGGCCCAGGGAAAGCCCGTGTTCGCCTCGGGGCATTCTCGCCTGCCCGCGGGGCTCCTCGCGGAACTACGGTCTCTTTACCGGCAGAACACGTTCGATGAAACGGCCCTGGCCGGCGCGCTGAGGTCGGCGGGTGCCAGGCCCGTTGGAAAAACGGGGGATCTTTTTGACGGGTAGCGCGTTTATTCGAAAACGCGCCACGTGAATCCCTGCGGGGGTAATGACACGCGCACGCGGACGGTGTGGTCCCGCGCCAGTTCCAAGGTCTCCGCCCTCCCGTCCTCACCACTGACAACCGTCTTGTCCGTCAGGCCGGAATAGTAGAGGTTCACTTTCAGCTCACGCTCCACGGGCGCATCCAGCGGATTGAAGGCGACGAGCATGGCCCTGGTCTTCAGGGCGGGGTTCACGTGGAGCATCCAGTCCACATCGCGCCCGTCGGCCCTGCGGCCGTGGATGAGATCGCTTTCCAGAATGTCACGGTGCTCCTTGTACCAGGCGACCCGGCTCCGCACCATGTCGCGCACCCGCTCCGTGTCGTAGAGTTTCGGTCCCCGGTAGCAGGCCTGCACGCCAAAGGCCAGATTGCCGGTGAGCATGCGCTCATAGTGGTCCATGTGCGCGTCCAGCGGCTCGATGGTGGCCGCCGCGCCGCCGCCGTGGTACTCGGTGAGGGGCACAAACATCCAGCCCATGCTCGGGGCCTTTTCCCAGGTGCCGTCGTAGATGTTCTGGCGGGTGTGGATGATCTGCTGGTCGCGGGGCAGGCTCCAATTGGTCTCACGGTAGCCCATGCCGGTCTTGTTCGAGCCGCTCAGGAAATACCAGTCAGGCACGTTCAGGAAAACGCCGTTGCCCCGGCACCAGTGGTAGAAATCCGTGATATGCCGCCACTGCGTCCAGCGGGAGTCCGCAAGGCCCCGGTGGCCGGGGTGTTCCGTGGCCGCGCAGGCGTCGCCGGGATAGGAACCGTCATGCTCCAGCAGGGTGAAACCGCTGGTCTCGTAGAAGCGGCGCAGTTTGCCGAAATAGTCCAGGCCCCATTCGCTGAGCAGGCAGGGGGAGTTTCCGAAGGCGGGCTTTTCACCCTCCGGGGAAACAACGTCGTTTTTCTTGTCTATGGAACGGGAGGCCAGCAGGGAGTAGCCGCCGATTTCAACGCCCCTGCCCTTCGCATAGTCGGCGTACTTCCGCATCCGTTCCGCGTAGGATTCCTTTTCATTCTCGATGTCAAAGCCGCTTCCGAAGGAAAGGATGACCATCTCGAAGCCCGTCTCGGCGCACTGATCAATGGCGTTGCGGACGGTCTTCCAGTCGGCATGGCGCACATGGAGCATGAGCGGGTTTTCCGTGGCCCAGGGAGCAATGGTGCGGTACATGCGCCGCAGCGCGAGCCCGTTGCGCTCCCGGTCGCTGCCGTCAAAGGGCAGCACGAAGGCCCGGAAGGATTCAAAGGTTCCGCCCGGCGCGACAGGCGCGGCGGGACCCAAGTCCGGCCCCACGTCCAGCAGGCAGGGCGTCTTTTTCTCATAGTTCACCTGTGTTTCGTAGTCGGGATCGGGCATCCACCTGTACGCGTGACGGCCCGCGTTCAGGGCGCTCATGGCGAGGAAAGCATAATCCGTCTCCACATGGATGGCGGGGGGGCGTGCCGCGCCCTCCCGGTCCTCCACGTCGGAACTGTACTCCACCGCCGCCAGCACTTCGCTGGAAAAACCGTCCAGCGTCACCTCCGCCTTTCCGGCGTTTTCGAGGGTGATCCATTTCGAGTAGACCGGAAGACCGTCGTACATCTCGTAATGGACGGTCACCTTCAACCCAGCAAGGGCCTCATCCGCGTTTTCCGGCATGGCATAGTCCATGGACAGGCGCACGCCCCGCGGCGGCCAGACGGCGTCCGGCGCGTGGGGTCGCACCCGTTTCCACGCGAAGCGCTCCTCCGCGGGGCCAACCCGGAAACCGGCAAACCGCATCGCCTCCGGGGAGGCGGTTAGGATGTCCAGCCAGTCCGCGCGCAGGAAGGCGTAGTTTGGCTGCCCCTTCAGCCCGCCCACCTCGACGCGCTTCCCGTTCACGGTGACCACCGCCTCGGGCTTGACGCCACGCAGGAAGGGCTGTCCGTTGACGGGGTTGTCGAGCCCCACCGTGGCCGCGTTTGGCGACAGGCGGAAACTGCGCCGGAGCAGTCCGTTCGACAGGGCGATGCCCCCGTCCGGCAGGCGGTACACGGCGGCCCTGCATGCCGGGGGGGAGACCAGCCAGTCGCCGTCCGCGGCCTGTTCGTCCGAGATCGGCGGCAGTTCGTCCACAGTGGCCGCAAAGACCGGAACGGAAAGAAACGCAAGGATCAGCAGGAAGACTCTGGGTGGTTTCATTTTCAGCTCCATGGTTTCGTTGATTTATTGCCCGGCTCCGGCGTTTCCGCCTATTTAAACTTTTCCAACTCCGACACGTTTTCGAATCCCAGCTCATGCAGCAGCACTGTGAAATCAGCCTCATTGTTTGCGGGATCGAAATTCAGGGCGGCCTCATCCGCCTTGAGTTCCGCGAGCCTTCCGGCCCTCGCGGCCCGCTCCCCACCGGACAGGGCGGCGACATAAACGGCCGTGCGGTCCAGTGTGTCATTCAGCCTGACACCCGACCCGGTATTTTCCCATTGCACATCATGGACGCCGTCCGCATCCACGCGGAAAAGGTCAGCCGGGTTCCGCAGCCAGCCGGGCAATGGGAATTCCGCAGTGAACCCGCGCGGTTCCCTGAATCGAAACACCCGCGCCTCATGGTCCGGGTAATAATCCAGGTCCATGGCAAAGAGCAGCGTGGCCTTGGGCGCGGCAATGACGTTGAGGTCAACGGAGGGCTTGCCTTCCGGCACAAGACGGGCATGATGGGTGGCGATGCCGCTGAGATAGAGGTCCTCCAGCAGCCGGATTTCCCGGCCGATGCGGGTGGTGGTTTCGATGACGTCACGGTATTTCAGGAGGGACCAGGACTGGAGGGAATACCAGTACAGGCCGATGACGCCGTTTGCCAGCCCCTGGTGGGCCTGCGCGATGATTTCATCCGGGGTGGGGCTGCGCCGTTTCCGCATGAACTGGTCCTGCCAGCCCTCGTGCGCGTTCTGCGACCAGAGGGCGACGGGAAGGGGCTCGCTGAGTTCCCGCAGGGACCTGGTCATGGCACCGATGCCCTCCAGGGGCGCGCCCCACATGATCTTTTTGTCCCAGCGGTCATATTTGCGCCAGGCGTCCATGGCGGGGGCGCTTACACGGTAGGAGTCAAAGTGGGGGAAATCCGACAGGCCCGCCCAGCGCCGCCAGCCGCCCTCGTCGGACAGGGTGACCGTCGTGGGATACCGGGCCGAATCGTAGGGTTTCAGCGCCTCATACGTCTCCATGGGTTTCTGGCCCATCTGCGGCTCGCCCACCCGGTCCACGCCGTGGATGCGCGGCGCCCATTCATCGGTGTTGTATTTCTCGATGTCCGCGAACCCGCCCATCAGCCGCATGGGATAACGGGTGTAAAGCCCCTCCGGACCGGTGGCGTCGGTGTACCCCGGCACGTTTTCGCAATGGATGAGATTGACGTGCATGCGCCTGAGGGTCTTCAGGTAGGACTCCCTCAACAGGGGAACCACCCCCTCCTTCGAGGGGATGTCCAGCCAGCCGGAACCGATGTCGAAACGGTCGGCCTTGAAGCGCAACCGCGCCCATCGGGATGTTTTCACGCCGTCAGCGGTTTCCAGCATCACTTCAACCAGTCCGTGCCGCAGGGGCAGAGGACCGGTTTGCGCCAGCACCACAGAGCGCCCACCCGCAGGCACCACCGCATCGGCGGGAACGCACTCAATCCGCGCCTCCGCGCGGGATTCAAGGGTCATCTGGGGATACACAGCCACCCCGCGCACCGTCGCGGCTTCGGGGGAACTGTTGGAAAGGTGCACGACCAGCCGCTCCGGCACGAGGCCTTCGGGTTCCGCCGCAAGGCAGACGACGGACCTGACGCGCAGCGGATCCGGCGTGACTGGAACCCGCACAGTTTCCGGCGCACCCCCGGGACCGTCCGCGATGGATATTTCCACTGTGCTTCCCGCGCCCCATGCGGCTTTGTCGGCGTTGAAGGTGAACACCGCCAGCGCGCCCGGCGCAATTGCATGGGGACTGTCCGGCGCACCCAGATTCTCCGGGGTTTCATGCCAGGACCAGTCGCCGGAGGCAATCCATTCCGAGGCCTTCCTGCCGTTAAAAAGCATCACCGGAAAGACGGCTTTCCCGGAAACATCCCGGTGGCGCACCACCAGACGCACCAGCGCGCCCAATTCCGGAGACGGATCCCTGGAATAACGGAACTCGTCCGAAAACTGATGGGGGGTTGCCACCACGTCCAGGATGTCCAGCGGCATCATTTGCATGGACTGCATCGCCGCATGGGCGGGTGATAACAGAAACACCACCGCCACACATCCGGCCCACAACCACCAAATGGATCTCATTTCCTTTTCTCCCTGCATGCCATGCGTCTCACCGGCCATGTTCCCGGATGCGCGCGGGACGGCGGATAACATAGTAAATCAGCGCGCCTATCACATTGGTGAACAGGATGATCAGAATCCAGGCAAGCTTTCCGGTCACGGAAGGCTCCTTTACGGCACAGTCTATGAG
>JBHEKP010000280.1:0-17556 GCA_041859375.1 Candidatus Hydrogenedentales bacterium | reverse complement strand
TGTGCCGCTCGCCCCACTGCGGCTGATCCGCCGCCCGCAGCGCGGCGGGCGCGGTGAAAAGCGCCGCGGCGCACAACAGCGTTCCAAACAGCCGGGCCTTCATTCGGGCTCTCCTTGCAGGGTGGTTCACGGCGCGTCCAGCGCCCAAGTGTAGACCAAAGGCGCGCGCTGCCGCCAGCGTTTCGCGGCGGCGGGCCTTCGCGCCCCTCACTTCCGCGGCGGCTCAAGCCCCGCAAGGAAGGCGCGGGCCTCCGCAACCACATCGGCCCGGTCTTTCCACGGCTTGCACACCAGCCGCGCGCGGAACCCGTATTCTTTCCCCTGCTCCGCGCCGGGAATCAGGTACTGGAAATCCCAGGCGGGGTTGGTGTCGTCACCCGCGGCGGTGCGGCCCCCGCCCGAGGGGGAATGGGAAAAGCGAATGTGCGCCGACGGCTCGAACAGGAAAATCAGCACGGAGCCGCCCCTGCGCCCGTAGAAAAGGGGCGGGCCGCGCCGCAGCGGTGAAATGCTGTTGTACAGGGTCGTGCCCGATTCGGGAAAGACCATTTCCGGCGCGTCCCCCTCCGGGAGGATGGTGCTGTCGCGGTTGTGCGCCATCGTGCAAAACTGGGCCCACTGCGGCGCGTCAAGGGTGGCTCCCTCCCTGAGGAGGTAAATGCTCTTGTCCTCCGGCGCGTTGATGTAGGACGCCCAGAAACAGCCCAAAAAGCCGCCCTGGACCGGCTTGTGCGGCGTGCAGCGGAAGTCAAAGTCCACAAAATGGGGCTCACGCAGGGTGAAGCGCGACCTGCTTTCCACCCCCCAGTACGGCGTTTCCGGCTGGTGCAGTTCCACCGTGGCGGCGTCCACACGGCGAAAGGTCATCGGCGCGTTGCGCGGCTCGAAGAAAATCTTCCTGTCCTCCTGCCCGGGACGCCCGTCAAAGTAATGCTCCAGGTTCCACCCGGCGTAAAGGGGCACAAAGGGTGTGCCGCCGCCGCCCCCGGACTCCATCAGAAATATGCCGTTGTACCCCTCGCGGTGCGCCTCCCACGCGCCGTTGCCGCCGATGACACAGCGCAGCCCCGGCACGGACAGCTCCGCGCGGTCGGCGGCGTCCCCCGCCGCCATGACGGCGGGCGCCCAGTGCAGCGCCGCCAGCGCCGCCGCAACCACACGGACCACAGGGATGCCGTTCATTTGAAATACTCCTTGCCTTGCGGCCTTCGGGACCGTCCGCATTCAAGTGTATCCGCGCGGCGCGCATGCGTCCACTTTCCCGCACCGTGGCAAAAAACAAAAACTCCCCGGTTCCAATGGGGGAACCGGGGAGAAGAGGCCGGAAAAAGGCTCCCTGCCCGTTCAGCACGCCTTCCGCAGGGAGGGGGCGGCGTCCGCCGCGAAGCGGCGCAACACCTGGGTGAACAGGGGGTTAAGGTCTTCAAATGTTTTCTCGTCGGGGGAGGGGACGGGGTACTGCATGGCTTGCACTCCTACTGCTGTTGCGCAATGAAACGGGCTGTCCGGGCAAAATATTCCCCGCGCGGGTTGGGCCTTGCGCGCACGGGAAAAACCCGTTATTATTGGGCGTGTCATTTTTCACACAACGGGAAGCAGGAAGGAACGCGCATGATCCTCACAACGATTGACCAGGTGCCGGGCATGGTGATTCACGAGCATTACGGGCTGGTGTCCGGCAGCACGGTGCGGGCGAAGCATTTCGGCCGCGATTTCATGGCGGGGCTGAAGAACATCGTGGGCGGTGAGCTGAAGGGCTACACGGAGCTGCTGCAGGAGTCGCGCGCCCAGGCGATTGAGCGCATGGTCGCGCAGGCGCAGGCGCTCGGCGCGAACGCGGTGATCAACATCCGCTTTTCCACCTCCGCCGTGGCCCAGGGCGCGGCGGAGCTGTACGCCTACGGCACGGCGGTGCTGGTGGTGCGGCCCGATCATGGATAGCCTGGTACAACTGGCGGTTTTCGCCGTGCTGGTGCTGATCGGCCTGGTGGCGGGACGCAGGAACGAGAACCGCCACTACGAGAGCATCCGCCGCCGCGAGCAGGCGCTGTCGGGCATGCCCGCAATCCCCAGCCGCGAATGGGACACGGGCCGCGGGGTGGAGAACGCCTGGATGGAAAGCGTGTCGGTGGTCATCTCCATTGACTATTTCAAGCGTTTCGCCATGTCCATCCGCAACTTTTTCGGCGGCAACGTGCGCTCCTACGAAAGCCTGCTCGACCGGGCGCGGCGCGAGGCGGTGCTGCGGCTCAAGGAGTCCGCCGCCACGGGCGGCGCGGACATAATCGTGAACCTGCGCCTGGACACAAGCAGCATCTCCGGGGCGAAGACGAGGTCGGACCGGCGCAGCATCGGCGCGGTGGAGATGATCGCCTCGGGCACGGCGGTCCGCTACCTGCGCGGACCGGACGGACAATGAAATTCACCGAGCGCCCCCTGGGCGACGCCGCCGAGGCGAGCGCGCACACCGGCGGCACCCTGCGCGACACGCTCCAGCTTTGCGCCGTGGTGGTGGCCTGCGGGGTGGTGCTTTATTTCACGGCGGCCCTCGCCGTGGACAAAATCGTGGAGAACATTTCCCCGGAAACGGAGGCGCGCATCTTCGCCAAACTCCCCCTGGGAAACCTCCTCCCCTCCGGCTCGGAGGAGGAGGCCGCCCGGTGGAAGCCCCTGCTGGAGCGGATGGCGGCCCACCCGGAGGTGCCGAAGCTGCCCTACACGCTGGAGGTGGCCGCGGAGCCGGACATGCCCAACGCCTTCGCCGTGCCCGGCGGGCGCATCGTGATGACCAGGGCGCTGCTGGACAAGCTCGGCGACGACGAGACGGCGGTGGCCTTTGTGATCGGCCACGAGCTGGGCCATTTCCGGCAGCGCGACCACCTGCGCGGGCTGGGCCGGGGCGTGGCGCTGGCCGTGTGCCTCATGGCGCTGAGCGGCTCGGAGGACCTTTTCTCCGTGGCGCAGGCCGCCGCAGACGCCATGAACCGCACCTATTCCCGCGCGCAGGAGGAGGGCGCCGACCGCTTCGGCGCACGGCTGGTGCTGGAAACCTTCGGCTCGGCGGAGGGCGCGGACAAGCTCTTCAAACTGCTCCGCGACATGGAGGGCCTGCCCAACTGGGCCTACATGCTCACCACCCACCCCGACCCCGACCGCCGCATCCGCGCCATCCGCGAGACCGTGGAGGCCCGGGAAAACCGCTGACCCCGGCGCGGGGGGGCCGTCAGGGGTTGCCGCGCCGCCCCAGCATCAGGCAGTAGACGAACAGCGCCGAATACCAGCAAATGACCAGGGAAACGAGGTCGTGGCTTAAAAAATGCGCGCCCCGCATCTCCTGCGCCGCCGCAAAGAGCGCCCCCACGCCAAGACCCAGCGCCAGCCCGTAAAACCGGCGCTTCGGATTGTACGCCAGCAGGAGAAAGTACACACTCAGCAGGGCAAAACCGCCGGAGGAATGGCCCCCCGGAAAGGCGTTTCCCGCGGGAAGCCCCGCCGGGGCGTGATCAAACAGCCGTATGTACGGCTTGTCGCCCCCGAAAAGCTCCAGGCTCCACGGCGTGTATATGCGCGTTGTGGCCTTCAGCAGCGCCACGATTCCCGGCCCCAGAAGGCTGCCCAGAATCAGATATCCGGCCCCCCGGCGCATGCGGCGCGCCTTTCCCCAAAAAAAGGAAAGGATGAACACGCCCAAAATGGCAAACATGACGCACAGCACGGCGTCCTTCCCCCCGGAATGCAGGATGCCGGAGGTGATGAAATTGGATTTCAGCGGCCAGGTCCGCGTTCCCTCGTCGTAAAAAAGCCGGGCCAGCGCGAGGTCGAGCCCCGAATATTCTGAAAGCACGGCAAAGGCGAGGACGAACAGCGGCGCGATGAGCTGGACCTTCATTTTTGAAAGTGTCATGGGTGTTTATTCCTTTGGCTTGGATCCGAAAAGCGCGCGCGTCCGCCGCGCACAGGCGGCGGACACGGACAGGGTTGTTTCACTGCGTCACATGCGGAATCTTTTCCCTCCGCAGCAGTTCCTCCCCCGGCGCGTTCGCCATGAGCAGCGTCCGCCGGGTGCCCACCATGCGCAGGTTCAACCGGCGCACCGGCGTGTTCCCGGGAAAGAACGCCGACAGCCACCGCCAGTCCCCCTCCTGCACAAAGAAGAACGCGGGCCGCCCGTCCGTCAGGCGGCGCGCGAACGCGTCCACCTCCCGCCTCAAATCATCCTCAAACTGGAGCACCCCCGCGTTCCTCTCCTCCTCCCCCGCCACCGCGCGGTGCACGGCCTCAAGCAGCCGCGCCCGCTCCTCCCGGGTCGGCTCCGCCCCGTCGGCCACGGCCACGGCGGCGGCGGCCTTCGCGATGGCGGATCTGGCCCTGCCCTGCGCCCTCGCCGCCTCCGCCAGTTTTTCGGGGGGAATCGTGTCCCTGCCCACAATGTCCGCCAGCACGGGCTCATGGAAGCGCCCGCTGTAGAAGATGTACTCCTCCCGGCTGAACCCCAGGCAGTACAGGTCAAAGTCCGCGCCCCTTTCCGACAGCGCGCGGACGGGGGCGCAGATGCGCTCCGCGGACTTGTAGGCGTCCATGGCCGGAAAGACCAGCTGGGAGGCGCCCGCATAGAGAAGCGCCGCCGTGGCCGCCATGAGCGCGTGCAGGCGGCGGCAGTCCGTGCGGAGCACGTAAACAAAAGAGACCACAGCCGCCGCAAGGGCCGCGGCGGAAAGCAGAACCGGCCCCGCCGTGTAAAGATCACCGTATTCGGTGAAGGGCAGGGCGTGCACGGCCAGGCCCGCGAGCAGCAGCAGCACGGCCCACACCAGCCCCGCGGCGCGCCGCCACCGCGCCCGGCCGCCGTCCATGAGCTCCAGCAGCGTCATGGCGGTGAAAATGGCCGCGGCGGGAAACAGGGGCAGCAGGTAGATGGCCCGCTTGCCGATGCTTATGGAGAAAAAGACAAACGCGGGGGCAAACCAGCACCACAGGAAACGGTGCGCCTTTGTCTCCCGCCGCAGCCGCCAGGCGCGGAACGCAATCCACGGCAGGAAGAGCGACCAGGGAAGCCAGTCGGCGGGAAACTGAAGGAGGTAATACCAGGGCGGCTGGGCCTTGCTCACCCCCATGAGCGCCCTCCCCACGGTGTTGCGGATCAGGTTGCCGCCAATACCCTCGGACACCGCGCGCACCCCCTCGCCGTCCAGGGCAAGCCGGGCGGGCACATACCACAAGGCAGCCACGGCCAGGGCCGCGGTGCAGCCCGCCGCCCAGTGCAGCGCCTTCCGGCCGGGCTTGTCGCGCCAGTGGAAGGAAAAGATGAGCAGCAGGGGAAAAATCAGGGCGGGCGGGCCCTTGGCGAGCATCCCCGCCGCCATCGCGCCGTAGATCACGGGGAGCCGCCATGCCCGGCGGTCCTCCTCCCACCGCCAAAGATGGTAAAGCACCACGGTCATGCATCCGGTGAGGAGCATGTCTATCTGGGCGAAACCGGCCTGCCACCAGAACCGGTACGCCGTGACCATCATGACGACGGACCACAACGCAACCCGCCCCCCGAACATGCGTCGCGCAAGCATCCAGGTGAGCACCGTGGTGAGCAGCGCCGCCAGCCAGGAGGGGATGCGGGCCGTGACCGGCGTCACATCACCCGCGGGAAGGGAGGCCAGGGCAATGGACCAGAACAGCAGGGGCGGCTTTTCCAGATAGGGCTCCCCGTTGACGCGGGGGACAAGATAGTCGCCGGACTGCATCATCTCCCGGGCCACCTGGCCGTAACGCGGCTCGTCGGCGGGCCACAGGCCGTGGCCGGTCATGTTGATTCCCAAATACGCGGCCAGCAGCAAAAAAAGCGGCACGGCCATCAAAATTGAACGTTTCATCGGCGCGTCTCCCTGGCGCGGTCATGGCGGGAAACACCGCCCGCGCCGCGCGAAATAATGGCAGACGGATTGTTACCGGGAGATTACAACGGGGGGATCGGGGAAAATTATGCGAAATCACCCCGCGCGCAGGGTCAGCCTGAACATTTCCCCGCCGGGCATGGACGCGTCCGCCTCCATGCCGAGGAGCTGCGCGTACGCGGACACAAGCGAAAGGCCGATGCCGCAGTGCCCCTCGCCGGGGCGCTCCCCCCCCTTGCGCCAGAAAGGCTCAAACACATGCCCGAGTTCGGACGGGGCCAGCCCGCGGCTGGTGTTTGTCACGGTGAAAACCGCCGCGCCGTCCCGCATCCGCAGGCAAAGGGCGATTTCCCCGCCCGGCGGGGTGTAGGCGGCGGCGTTGGAAAAAATGTTGGCGAGCATGGCCCGGAGCAGCCCCTCGTCGGTTTCAATAACCAGGCTCTCCGGCGTCTCAACGGTGACCGTTCTCCCAAACTGCCCCGCCTCCGCGGCATACCCCTCCCAGGCGTCGCGGATGACGGCCGCCAGATCGGCGGGGCTCTTTTCCGTCCTCAGCAGGCCCGCCTGGCAGCGGGTCAGCGCCAGCAGCGTGGTGACAAGCATTTCCAGGTGCCGGGAAATGCCCAGGGCGTCCTCAAAATAGCCGGTCATCGCCGGGGCGGACGCCTCCGCCTCCTCCCTGCCGACCTCGGCAAGCGTCCTAAGCTCCGCGATGGGCGTGCGCAGCTCATGGGCGGCGGCCGAGGTGAAGCGGCGCTCGCGGTTGAACGCCGCCTCCAGCCGCCCCATCAGGCTGTTCAGGCGCGTTATGATTGGGCGCAACTCGGCGGGGCTGTTGGCTGCCGGAAAGCGGAAGGAGAGGTCGTCCGGCCTTATGGCGGCCGTCTGCTCACCAAGCGCATGCAGGCTCGCCAGCGCCCGCTTCACCGACCACCACACGGCGGGAAACGCGCCCAGCACAAGAAAGAACCCCGAAAGCAGCAGTCCCTTCAACACCCGGCGCTGGGCCCTGTCGAGCTCTACGCGGGAGATGGCGAGCGCCATGGCGTATTCCGGAACGGGGCCCACCTCGTCGGTTACCGGCCTGAAATTCAGCAGCACGATCTTTCCCGGCCTTCCATCGGGCAGGGTGATGTTTTCAAACAGTGGGGATCCGCGCAGGGGCAGCGCGGCGGGCAGGCTGCCCCCCTCCAGGGAGGGGGAGCGCCCCACTGTTTTGCCCGTCCGGTCCCAGACCTGGTAGTACTCCGCGTTTTCATGGGGCATAAACTGGGCGATGTTCGCCTCAAGGAATTCAAACTCCAGCCTTCCCCCGGCGTACAGTTCTGTTGTTTTCGCCAAAACACTGCCCATTTCAAGGAGTGACGCGTCAAAACCGGATTCGAGCACCCGGTGGAGATAGGTGTGCAGCAGCGCCCCGGTCACCGCGAGAACGGCGAGAAGGCAAAGCCCGTTGCCAACAAGCAGCCTCATCCGTATGGAGTTCATGACGGCGGCTCCGAGAAGACATACCCCACCCCCCTGCGCGTTTGGATGAACGATTCCCCGCCGGGCCCGTCAATGATTTTCCGCAGGGAGCAGACGGCCGAGTCAACCACGTTGCTCATGGGGTTGATGTGCTCGTCGTAGATGTGGCGCTCGATTTCGGCGCGGGGCACGGCCTGGCCGTGCCTCAGGGCGAGAAACTCAAGCAGTGCGTACTCGCGGGGTCTCAGCTCAAGGGGAACCCCCGAACGGCTCGCGGTGCGGGCGCCAAGGTTGATTTCAAGCGGGCCAAAGACAAGCCGGGGCGATTTCACGCCGTACCTCCGGCGCAGCAGCGCCTGGATGCGCGCCAGCAGCTCCTCGAAGGCGAAGGGCTTGACGAGATAGTCGTCCGCGCCGTCCTCCAGCCCTTTCACCCGGTCCTCCACCGTGTCCCTTGCGGTGAGAATCAGCACATGCGTGTCGCAGCCCCGCGCGCGGAGCTCCCGGAGCAGGGAAAGCCCGTCGCGCTGCGGCAGCATCAGGTCCAGCACAATCAAGTCATAATCGCCGCCAAGGGCCAGGAAAAGGCCCTCCTCGCCGTCGGCCGCGGAATCCACCGCATAGCCCCTCCGGCGCAGGCCGCGGGCCACATAGGTTTGAAGCCGTTTTGAATCCTCGACTATCAAGACGCGCATGGTTAAACCCCAAACCGGTCACACGACAGGCGTGCCGGGCACACATGGTACACCCGGACGGCGCCCGTCAGCCAAACACACGGCCCGCCTCCCCGGCCCCGTGCGCGCGCCGCGCAATCATGATGTTGCGCGCGTACACCAGCGAGTTGGCCAGCTGGCCCGCCGCGTTTATCCAGTCGGCGGGGCTTCGAAAGATGAAACCCGGCGCCTGGAGAAGGGCCGCCGCCAGGCTGAGACGCCAAAACAGCCCCGGGACAACGCTTTTTCCGCCCATTTCCGACGCAATCCACTGGATGAGAAAGCGCAGGAAGAAGCACGCCTGCCCGACACCCCACATCTTCAGCCAAAACCAGTTCCGGGCGGCGGACGCCGGGTCAAGCGCGCGGTTCGCCGCCACCTCCCGCCCCCAGGTGTGGAGGGTCAGGCCGACGGCCCCCGCGGCGACCAGCACCGCAAGCGCGTGGACGGCGAGGCTCCGGAAGCGTGTGAGCCGCCGCTGATCCCGCCAGATGAGCGCAATGTTGCGCGCATAGATCAGAATGCTGAAACAAAGGCCGAAGGCCGCGCCCGGTGATCGGTTCCACACCGAATAGGCGAAGGTGAGCAGCGCGCCCGCGCTGCTCATGTACCAGAAGGCCGCCGGTATGACCACCTCCCCGCGGCGCTCGGAGGCGTACCACTGGACATAAAACCGTCCGTAAAAAAGCAGCGCGCCCGCGCACCCCGCGCACATCCAGAGCGTGGCCGGTGATGGGAGTCCCGGTAAATGCGTCATAACCGCCAATCCTTTTCATGCGTTGTTGCGGGTAGTGTGCGCCGCGCCACATTACCGCAGGATTACGGGAAACCTTGACCATGCGGGCGGCGTCATATACCCTGATGGCACCGGCGGCAGGCCGGAAAACGCCGCACGGCGGCAAAACGCATTGGAGCCCCCCATGAGCAAAATCGCCCCCGTCCTCCTCGCCCTCCTTTTTCTCGCCCCCGCGGCGGCCCCCGCGGAGGAGGCCCCCTATTACCGCGACCTTTTCGCGGACACCTGGGCGGCCACGGACGCGCTGGGCCGGACCATGCCGGGTATTGCCGAGGCGGGGCCGGTGAAGAAAGATCAGCGCCGCGTGGTGGGCATCTTCTACATCACCTGGCACACCGACGGCCTGGCCAACATGAAGAGCCCCTACGCCGCCGATGTGAACAAGATTCTGTCCACCGACCCCAACGCGCGGCTTGACGCGAAGCACCCCCTGTGGACGGAGGGCTCCTACCACTGGGGCGAGCCGGAGGCGGGCTATTTCCTGAGCAGGGACGAGTACGTCATCCGCAAGGACATGTCCATGCTCGCCGACGCGGGGGTGGACGTGCTGGTGATGGATGTGACCAACGCGGTCCGCTACTGGGACGAGTGGGACGTGCTGTTCCCGGTGATGCAGAAGATGAAGGCGGAGGGGGTGAAAGTGCCCCAGTTCTGTTTCTGGGCCTTCAACGGACCGGTGATCACCGTGGTGCAGGACCTCTACGAGAAGATTTACAAGGCGGAAAAATACAAGGACCTGTGGTTTTACTGGGACGGCAAGCCGCTCCTTCTCTACAACGCCACCCCGGCGGTGGACGCGAACGGCACGGGCGTGAAGCATCCCAACCCCCATTACGATGCCGCCGCGAAGACCGACCCCAACCACCCCCACTACAACGACCCCGAATATGCCGAGGAATTTTACACGGACTACACGAAGGCGGTGAGGGAATTTTTCACGCTCCGCGACATGTGGTGGGGGTATTACGAATGGGCGGGCAGGCGTTTCGTGGGCACGGAGGACACGTGGAGCTTCGGATATGACCTGGGCAATGAGAAGGTGCGCAACATGGACCCGAAGGACCTGGTGTCCACGCACCAGGGCGCGCGGGAGGAGGCCGCCGTCACCCCGGCGCAGCATCCCTCCAGCCTCACCGGCAAATCCTGGACCCGCGCCCACGGCGAGCCGGAGCTGAACGAGTTCGACCTGCCCGTGCCCACCCATGTGCCCTGGCTGGGCAAAACGGTGGAGCATCCCGAGGGCTACGGCATCTATTTCCAGGAGCGCTGGGACGAGGCCCTCGCCGCCAACCCGCAATTTCTCTACATCAACGACTGGAACGAGTGGTCAGCGGGCAAATACCACCCGGAGGAGGGCAAGACCACCAAGTTCATGCGCCGCGACTCCACCTATTTCTTCGTGGACCAGTACAACGCCGAATTCAACCGCTGCATCCAGCCCATGAGGGGCGGCTACACCGACAACTACTACATGCAGATGGCCCAGAACATCCGCCGCTACAAGGGCGTGCGCCCCGTCCCCGAGCTCGGCGAAACCGCGGACATGAACATTGACGGGGACTTTTCCGACTGGGCGCGGGTGGCCGTGGAATACCGCGACACCCGGGGCGACGTGTTCCACCGGGACCACAAGGGCTACGGCGGGCTCCATTACAAAAACGACTCGGGCCGGAACGACATCCTGACCTGCAAGGTTGCCCGGGACGCGGACACGGTCCGCTTCTACGCGCAGACCGCCGCCGCCCTCACGCCGCACACCGACCCCAACTGGATGCTGCTGCTGATTGACGCGGACCGCGACGGCAGCACCGGATGGTTCGGCTACGACCTGCTGGTGAACAAGGCCGTCGTGGACGACAAGACCACCACGCTGATGCGCTACGAGGGAAAGGCCCCGGACGGGGTGTGGGTGGAATGCGGGCGGCTGGACTACCGGTACGCGGGCGGGGAGCTGGAGCTGGCCATCCCCCGCGCGCTGGCCGGATGGGCGGACGGCAGCCCCGGCTTCGACTTCCACTGGTGCGACAACCCCGCCGACCTGATCGATCCCATCTCGCTCTGCGTGAACGGCGACAGCGCGCCGAACCGGCGCTTTAACTACCGCTGCGTCTGGAAGAAATAGCGCTCACTCCAGAAACCACTTTGACGGGATGGACCGCAGCCAGAGCGAAAGGCCGCCGGTGTAGTTGAAGTACGTCAGCAGGGCGCGGCCCTCCACCCAGGTGACGGCGGGGTAGGCCCACGCGTCGTCCCCGCCCTCCTCGATGTTCCTGATGTTCTCCCAGGTTTCGCCCTCGTCCCTGGAAATCGCGGCGCTCAGGGGGGACCGCCGCTCCGCGCCGGGGTTGTGGTTCCACACCGCCAGCAGCGACGCCCCGTCAGGCATGCGCGAGACGGACACCGGCGCGGCGGAACCCTTCAGCGCCGTCGGCTCCGGCGCGGACCACGTCTCGCCGCCGTCCGTGGAGAGGCTCCTGAACTGGCCGCCAATCTGGGTGCGCATGAGCATCAGCACCCGGCCGTCCTTCAGCTCCACACAGGCCGGCTCCCAGCAGCCGCCCCCGGCCGGTTTCACCCGTGCCGAGTCGCGCCACGTCCCCCCGTCATCGTCCGAAATGCAGCAGTAACTGTCGTTGTTCTCCCACGCCTCCAGCAGGATCCGGCCCGTCTTGAGCCGGACGGCCCGGCCGTTGGTCAGGCCCGTGTACTTGCCGTCCGGGCTGAGCTGCTTCGGGTCGCCAAAACTTTTCCCCTCGTCGGCGCTGGTCCGCATCATCACGCGGCAGTCCTTTTCCTCGCTGTTCTTCTGGCAGTAAAAGAGGGCGATGCGCCCGTCCTTGAGGCGCATAAAATTTACCTCCATCACGTTGCACCCGCCGTCGTTCTCCACCAGCACCCGCCGCTCCCCCCAGGTGCGCCCCCCGTCGCGCGACACCAGGCCGGGTATCCGCGCCGGGCCGTGGTCCGCGCCGTTGCCCGCGTAAAACTCCGTCCACCCCAGCAGCAGCGAGCCGTCCTTCAGCGGGATGATTGCCGCCTCGCTGTTGCGCGGGTTCTCCGGCCCCACCGGTGCCACCACCGTCTTGAAGGCCCCCCCGTCCCCGTCCGCGCCCGCCGCTACGCCCGCAACCAACAGGCACCCAACCATCAGCCCAATCCATCCCCGCATCATGTTCACGCCCTTTCCAAGCCTTTTATAAGACACCGTCCGCCGCACACCGCGCCGTCCCTCCCCGCATTATGCGCCTCTCCCCGCCGATATCAAAACTCCGCGCCCCGCTCGGTGCTCCAACGAACATCGGCGCCTGACATACATCCTGTTGTCTGAATGAAACTGTGCAGCCTTCATCGCTATGGTGGAATTCCGACAAACGCAATTTGACTCTACAAACGTAACCCCCTAGGATGAAACGGCGTCTGGTACAGTTGGTGGTGCTCATTTTGATAACTCTATGTAGGGAACACCGCCAAGGAAGGGATCGCATGTTAACCAAGTCAACATTTTATTTGCTCTATGAAGGCGCAGGAGATCCGCCCTGCGCGGATTTTGGCGCTGTTTACTATCCAGAGGATCCAGTGCAATCACAATTTGCACTGTGGACTTGGACCAACTACCGTAATCCGGTTGAAGTGATTGAAGACATGGGGGAAAATCGGATTGAATCAATAGAGGGGGGCCGGTGTAATGCCAAAGAGTTGCTGGAGGCCATGAAAACACTGGGGCCGGTGCAGGCGCTATCTGTGCCCGACTTTGATTACACATACGAGTGGGGATACTGGGATAGGGGTTCGCAGGCGCGCATGTGTGTATGGGATCAAGGCAGCTTTTATAGCCTTGATTTTTTCAATAATAAGGACAACCCAAGTGATCATATTCGTGTGCCAAAGGAGGAGTTCACAAGGTTCATGCGGGGCGTGGCGAGGATGCTGGTTGCGGACATTTATCCTGTCGGACAACAGCGGCACCAGAAATTAAACCATTTTACCGCACAATCCGCGCCGCCAAATCCTTCGGATGTGCAAAATATCCCTTGTAGTATTGAGTATGGAAAAGAATATGCAAACCCGGACACCGGATTCTCTCATTGGTTAAATGTACGTCTTAATCCGGGGACGCGCATCTGCTCCTTGAAGATTGTCAAACAAAAGGATGGCAAGCCCATTGATTGCCCGGAAAAGCCCCCGGTGTTGACATGCGGCATACAACAGTTCCTCAGCGGGTTAAACTGCGGAGACAAAATATCCGCTTTGGAAAACGTTGATTGGCTGCTGGAAGGAACCGGGGATCGGGTTCGTTTGCAAACCCATGTTCAGGGTGGAATGGTTGACGTCCTGGTCGGGGATTCGGGCGCGGCCACTAGTTTGGCATTGCTGCGCGGTTCGGAATTGGCCGTTTTTCTGGACAACGCGCACGACATGCTCCAATATGAGGCGGATTGCGGACAGGGGTAATTCCCCTCTGCGGACGGTCCTACAGCTCCTCCCCGCATTATGCGCCTTGTCCCCTCCCGCCGCAATTGCCCGGCCATGCCCCGCCCCAAAATCGGTCTTATCTCCACCTTTCCCATGCGTCCCCGCGCCAAATGCTTGCACTTGGCCCCTAAATATCATATACTTTATCCACTAACTACCAGAGGATAAAGCCTGTGGACTTTACCGGCGAAAACGACCTGGAACGGGCGCTGAAACTGCTCGCGGGGCATTTGCGCCTTGCAAAAACGCCCCCGGTCAACCTGGTCGTCTGCGGCGGGGCCGCCCTGCTGGCCCGCCGCCTCCACCTGCGCACCACCCAGGATGTGGACGTGCTGGCCCTGCTGGACAGTGAGGCGCACCTCCATTCCCCCCTGCCCCTGCCGGGCTACCTGCTGGAGGCGGCGCGCGACGTGGCGGACACCCTCGGCCTGCCGGGGGACTGGCTGAACAACGCCCCCAGCGCGGACGCCGCCGGCCTGTACCAGTCCGGCCTGCCCGAAGGGCTCCTGCAGCGCGCCCTGCGCAGGGACTACGGCGACCGGCTCACGGTCTGGTATGTGGGCCGGTTTGACCAGATACATTTCAAGCTGCTGGCCGCGGTGAACGCGGGCGGGCGGCATTTGGAGGATTTGCGCATGCTGGGCCCCACCGCCGCCGAGCTGGCGGCGGCGGCGGCCTGGATGGTTCGACGGGGCATGACGGAGCAGCAGGCGGGCGCCCTGCGCGCGCTGCTGGGGTATCTGGGCCATGGACAAACCGCTTCCGAAATTGAAGAGGGAACTGCTTGACGGCCTGCTGTCCTTTCTCTGGCGGCAATGGACCGCGCTGGGCGTGCCGGGCCGCGCCGGGTCCGCGCGCCATGTGGTGGACCCCGAGGCGCTCCTCGCGCTGACGGCGGTGCTGGGGCGGCACGACCCGCGCCTCTACGACGAGGCGCTGGGCTGGCTTGCCAAGTACGGGCGGCTGGTGAGCGTGCAGCGTCTGCGCACCATCTTCTCGCTCAACTGCTTTTCCCCCGCGGCCCCGGCGGCGGCGGCCGGAATTGCCTGCTGCCTGCTGGACGGCACGGGCGACAAGCGTTGGGAGAGCCTGTGCCGCCCGGGCAGGCGGGGCGGCGATCCCCCCCAGCCCCTGTTTTTGGACCCCTCCGGCGCGCCCCTGCCCGTGCTGGGCGAGCCCGACCCGTCCTTTTTGAAGGCGGGGCTGCTGCGCGACACGGTGCGCCCGCGCAACCATGCGGGATTCCGCCCGGAAAACGCCGGGGCGCTGGTGGCGCGGCTGCGGGCGCTGCTGGGCAACACGGCGCGCTGCGAAATCCTCTTTTACCTGCTGGCCCGCCCCCACGGCTACCCCTCGGAAATCGCGCGGAAAACGCACTACTCCCAAAAGACGGTGCATGATCTGCTGGAGGACATGGTGCTTTCCGGGGCGGTGCGCTCCGTGAAAAACGGGCGGCAGCGGCTGTGCCGCCTCGCGCCGGGCGCCTTTCCGGCCTTTCTGCTCCAGGGCCAGCCCCGCCCCGAATATGTGAACTGGCCGCTGGTGCTGGGGGCGGTGGAAAGCGCATGGCAGAAACTCGGCCCCCTTTCGGAGCCGGGCCTGCCGGAGGATCTGGTGATCAGCGGCTGCCACGCCCTTTCCGAGGCGCTTTCGGCGCGGCTCATGGGCGTCTCCGCCCTGGCCGAGCTGCCCCAGGCCGGAACCGCCTCCGTGGCGGCGGCGCTGCGCCCCCTGTCCGCCGTCATGCCGCTGCTGGCGGAATGACCGCGGCTAGAAGGACGGGTGGAAGACTCTGAGGGCGTAAAAGCTCAGCGCGGAAACCAGCGCGGAGGCGGGAATGGTGATGATCCACGCCCAGACGATGCGCCCCGCCACCCCCCACTTGATGCCCGACAGCTTGTTCGTCGCGCCCACGCCGATGATCGCGCCGGTGATGGTGTGGGTGGTGGACACGGGGATGCCCCAGTGGGTGGCCATGAAAAGGGTGAGCGCACCCGCCGTCTCCGCGCAGGACCCGCCCACGGGGCGCAGTTTGGTGAGGCGCATGCCCATGGTCTTCACGATGCGCCAGCCGCCGCAGGCGGTGCCGACGGCCATGGCCGTGCCGCAGGCGAGGACAATCCACGCCGTGTTCAGGTGGAACAGCGACAGCGGCGTGTCCGGCGCGAGGATGCCCGCCGCCACAAGAAGCGCCACAATGATGCCCATCGTCTTCTGGGCGTCGTTGCCCCCGTGGCCGAGGGAGTAGAGCGCCGCGGAAAGCAGCTGCACCCGCCGGAAGAGCCGGTCCACCTGGAGGGGCCGCCAGCGCCGGAAAATCCAGAACACGGCCACCATGATGAGATAGCCCAGGGCGAGGCCGATGAGGGGCGCGAGGGGGATGAACTTGACCGTGGACACGACCTTTTCCCAACTGATGACCGAGGCGCCCCGGTGGGCCATGCCCGCGCCCACCAGGCCGCCGATCAGCGCGTGGGACGAGCTGGTGGGCAGGCCCCAGAGCCAGGTGAGCAGATCCCAGACGATGGCGCCAACGAGGGCCGCGAGCACCACATAGACAAAGGCCGGATCGGCGGGGTTGATGTGCACGATTTTTTCGATGGTCTTCGCCACCGCCGTGGGGAAGATCAGGATGGCGATGAAGTTGAAGAAGGCCGCCCAGAGCACCGCCTGGCGCGGGGAAAGCACGCGGGTGGAAACGATGGTGGCGATGGAGTTGGCCGCGTCGTGGAAGCCGTTGATCACGTCAAAGGCGAGCGCCACGAGGATGGTGATGATGACGACGGCCCATGTGGAGGCGGAAATCATGGGGTTATGACGCCTCTATCACGATGGTCTGGATGATGGACGCCACGGCCTCGCAGCGGTCGGTGGCCTTTTCGAGGCGCTCGTAGAGCTCCTTCCACTTGATCAGCGTGACCGCGTCGGCCTCCTCCTTGAAAAGCTTCACCAGCGCGGCGCGCATGATGGCGTCGCCCTCGTTTTCGAGGTCGTAGATTTTCACGCAGTGCTGCTTGATCGCGTCCGCGTTTTTCATGCTGCGCAGCATGGGCATGGCGGCGCGGATTTCACCGGCGCACGCGGCGAGCACGCCCGCCAGCGCACGCGCCTCCGGGCGCGCCTCCGTGATTTCATAGATGATCACCCGCGTCGCGATGGACTCCACCGAGTCCACCACGTCGTCCAGCCGCTGGATCAGCGTGTGGATGTCGGCGCGGTCCATCGGTGTGATGAAGGTCCGGTGCAGCGCGTCCATGCAGCCCCGCGTCACCTGGTCCGCCTCCTTTTCAAGGTCCTTGATGCGGGCCGCGCCCGCGGCCATGTCGCCGCCCTCGGCGAACATCGCCTGGAGTTCGGCGCAGGCCCGCATGCCAAGCTCGGCATGCTGCTCGAAAAGATCAAAGTACCCGTGCTCCTGGGGCAGCAGTTTTCTGAACATGATTCACCCTCCGGGCGGGGCGGTTGGTTGCCGGGAACGCCTTGGCCGGCGCGACCGAAACGCGGCGGCAGCAAAACGGCACGGGCGGTATTTTACCACTCCGCCCCGCGCCGTTTCATGTCCCGGGCGCGCCCCGCGGAAAAATCCCCGGCAGGCGCGGCGGCCACACGCGGGCGGCCCTCACTCCCCGCCGATGATGCGGACCTCGGTCTCAAGGGTGACGCCGAAGCGTTACATTCAACAATTGCAACAACATTTGGGCCGATTGCAATAGGCTTTGCGCGTAAGTTACTAAAATATATTGGGTTGTGTCTTTTGATTTGCAACCATGATCTAGTCCTTGGAAAAAGGTTGCAATCCTATCTCTCCTGCCGGGGGTACCATCTGGCGCCGCGGGTGCGGCCATCAACGTAATATGGTTACTCCTCAAAAGTTCACGCAGAAGGACCTGAATCTGGCTTCGTGATTTTGCCGGAAGCACTTGACGGAGTTCCTCCATTCGAGAGCCTGAATCTGGCCTGCCCCCCGAGAAGAGTACCAGTGGGAGTGAGAAAACCAGTAAGCTTCAACGAAACAGGGCGATTCAATTGTGCCTGCTCAGCAGTAGAAATCTAAATTTGGGAACACCTACTTGGTGTGCTTTGAAGCCCGACTCAAAGGTCAATATTCGCATGACACATCAACAATGACCGATATCTACTCAAAAGAAAAACGCTAGCAGATAATGTCCCTGGTTAGAAGCCGCGGAAACAAGGTGACCTGGCTGGCCGTGCTTGAACT
>JBHEKP010000261.1:0-29507 GCA_041859375.1 Candidatus Hydrogenedentales bacterium | reverse complement strand
GATTTCCGCCGCGCCGACGTCGTCAGCCGCAAGCAGGCTTTCGGAGCTCACAGGGACCTGATACGGCGCATCGGCGGCCACGCCCGTGCCCGTTAAAGGACAGCCCCCGGCCACGACAAGGAGCATCAGCAACGGCAATGAACGCCTGGCGGTTTTGCATTTGAACATTGCGCGCTTCTTTGAAAACAAGGTCATTTGCATTCTCCATTGGATGCTGCCGCGCTCATTATCTTCTGTGTGTTTGTGCGGATCAAGGGTTCCTGGCCCGGGACACCTCCCTTTCACGGCGGCGACAGGGGTTCAAATCCCCTTGCAGACGCCATTTTTTCGCCCGCATTTTTCAACCGCCTACAACGACTCTTCTCCTCTGTGCCCCCAACGAAACTAGAACTCTCGGTCCCGTCTAAACACCGGGTGCTTCACTTTTGGGCCGCCACCCGCGCACTTTTGGACCGCTGCGGACAATCGACCCAGTCCTGCACATCCTCTTCCGCCGTTACGGGAGGGCATTGGCTCTGATCCGTGACACACATGTCATCATAGAAGAAATTGAAGTCTGCGGCGGCTTGTCGAAAAGCAGCATCCACTTCGGGCGGCATCGCGGAATCAGACGCTTCGGGTGCGCGGGTCATGACATTCACCCCGGCGTACTCGCCGGCGGGCGTTGATCCGCAATAGTTGTACATGATCCAATCCGGATGGGGTTTGGAGAGGATGTACCAGCGTTCTTCCTGAGGTTTAAGGGGCGGGTTGGTGTAGACAACATCAATCAAGCCCGGTGTTACATCGCTCCTCCTGGGTTCCGCAATCAAGTGAACGGGGCCCTCTTCGCCGCATTGCCCATCTTCCGCGGGGGCGCAGAAGGACGTGTGATACCACCACTGCCCCGCATTAAAGACCCAGGAACTCGCCCTGCAGGGAAGGGCATCGTAGCCGCCCTCCCAGCCGGACCCGGGAACACCACAATTACGGCCCCGCACCTCCAACCATGTTCCCTCGAGCTCCTCAAGGCTCTCAAGAACATGCACTTTATCAATGTTCTCGCTGGTAACCAAACACCGGCCATCCGTCCCCTCCGGCAAGGCGGGCAAACAACCGTTTTCGGCGAAGCATTGAACCAGGGCGCCGTACCTTTCGCTGTTTCCGCCTTGAGTGAGTTGACAGACCAGGTTGCAGGCTTGTTGCTCGGCCCGCCCCCCCTCTGCACTGCATGCGGCATTGCATTCGAGTGCTTCACGGCAGTCAGGATCCAACACACAAAGAAACATTTGTTTCGTGCACTCCGTCACCCCACACCCCAACACTTCGAGGTCCGCGAACGCAACGCTGCCGGCGAGAAACAGGTTATGGCAACCAGGAAGCATTGCCAGAATGAGAAGGACGAAAATAGAAAGCGCTGTTCTGTTCATCAGTTTTTCATCATTCCCAATGTCCGCGGCGGTCAAAAAAGTGCTCGGGTGGTGGTCCGAAAGTGAAGCACCTGACGGGCTCATTATGTAGGTGTTTATGTGGGTTGTCAAGGGCTCCTTGGGGTTTCCCTCTCCCCCCCTCTCCCTTCCCCTGGGGGGAGGCGGGCGGGCCGAAAAAACGCGTCGAGGTCCGCAGATTGATACCCACGGTCAATACCAGGACGAGCCGGAACTCTGGATTCGCGCCATCCATTGCCTCGCAGCTATCGGGTGTAAGAATCCTGAATTCCTCAGTAATATGCGCACAGGCGTGTTCTCTGTTTTATTTCTTCTGGGCCTTGTTCTTGCATGTCCCGCAGAATTCATTTCGGGTTAATTGGGATGAAACTTAACGGTCGGCATGTGTCTGCCTGCTACTCTGTTGTCCCGCGAGGCAAATCCATAGATTGCAGGAACCGTATCTCCAAAAACCCAATACCCTCCGTCTCCCCCCAAGATTCCAGGGCAACCTTGCCGTTGGCTGCCAGATAGTCAACGGCTTGCTTCATTGAATCGCTGGACGCTGAAATGCCCTCAACAACCAACCACCCTGTCGGCAGTCCAGCCACCCGGCGGTAATTCCGAAGTTGCCCGTAGATGACGGCAATCCAACCCTTCGCGGCTCGGTCCAGAGCTTCAACGTCATCTGGAAATTCGGAACGCAATTTGTATTCGCGGGTCTTGCCGCCGAAACGTTCGTTGGAGTTCCACTGTCCCCAGTACCCGCGCAGGTCGCGGACCACTTCGCTTTGGGCCTTAATCTCACCGACCATCTTGGGCTCGGAAACGCTTTCCAAATCCGGCCCTCTGGCGCCCCTCGGCTCAATAACGACCAATATCCCGCGCTCTTGGAAGAAGTCGCGGACCACGGTTTCCATGTTGATGTAGTGGTTTCGGGTCATCGCCAGAAGACTATAGGAATTCGGGTCAATTCTCAACCATGCGACTCATTTTGAACGAGTCAGAATCTGTCACAGCTATCTGCATCGGAGAAAAGGAGTTCCGAGATAGATCTTCTGAGGCGCTCGGTGAGCCGTGCACGGCTTTTTGACGGCGAGGACAAGTCGAAGCGGTAATGCTTAAGTAGCGGGTCTAGCCTTGTTCAATAAGGTGGTCGGTCAGCGTGGCGCCAGTAACCTCAACATACGGCGAAATAGCTTCTCTGTCTTGAAAAAGTCGCCTGTCATACTCCGTAGTTTCCTGGGCCGTCTCGATCAGCGCCGCGGTTTTTGAGCCTTGATGGATCCAAGGCATCGGTATAACATATTCAGATGTATTGTGACACAGATGGGACAAAGAAAGAACGGCTCATCCTTGGATAATCTGGCTGGGTTACGATATGCTGAATTCCTCGGAGAAACATACGATGGAATCCGAAGACATCCACGACCGTCTCCAGTCGCAATATGCCAACTTGGCCAAAGGTGGATCGTGCCACGAAAGAGAGCGACGAAAACTTGAGCCGGTCGAACAGGCAATATCGCTCGGATACTCGGAATCGGAGCTTTCGGTTGTGCCGGCAGATGCCATAATGGGCATGGGTTGCGGCAATCCCATAGCATTGGCTGGACTCAGACCGGGAGAAATGGTCTTGGACGTGGGATGTGGAGGCGGACTGGACGCTTTCCTCGCGGCAAATGCGGTCGGGGAAACCGGACAGGTACTCGGGATCGATTCAACACTCCAGATGGTTGAGAGGGCCAGAGAGAACGCGCGGGGCGGCGCTTACGGCAATGTCCGGTTTGAACAAGGCGAGCTAGAGCACTTGCCGCTCGAAGACGGCTGCGTGGATGCTGTTATCAGTAACTGCGTCGTGAATCACTGCCCCGACAAGCTGGCGGCGTTCAAAGAGATTCTGAGGGTGATGAGGCCTGGCGGCAGGATGCACATTACGGACCTTGTCACAACCGGGGAGTTTCCCCAAGAAACTTACGACGACCCAATTTGGGGGGCATGGTTGACGATGGCATCCGGCAAACAAGTGTATATGGATGCCATTCAGAAAGCAGGATTCAGGGATATCAGAATGCATTCGCACGGCGCATTCGCCATGGCGGAAGCTGACACTCGTCTGGCAGGCAGAATTGAAAGCATCAGTGTTTCGGCATACAGGTAGGAGGAGTGTCATGAACAGGAGCCAGCGCCTTCGTGAACTCATTCAGGCTGAACAGACCCTGGTCATGCCGGATGCATATGACGCAATCTCTGCGAGAATCATCGAGCAGGCGGGCTTCGACGCGGTCCAGTGTTCGGGACACAGCTTCGCAATCTCGTACTGTTATCCGCAGGAAACAGACGTTTCTTTCGGGGAAAACATCGAAAAAACAAGGCGGATTGTCAAGGCCGTGGACCTTCCCGTGATGGCGGACGGTGAGGACGGGTTTGGCGACGGCAATATTCTTAAGGCCAACATCAGGAAATATCTGGAAATTGGCGTGGCGGGCGTGAACATTGAAGACCAGAATCTTCGTGGCGGGGGGGAAGAGAAAGTCATAACCGAATCCCAGATGCTGGAGAAGATCCGATGCGTCATGGATGCGGCCGGTGAGGCAGGCAACCCCGACTTCGTGCTCAACGCTCGGACAGACGCACTCTCATCTTGCAGTGACAGACAAAAGGGTCAGGCTATTGCAATAGAACGTGCCAATCGGTATTTGGAAGCAGGAGCCACGTTGTGCTTCATCACAAACATCACGACACTGGACGAACTTCGGTTGTTTGCCCGTGAAGTCCACGGCCCTATCAGCGTAGCCGCAGGCTTGCCCTACAACATCACAAAGTTCTCGATAATGGACTGCTGCGAACTCGGGATTGCCCGAGTCAGCCTGCCCACCATTGCCATCCTGAGTTCCGTCAAGATCCTTCTTGATGTCATGCGGTCGGTCAAGGAAACCAGTCGGTTCGATGACCTGTTGGCAAGGGAAATGGTCCTGTCAGATATGGCGATTCTGAAGAGTTTGGCGTCGTCAAAGCCATCGGAAGAGACGAAGTAGGGAGGGTTTTCCCATATTGGGTTAACGCGAATATTTCCCTTTTCACGCCGCTGGAATGGGCCCGCGAAGCGGCAGGCCCCATTCGTAGTATTCCACAAACCCCGGACTATTTCCGGCTGATCGAGACATCCACTTTACCGGTCGCCTCCTTCTCCATCCACACAATCAGATCGGCACCCATGAGCGTCGAGCGGCTACCGTGGCGCAGGGAAGGCCCCGGCGGAACCGTTTCCCCGTTCAGTGTGACCACCGGGGCCGTGTCTGTGTCTCCCCAGTTTTCGATCACAAATGCGGGATTGACGAGCGGATGATCCGGATCCGCCAGAATGCTGAATGAAAGGGGGCTGTCGGTCTCCGACACTTTTTTCAGCCTATAGGCACGCTCGGAGGCGTCATAGCCTTCGGCGCTGTAGCCTTCGCCCGACAGCGTCAACCGCGGGGCGTCAGCCCATGACTTCGCCAGCGGCGTCAGCGCCGCCGCGTCCAAATCCGTCATCCCGTGCAGCATTATCCGCGCAAGCCGGTCCTTGCCGCGGGCATGGAGACTCCAGCAGCCTTCACCGCCATGCCCGATGTGCGCCAGTGAGGTATGCGACGGCCTGTCCGCCGTTTCGGCCAGGGTCGTGTCCGAGGCGGCCTGCGACACGGGCCAGTGATTCCAGAAATTGAAGAAAGACCCCTTTCCATGCCCCGGATATGGCGTGATGACCGGCCCGGACGCCTTCTCCACAGGGGGAACAACCGCGAAGGGCTTTCGCGCAGCCTTGAGATTCACCAGCAGGATGTTCGCGTCGCGCAAATCCCTGTCAAACCGCGGCGCGCCCTCCGCGGTCCACGCATAGGTCCGGCTCTTGCCTTCCATGTTGGCCAGGGACAGCGCGCCCAGCTCAATATTGTCCTCCGGCATGGTGCCCGGCTGGTTCAGGACAATGGCCTCATGCCATTCGGACCATTTCTCCGGCGCGGAAGTGTGCAGCGTGACCTTGCGGACGCCGACGGCGTCCGGATAGATGCAGTAATACTCGTCAACCCAGTCGCTCCATCCCGTGTCGGGGTCGGCAAACGGATGCTCATAGCACACATCCACCGGCGCGTACCGCCAATGCACCACCACCCTGGCCGCGGTGTTTTCAATGATGCGCACGTGGGAGTACCGGCACTGTTTGTCAGACATCGGTTCGCAGCACCCCCGGGTGTTCGGCGAGTCGCCCCCCCTCCGTTCCACGAATTCGTTCGTGTACCATATCCCAGTGTCCGTCACCCAGCAGGGGATATAGCTTGTGCCGCGCCAGAAAACGAATCTGTGCCCGCCCGTGTCAAAGCGGACCACCACGTCGGCGTGTTCGCCGACGCGCCACTGCTCATCCCACGCCTGGTCATAGCCCAGCGTGGTGTAATAGGCGCCGAATTTTCCCGCACCCGCCGGGCCGGAGGGCATTTGCGGCAGACCCACCGCCTGCACGGAGGCAACCATGGCCAATACTCCGGCGATGCCGCACACGCCGCACTGCCTGTCCCATGCCTTCATTGTCTGAACATCCTTTCTTCATGCCAGTCGGGGGTGACGGCCACCGCGTGACGGGTCTGGCGTTGGTCGGGGCGAAGCGCCCCGGATGATTCAACTGCCTTGTACACTACCCGGTCTGGAAGTTGGCGTTCAAGGCCTTTTTCTCCGGGCAATCGCGTTAAAAAACGGCCCCCGCCCGGTCCCCGCCCCCCCGCAAAGCGGGTGTTTGACAATCGAGAAGTTTTTCCTTTATTATTGGGCATGGGCGGAATCGGAGCGCCGCAGGTGTATTTTCGCGCGGTTTTGGCCGGAAACGGCGGGGCGCGAAGCACCGGCGGAACACGCGGGGGGCGGCTGCAAAAGGTGCAACCGCCCGTGCCGCATTTGAACGCGGCCGCATTTCCCCCCGGAGGATTTGACCATGCAGCGAGTGCTTGTGCTGGACAATTTGAGCGCGGAGGGTGTGGACATTTTCCGTGCGGAGGGTTTCGAGGTTGACGTGAAGCCGCCGCAGAAGCCGGCGGAGCTGGCGGCGATCATCAATGACTACGACGGCCTGGTGGTGCGCAGCGCGACGAAGGTGACGGCGGAGGCGCTGGCGGGGTCCACGCGGCTGAAGGTGATCGGCCGGGCCGGGGTGGGCACGGACAACATCGACAAGGACGCGGCCACGAAGCGGGGCATCGTGGTGATGAACACGCCGGGGGGAAACACGATTTCCACGTGCGAGCACGCCTTCGCGCTGATGCTGGCGCTGTGCCGCAACATCCCGAAGGCGCACGCCTCGATGGCCGCGGGCCGCTGGGACCGGAAGGCCTTCATGGGCGCGGAGCTTTTCGGCAAGACGCTGGGTGTGGTGGGCATGGGCCGCATCGGCGGCGCGGTGGCGAAGCGGGCGAAGGCCTTCGAGATGAAGGTGCTCGCCTTTGACCCGATCCTGAGCCCGCTGAAGGCGGAGGCGATGGGGGTGGAGCTGGTGTCCATCGACGAGATCATCGAGCGCTCGGACTTCATCACCATCCACGCGCCGAAGTCGGAAAAGACCATGAACATGTTCACCATGGCCGAGATGAGGCGGATGAAGCCCAACTGCCGCATCATCAACTGCGCGCGCGGCGGCATCGTGAACGAGCAGGATCTGGCCGGGGCGCTGGCGCAGGGCGTGATCGCCGGGGCGGCGCTGGACGTGTACACGTCGGAGCCCTTCGAGAACAACCCCTTCACCGCCCTGGAGAACATCGTCATGACCCCGCACCTGGCGGCGTCCACCGACGAGGCCCAGCTTACCGTGGCCATCGACGTGGCGCGGCAGATGTCGGACTACCTGAAGACCGGCGCGATTGTGAACGCCGTGAACGTGCCCAGCCTGGACAGCGAGACGCGCCGGGCCCTCCAGCCGCTGCTGTTCCTGGCGGAGCGCCTGGGCCTGTTCCAGTCGCAGTACGCCAAGGGCCGCCCCCAGTCGCTCGAGGTGGAATACATCGGCGACATGGGCGTGGGCGACACCTACCCCATCACCACGGCGGTGATCACCGGCTTCCTCACGCCGATGGTGGAAACGGTGAACATGGTGAGCGCGCCGGGCCAGCTCAACGACCGGGGCATCGAAATCAACGAGAAGCGCAGCCCCGCGAACACCTCCTACGCCTTTGAAATCAGCGTGACCGTGAAGACGGACGAGGAGACGCAGAACGTCCGCGGCACCCTCTTCAACCGGAACGACCCGCGCATCTGCACCGTCAACGGCATGCGCGTGGACGCCGTGCCCGTGGGCAACATGCTCGTGACGCTGAACGACGACAGGCCGCTGGTGATCGGGCGCATGTGCACGGCCATCGGCGAGGCGGGCGTGAACATCGCCAACCTCATGCTCGCCCGGGACAGCAAGGACGGCTCGGCGCTGACCGTGCTGAACCTGGACCAGCCCCTCTCCGCGGAGGTGCTGGACAAGGTCCGCGCCGTGCCGCACATCAAGGAGCTGCGGCCCGTCACCCTGCCGGAGAAATAAACCGGCCCGGTTCGTCGTTGAAAAAAGAAACCATTCGCGCCTCCGTGGCGTTGCAGGACGGGGTGTTTTCCCCGGGCGGGGCCGCGTGGTATCATTCCCTCCCACATGAAAAACAGGCCCCACGGAGGGGCTTGGGCGGAAAGGACCTTACTATCATGGGCGTTTTCAAGCACATCCGGGTGCCGGACGGCGAAAAAATCACCGTCTCCCCCAAGGGCAGGCCGCAGACGCCGGACCGCCCGATCATCTGCTTCATCGAGGGTGACGGCACGGGGCCGGACATCTGGCGCGCCTCAAAGCACATCTTTGACGAGGCGGTGAAATTCTGCTACGGCGGCAAACGCGAAATCGCCTGGATGGAGGCGTACGCCGGGGAAAAGGCCGACAAGGTGTGCGGCTCCTACCTGCCGGACGAGACGCTGGACGCCATTTCCGAGTACGGCGTGGCCATCAAGGGCCCCCTCACCACGCCCGTGGGCGGCGGCTTCCGCAGCCTGAACGTGACCCTCCGCCAGAAGCTGGACCTTTTCGCCTGCGTGCGCCCCGTGCGCTACTTCGACGGCGTGCCCAGCCCCGTGAAGCACCCCGAAAAGGTGAACATGATCATCTTCCGCGAGAACACGGAGGACGTGTACGGCGGTCTTGAGCTGGAGGCGGGCTCCCCGGACACGCTGAAGCTGATCGACTTTTGCAGGACCGCCTACGGCTGGGAGATACGCCCCGACTCCGGCCTGGGCCTCAAGCCCATCAGCGCCACGGGCACCAAGCGCCTTGTGCGCGCGGCCATCAACCACGCCGTGGAGCACAAGTGCAAGAGCGTGACCCTGGTGCACAAGGGCAACATCATGAAGTACACCGAGGGCGCCTTCCGCAAATGGGGCTACGAGCTGGTCCGCGAGGAATTCTCCGATGTGGCGGTGGGTTGGGACGACTGCGGCGGCAACCCCGGCGGCAGGATCCTGGTGAAGGACACCATCGCCGACATCTTCCTCCAGCAGGTGCTCACCCGACCGGACGAGTTCGAGGTGATCGCCACCATGAAC
Source organism: Candidatus Hydrogenedentales bacterium (assembly GCA_041859375.1). Lineage (GTDB taxonomy): Bacteria > Hydrogenedentota > Hydrogenedentia > Hydrogenedentales > CAITNO01 > JBHEKP01. Next base: position 20,508 of record JBHEKP010000261.1, on the reverse strand, counting down.
CTCAACGGCGACTACGCCAGCGACGCCCTCGCGGCGCAGGTGGGCGGCATCGGCATCGCGCCGGGTGCCAACATCAACTACGAGACGGGCAAGGCCGTCTTCGAGGCCACCCATGGCACCGCGCCGAAATACGCCAACCTCGACAAGGTGAACCCGAGCAGCGTGGTGCTGTCCGGCGTGATGATGTTCGAGTACATGGGCTGGCAGGAGGCCGCCGACGTGATTATCAGGGGGCTGACCGGCGCCTTCCGCGCGGGACAGGTCACCTACGACTTCGCCCGCCTCATGACCGGCGCCACCGAGCTGAAGTGCAGCGAGTTTGCCCGCGCCGTGACCGCCCGCTTCGGCGCCTAGCCCCCCCACATAAAACGAAAACCGCCGCCCCGGACAAACCGGGGCGGCGGTTGTTTTTAGCGGCTAACGGCGCTCCATCTGCATGGAACCCTCAAAAATGGCGGACAAACCGGTGATTTCATCCCAGGGAATCAGCTCCGGCTGCCGCTGGTAGGCCTGCCGCTCCTCCTCGCCCAGCTTGTCATAGCGCAGCAGGTAGAGCGAGTCCCCCTCAATCTTGTACAGGTAGGTGCGCTCTGAAATGATCCGGTCCAGGGTGACCTTGAACAGCCCCAGTTTCAGCGACACCTTGTTCCGGGTCATGTAAAGAAACTGCGGATTGCCCGTGTCGTCCGTCCGGTAGGTGCCGTCAATGACCACCTTGAAGAACCACCCGGCCACCGGAATGTCCGGTCGCGTTGTGATGGAGAGGTTCCCGTCCTTGAACTTGTATTCGGCGCGCACCCCGAAACTGCCGTTGATTGAAACCCCCTCGATGATGTCCTTTCCCAGGCTCACCCGCCAGGTGCCCTCGATGCCCTCCCCGCCGCCGCAGCCCGCCAGACCCAGCATGGCCGCGAGCAGAACCGGCGCCAAAAACCGTTTTTTCATGCCAGCCTTCCTTTCCTCATGTTGTCCGCAACCGGCGGTCTCAGGGTGAAGATACCACATCCGGCGTGTTTTCGAAAGTCCCCCGGGCAAAAAAAAGCCGCCCCGGCAAAAAACACGGGGCGGCTGAAAGGTAAAATCCGGCCGGGAACTACTTCACCCGGTCAAGTTTCAGGGAGGCGGGGACCTGAACCTGCTGCCCGTTGATCATGATGGAGCCGCCCTCCCAGGGCACGTTTCCGGGCGAACCCTCAAAGAAGGTGCGCAGCGCTTCGGGGGCCTTGTCCCATCCCGGGATGAAATACAGGGTGTTTTTGTTCACAATCGTGTAAATGGCCTGGGTGGTCAGCTTCAGATCAGCCACCGGAATCTTGATGAAGAGGAGCTTGACGCTCGCCTTGCCAAGGACCATTGTCATCTTGCTCAGGCTGGTGGAGTTGTCCTTCGTGTAGGTGCCGTCCACGACCAGCTTGAACATCCAGCCAATCACCGGAATGTCCGGATTCGTGGCAATGGTCAGGGTGCCGTCGTCAAAGGTCACCTTCGCCTCGGGGGCGACTGGAATCGGCAGTTTCACCCCGGCCAGGTCAAACAGGGTCTGCAGGGTGCCCGCCCATACCCCCTCGAGCCCGGTGCCGTCGCCCGGCGCCCCGGCGCAACCGGCCACCAGGACAAGACACGCCGTCAAACCGGCCAGTATCCACCCTTTTTTTCTCATGCTGACACCTCCTGTGTTGGCCAAATCCCGCTGCATGCATTTTTTCCACCGGCTCATCTCACCGGCGCAAAAAAGGATACCATACCTGCCGCAGTTTAGAAAACACTTTTCACACTCCCCGTCCGCCACCCGGCGCGCCCCGTCCTTTCAAGAATTCGCATTAAAGTCAATACACAACCCCGCGCCGCGCATTGACTTGCGCGCGCGGACCGTGCTAGGATGCGAGCCTTGTGACATGCCCCCGAACACGCCCCCCAAGGTGGCTGTGTTGAAAATATTCTTGCGGATTTTTATGAAGGCGGATTTTTTATGTACATTGGAAGCCAGTCCACCAGCACGCTGATTGACATATTCCGAACTGGTTTGGCCGAGGTTATCCGGGCCACCGGCCTCCCCGAAGAGGTAAAGTTCACCACTGACCTCTGCACCATCATCACCAAGGGCGCAGACCTTTCCAACCGCATCGACCAGATGCGGATTATTTTTTCCGCCAAGGAGGGGGTGACCCAGGAGGAACTCGACAAGGGGATGGCCGCCACGCGCATCAACGGGCGCATCAAGCTCGAGGACGGCGTGGTGAAGCTGACCGTGCCCCCCTTTGAGTGGCGGCAGCTGCCCATGCTCATGCCCCTGGACACGCTGGTGGAGCACTTCTGCCTGCGGTCGCTGCGCGCGCAGACCTGGGACCTGACCGTGGAGTCCTACATTGCCTCCGGGTTCAACATCAACATCCTGATTGAGGAAATGAAGCGCCGCAAGGCCTCCGACCTCCATCTGCGCGCGGGCAACCGCCCCTTCATCCGCGTGGACAACGACCTCGTCGCCCTCGAAAACACGCCCCTCATCACCGCGGAGGACATGCGCCATTTCGTCACCCAGCTCGGCGGCCAGGACGAGATTCGCCTGCTCGAAACCGAGCGAGAATCCAGCTTCCAGTACCACGCCGCGGGCACGGGTTACCTGCGGTGCTCGGGCTACATGAAGCAGGGCGCCATGGCGCTGGCCATCCGCCTCATCCCCGAATCGCCGCTGCCCTTCAAGTCGCTCAACATTCCGGATGTCGTGGCAAGCGTCTGCAACAAGCACCGCGGCCTTTTCCTGGTCTGCGGCGTGACCGGTTCCGGCAAGTCAACCACCCTGGCCGCGATGATCGACTTCATCAACGAGCACCGCCGGTGCCACATCATCACGGTTGAGGACCCCATCGAATACGTGTACACCGACAAGAAGAGCATCATCTCCCAGCGGCAGGTGGGGCGCGACACCCACTCCTTCGCCAACGCCCTGCGCGGCGCGCTGCGCGAGGACCCGGATGTGATTCTGGTGGGCGAAATGCGGGATATCGACACGATCCGCGCCGGTCTGAGCGCCGCAGAAACGGGCCACCTGGTGTTCAGCACCCTGCACACCACCACGTCGGTGGACACCATCAACCGCATGATCAGCTACTTCCCCCAGTCGGAGCGCGACCTGATCCGCCAGGAAATCGCCTACACCCTGCAGGGGGTGGTCTGCCAGCGCCTGCTCAAGCGCATCGGCGGCGGGCGCGTCCCGGCGGTGGAAATCCTCCTCGGCGGCAAACCCATCGTGCGCGACGCCATCCTGGAGGGCGAGCTGGACATCCTGTGGGGCATCATCGAGGTGGACAGTGACATGCGCAGCTTCGACCAGTACGCCGTGGAACTCTTCCAGAAGGGCATCGTCACCAAGGAGGAGGCCATGAGCGCCTGCTCCAACGAGGAGGGTTTCCAGCGCATCATCTCCGGCATCAAGTCCTCGGAAGGCCGCAAAATCCTCAAATAGCCCCTGAAAACACACGCGCCGGGGCGGATTTTCGGGTCCGCCCCGGCGCTTTTTGTTTTCGTTTCCGGGGTTATTCCGGCAGAACCGTGTCCGCGAAGTTGTCCATGACACGGTCCGCGCGCATCTTTTCAAGCATGGCCTGCGCCTTGCCAAAGGGAACCACGGCCTGCTCCTTCACCGCATAGCGCCGCCAGGCGACCGTGTTGTCCTCCTTCTCCTTCGCGCCAACCACCCAGATGTTCGGGATTTTATGGGTGACCGCGTTGCGGATCTTCTTGTTGAAACTCTCGTCGGTGCGGTCCACGTCCGCCCTGAACAGGCCCGCCCGAAGCTGCTCCGCGAGATTTTCCGCGTATTCCGCCACATCCGCGTTCACCGGCACAAGCCGCACCTGGAGGGGCGCCATCCAGGTGGGGAACGCGCCGCCGTAAAACTCGATGAGGAAGGAAATCATGCGCTCGTGCGTGCTGAGCGGGGCGCGGTGGATGATGTAGGGGCGTTTGCGCTGCCCTTCGGCGTCAATATAGACCAGATCGAAGCGCTCCGCCATGACGAAGTCAAGCTGGCAGGTGGACACCGTCTCCTCCCGGCCCATCAGGTTCTTGATCTGGATGTCCACTTTGGGCCCGTAGAACGCCGCCTCACCCTTCTCCTCCTCGTAGTCCACCCCCAGGCGGGTCAGCACCTGCCGCACCATCTGTTCTGTCTGCTGCCAGTCGGCCTCGTTCGCCACGAATTTGTCGCTCGCGGGGTCGTGCAGGGACAGCCGCACCCGGAAATTGCCCAGGCGCAGGTGATCGTAATAGTACCGGTACATGTGGATGACCCGGCGGAACTCCTCCTCCACCTGCTCCGGCGTGCAGTAGATGTGCGCGTCGTTCATGGTCATGGCGCGCACGCGCAGCAGCCCGGACAGGGACCCGTGCTTCTCATAGCGGAAGTCCTGGCCGTACTCCGCCAGCCGCAGCGGAAGCTCCCGGTAGCTGCGGGGGCGGGCGCCGAAAATCTTGTGGTGGTGCGGGCAGTTCATCGGGCGCAGGTAATAATCGTCGTTCTCGTCCACCATCATCGGCGGGAACATGCTGTCGGCGTAATAGGGCAGGTGGCCCGAGCGCCGGTACAGGTCGCCCCGCGTGATGGACGGCGTGGACACCCGCTGGAAACCGTCGCGGAACTCCGTCTCCCGCGCCCACTTTTCCAGCTCGTCGCGCAGCACCGTGCCGTTGGGCGTCCACAGGGGCAGCCCCGCGCCCACCTCGGCGTCCTGGATGAACAGGTCCAGCTCCTCGCCCAGCTTGCGGTGGTCCCGCTCCATGGCAAGCTTGCGGCGCTCCAGATAGTCCTTCAACGCGTCCCGGCTCTCATAGGCCACCCCGTAGATGCGGGTCAGCATGGGCCGCTTCTCGTCGCCGCGCCAGTAGCTTCCCGAGATGCGGTCCAGCTTGAAGCACCCCTTCGGCACATGGGTGGTCCGCTCCAGATGCGGACCCTCGCACATGTCCGTGAAGGGGCCGCTCGTGTAAAAGGAAAGGATGCCGCCGCCGGCCTTGCCGGTTTCCACCAGCTCCCGGGCGTATTCCGCCTTGTACACCTCGCCCCGCGACTCCAGCCACTCCAGCGCCTCCCCAAGGGGCATCTCCCTCCGCTCAAAGAGGTTGTTCCGCTTGATTATGGCCTCCATTCGCTGCTGGATTTCGGGCAAATCCGCCTCGCCCAGGGGCTCGCCGCCAAAATCGAAATCGTAGTAAAAGCCGTTTTCCACGGGCGGGCCGAAGGCCAGTTTCGCGGCGGGGCGCAACTCAAGCACCGCCTCCGCCAGAATGTGCGCCAGGGAGTGGCGCAACCGGTACAACTGGGCTTCCTTTTCCTGTTCCTCGCAACATTGCTTGCACATGCGTCTCTCGCTTTCAATATCCGTAAAAGCACTTCGCCCGGAACAAATTACGGGATTCTCATACCGGACGGGAAATGTAACCGCCCATCAGGGCGTTTAGATTTTGTCACGATCCGGCCCTGGGGTTCAAACAGGGCGGCCCAACGGTTGACGGTTAACTGTTTGGTGTTGTACACTTGGGCCGGTTTTCATTCCCCGGAATGCATGAAACCAACGTGAACGCTGCCATGGGACAATGTGCTGAACCAGCAACAAGGACAAATGCAATGAAATTCAAGCGAGGCTTCACCCTGATCGAACTGCTCGTCGTGATCGCCATCATCGGCATCCTGGCGGCCATCCTGCTGCCCGCGCTGGCGCGCGCCCGTGAGTCGGCCCGCCGTTCCAGCTGCCAGAACAACCTGAAGCAGATGGGCCTGACCTTCAAAATGTACGCGAACGAGGCGAAGGGTGAGCAGTTCCCGCCGCTCAAGCGCAACCTCTCCTCCTGGAATTCCACCCATGCCGTGGGTGATCCGGCGCACACCTGCGACATGCCGAACATGCCGCTCATTGACGCGAACGGCGACGGGGACAACAGCGATTTGGACCTGATTTTTGACATCCAGGGCTGCTATCCCGAATACCTGAGCGACATGAACATCCTTCAGTGCCCCTCCGCCGCGGTGAACGAGCCCGGCAACTTCCACTACAACAACGACATCGCCAACCCGGTGGACCCCTGCGCCGTGGCGGACATGAGCTACATCTACCTTGGCTGGGCCATTCTGGGCGACCTGGTCTCCGCGCCGGGCACCGACCCCAACGCCATGACCCCCACACTCAATGAAAACGCCCGCACCATCATGACCCAGAAACTGGCCCTTGACCGGCCCGGCAACCCCGCGGCGTATGACGAGGACATCACCTATCAGGACCAGTACGAGGGCAATGTGGAAAAGACCCTCTACCGCTTCCGCGAGGGCATCGAGCGCTTCCTCATCACCGACATCAACAACCCCTCGGCGAGCAACAAGGCCCAGAGCACCCTGCCCGTGTGCTGGGACCAGATTTCCGTCGACCCGAACGGCAGCGGCTTCAACCATGTGCCCGGCGGCTGCAACGTGCTGTACATGGACGGCCACGTTGAATTCCTCAAATACCCGAGCGACTACCCCGTGAACCGCGCCTTCGCCGTGCTGGTGGGCGAGTTCACCGGAACCACCTCGATTCCCTGAGCTTAAACTGTTCCGCGCCGCCCCGGGAAGACCGGTTCTTTCCGGGGCGTTTTTTTAACCGTCCGCGAAAATTCCTTTTTTCGCGCCGGTGCCGGGGGTGTGGGATAATAACCGGGCCGCGGCAGAAAACCGGCGGCCGGGTGTCTTCAGTCACAGCCGCCCCAAAACGGGGGCGGCACAAGGAAATGTCCCATGCGCAGAGTTGAAAACCTGAATGTTTTGTCCTTCACGCCGCTCCTGTCGCCGAACAGCCTGAAGCGGGACCTGCCGCTGACGGACCGCGCGAGCGAGACGGTGGCGTCGGCGCGCGAGGCGATTGCGGCGATACTGGACAAGGCGGACGACCGGCTGCTGGTCATCGTGGGCCCCTGCTCGATACACGATCCCGCCGGGGCGCTGGAATACGCGGGGCGGCTGAACCGGCTGCGCGCGGAGCTTGGGGACCGGCTGTGCATCGCGATGCGGGTGTATTTTGAAAAGCCGCGCACCACGGTGGGCTGGAAGGGACTCATCAACGATCCGGACCTGGACGGCAGCTACGACGTGGACAAGGGCCTCCGCCGCGCCCGTGAAATCCTCCTGCGCATCACCGAACTGGGCCTGCCCGCCGCAAGCGAGATCCTGGACCCCATCATCCCGCAGTATCTTGCGGACCTGCTGGCCTGGGCCTCCATCGGCGCGCGCACGAGCGAGTCGCAGACCCACCGGGAAATGGCCAGCGGCCTTTCCATGCCGGTGGGCTTCAAAAACAGCACCGACGGCTACCTGCAGGTGGCAATCGACGCGATTGTCTCCTCCGCCTGGCCGCACCACTTCCTGGGCATCGACGACGAGGGGCGCACCTGCGTGGTGGCCACGCAGGGAAACCGCTACAGCCACATGATCCTGCGGGGCGGACGCTCCGGCCCCAACTACGACCCCGTGAGCGTCATCCACGCCGAGGAGCAGCTCAAGGCGGAGGGTCTTGAGCCGCGCATCATCGTGGACTGCAGCCACGCCAACTCCGGCAAGCGCCCCCACCTCCAGGCACATGTGCTGCGCGACGTGATTCAGCAGCGGGTGGAGGGAAACCGCTCGCTGGTGGGCGTCATGCTGGAAAGCAACCTCCAGTCGGGAAACCAGAAACTGGTGAGCGACACAAAACGGCTGGAATACGGCAAAAGCATCACTGACGCCTGCATTGACTGGGACACCACCGAAAAGCTGCTCCGCGAGGCGCACCAGAAACTGGGAAGGCGCTGACCGTCACCCCGCCGGCGCGGGCTTGGGGGCAAGCATCACCTCGATCCCCATGGACCTGAGGCGGGACACCTCGGACAACATTTCAGGGGTTGTCTCCCGGGAGGCGCAGCGCATCTCCGTCAGGGGCCTGAACAGCCGCAGGAACGGCTCGTCCGGCCAGGCTTTGCCAAAGGCGGCGCGTGCCTCGTCCGGTCTCCCCGCCCCCAGCAGCGCGGCACCCAGCGCGAAATGGCCCCACCCGTATTCCGGCGCCAGCCGGAGACTGGCGCGGGCGAAAGCCTCCGCAAGTTCGCAGGACCCCTCCTCCGACAACATCAGGGCAATAATCGCATAACCCAGTTTGTCCGGCGGTGAGGGTGCGTCCAGCATGTATTGCAGTTCCCTGATGAACCCGGCCTCCTGTTCCGGCGTGGACACGGCAACCCCCGCCTCCCGCAGCATGCCGGCGTAGCCCTCCACAGGGGCCGCGCACCCCGCGCAGGCATCATCGGCAAGCCTGCCGGAATACCGCAGCCGCCACAGTTCCAGCCCCTCGTGGCCGTGGAACGTCGTGCAGGAGGTGACCAGCCCGGCGCCCTCCAGACAGTGCAGCAGCGCGCCGCCGTCACCGCTGTACTTGAGGTCCCGCACCACCCAGACAGACACCTCCCCGGACGCGGCGTTGAGATGACGGACGGTCTCCTCGCAGATCATGGCCCTGCCGGTGGCGGCACGCAGTTCGGGAAGTCCGTCCCCGCCGTAATGCATCCGGAAAATGCGCTCCGGGGACGGCATCCCCGCGGCAATCACCAAGTCGCCGGGCCCGGCGTCCCGCCGGACCAGCGCCGCCGCGCCTTTCCAGTTGGTCCGGGTGCTGGCCGGAAGCAGCAGCGCCAACTGCGCCAGCATGGGCGCGAGGAGGGCGGCCAGCAGCACCGTCCGTCCGGGCCGCCCAAGCCGGGCAGCCGCGCCGCCCGCGAGCAGGTAGAAGGCCAGGGTGGAATACATGGTGTAGCGGGGCATCATCACGGGCCGCCACACAAAAGTGAGCACGCACAAGAGCAGCGCCGGGCCGGCGGCCGCAAGCAGCAACGCAAGGATTCCCCGCCAATCCAGGCCGTCCTTTTTGCGGGACAAAACCAGCACTGCCATTCCCGCAAGCACCAACAGGTAAGCGGTGGGCAGCAGCCAGTCCAGCGCGGGCCGGATTCCACGGAGTGTTTCCACCGAACCTTCCGGCATCCAGCCCCATGTCGTCCCGCAGGGGAGCACCTCGCCGAGACGGATCACCGCATCGTCCCCGGCCAGGTCAAACAGCATCCCTGCGGTGTCGGGAGGCCGGTACATGTCATAGGCGGCCGCCGCCATATGCGGCATCCGCCCCATGTAAGCGAAAAGCGCCACCCCCTCCAGAACAGTCACCGCGGCAAAGGCCGCCAGCCATCGCCAGCGCCGCGCGGCGGCCAATGCCAGCATCTGGAACGGAAGCAGCCACACGGTGAACAGGTGGGCCAGCGGCAGCAGCAGTGTCACCGCAACATGCGCCGCAGCGCACCGGCGGGCTCCCGGTGACAACCCGCGCAGAAGAAAAAAAAGTGAGGCCGCCGCAAGAAGCATGACCAGGGGATAGGGGCGCAGGGACTGGCCGTGCCATAAATGCAGCGGGGAAAGGGCGAACAACAACGCCGCCACCCAGCCCGCCGGGGGGCCGAACAGACGCCGCCCCGCCGCCCACAGCAGGGGAACCGTCGCGGCGTTCAACAGAATGGCAAGCCACCGCGCGCGTTCCGGCGTCACCCCCGCCACCGCGGACCACAGGTACTGCACCAGATAATAAAGCGGCACGCTCTCCGGATTGTAATGGCGGATGATCGTGAGATAGGTGGCAATGTCGGGGGCGTTCAGATAGCCGTAACAGTTGAAATCATCATAGGGCACCGACTGCGCGCCAAGACGGTACGCGCGGATCCCCACGGCCAGCAGGATCAACCCCAACACCCCGGCCGCCAGGAGCCAACGGTTGGGGTTGTTTCCCTTTTTCGTTCCCGTGCTCATTGAACCACCCCCGCCGCGTCCCAGTCCGCCCACATCTCAAAATTTTCCACTTCCGTGGCCGCGGGCCGCCTGTGGGAGGGAACGGAGAAAACACCCACCGCCACCGAGGCGACACCCAGGGGCGTGACGAAATCGGCATGGGCGGGCTGGAAACCGGATGACTCGTCCCGTTCCGCAGAGGCCTGGCGCATGAACACCATGTCCAGCTCCGCGCCCGCCGCGTCAAAATACCGCGCCATGAAGTATAGCCGCGCGCGCGGCCCGGTGTCCTTCAATTCCGCGCGCAGCAGAAAACGCCGCGACTCGGGCGCGGGTATGGCGGGGCTCTGCCAAATCCAGGCGGCGGTGCCGGCCGGCTCTTTCACCCGGATGTCACCGTTTCCAAACACTCCCCAATCAACCTGTTTCCTGCCATATATTTGCAGCAGATGCCATGTCTTCCCCGACACGGGCAGCGGTATGTCCAACGTCAGGGGAAACCATTTTGGGGAGTTAACCACGGGGAGTTTCAACCGTCGCAGGGCTGAACAGGGCAGCGTGCCGCGCCACAACGAAACTTTGCCGTCAAAGCAGGCCATCCGTTCGGGGGCCAACACTTCCGGACGCGGGGTCTTTTCCGAATCCGGCCCGTCCGGAAGCAGAAACCAAAAGGACACGCCTCCCCCGTCCAGCGCGGCTTTTTCGGGCGCGCACCCCCAAAAACGTTCCGCATACTGTCCGGCAATCACCCGGAAATCAGCGCGCCATTGATCAAACAGCACCACGTCCCCCGGCTTCCGTTCCTTTGCAAGAAACGCCGCGGCGGATTTGATGTCATGGTTCAGGGTGGCCAGCTCCGCCAGACGAAAATAGAACGGCTTGGGCTCCTCCCAATGGGCCGGCGGCGCAAACAGCCCCCCCGCCATGGACCAGGAGAAACCGCAAAGGCAGGCTGCCGGAAAAAACACCCCCGCCAGCGCGCCCATGCGCCCAAGGCGGGCGGGCGGGCGGAGCGACGCCAACGCGCAGCCCAGGCTCACAATAAAGAAGGGAAGCATCACCAGATACACCCGGTTTTGGGATTTCAGCTCCATGAGAAAAATCATCAGCGCGGACACGGCAACGGCAAGAACGGGCAGGGCCGCACCCCACCGCCGCCGCACGGCAAGCGCCAAGCCCCCCGCCGCGGCAAACGCCGCCCCAAGCCAAAAGGCGGTTCCCGTCAGGCCCGTGACCGTCCGTGTGATGAGATCCAGGGGGTCCCATTCCGCCAGCACGCTGCCGTCTTCGCCCATGTCGGCGTTCAGCCAGCGCGGCTCGTAATCGGGATCGGCCTGCTCGGGCCACATGCCATGGATGATACGGAATGGAACCTCATGGTAGAGCGGCAGGGACGGGGCGTAGAACAGCACCGCCAGCGCGGCGCCCGCGCCAACGCCAAGGCAGGCCAGCACCCATGCGGCAACCCGGCGGCCATGGCGTGCTCCGGGTAAAAACAGCAACACCGCTCCCCAAAGCCCAAGCGCGAACCCCCAAGCCGCGAAAAGAATCATGAAAAAAAGGTGGCTCAACGCCGTCAAACCCAAAGACAGCGCCAGGCCCGCGGCGGCGCGGGGCGAAGGCCGGCGCAATGCATGATAGAGAAACCAGCCCGAAGCCAGCGCAAAGAACATTGCAAGGCTGTAACCCCGGGAACTGGCCGAATAGGCGGCATGATAGGGTGTCACGGCCAGCAGCAGCGCCGCGGACCACCCCGCCACCCGGCTCCCGGTGAGCTCGCGGGCGAAGCGCCCCGCCAGCGCCACCGTCGCCAGTCCGAACAACAGCGCGGGCAGCCGCATCGCCCATTCCGTGTTCCCCAGCAGCGACACGCACATCCAGGAAAAGAAGGCGTTCAACGGGTGGTTGTTGCTGTTGTACGGCTCCAAAAAAATCGCATGAAAACCATTCAGCGTGTAGGCGTCATGGGCGTTGGCCTCGTCAATGGTCATTGACATGCCCATCAGGGGCAGCCGCATTCCCAGCGTGACGGCGGTGATAAGCGAACACGGCAGCCAACGGGTGGGGAAGCCCCGCCGCGCATGCCGCGTTTCCGCGCCGGAGGGGGGGGACACGCCCCCTTTTGCCCCGGTTTCCGCTGTCAGGTTAAGTTCTGCCACAGCCGTGATTATAGATAATCGGCGCGACCCAGCCCAATATTCCAGAAGGTGCCGCCGCCGCACGGCGGCGGGGGATGGGCGGGGGAAAGGCCCGCACGGAACGTGAACGCGCCAGCGCCCCCCGTGGGCGGTACGGTCAGCCGCCGCCTCCGGACGGTGCGCCGCCGCTTTCTTCCGCAAGGGCTCTTCCGGCGTCGTTGGCGAGGAGCAGCACGTCGCGCCGTCCCACCTGCTGGTGGCGAAGCACATGGCCGCCGGGGGTTTCCTCCGCCAGCAACGGGCGCATCCAGCGCCAGTCGTCGTCCATCACGAAGAGGAAGGCCGGTTCGGGCCCGAAGAACTCCGCCGCAAAGGCGTTCAACTCCGCGCGCAGCTCGTCCTCAAAGGCCAGCATCTTTTCCCGGTCCCCACCCGCGGATTCGACGGCCCGCTGGATGGCCGCGGCGAGGGCGGCGCGCTCCTCCGCCGTGGGGGCCGACATGTCGGCCACGGGCACGTCCTCCACCGCCTTTGTGATGAGTTTGCGCGCCTTGCGCTGGAGTTCCGCCGCATCCATCAGTTTTTCCGGCGGGATGCGATCCATGCCCACCAGGCTTACAAAGCGGGGCTCGTGGAAGTGCTTCGCGTAAAAGACATACTCCTCGCGAGAAAAACCAAGGGAATAGAGGCGGAAGGCCGCGCCCGATTCCGCCACACCGCGCACGGGCGCACAGAAGTCGCGGGCCGAGACATAGGGGTTCATGGCCGGAAGCATGAACAGCGCCAGCGGGGTGAACACAGCCAGCATGGCCCCGGCGAAAACAGCGTGGAGTGATTTCCCCCCCGAGCGCAGGGAATACACCAGCACGCCCGCGCCCGTTGCCAGCACCACCACTGAAAACACGATGACACCCGCGCCGAAGGCGTCTTTATACGGGGTGAGCGGCAGGGCGAGGGGCGCCGCTCCGAGCAGGAGCAGGAACGCCCCGAAAACGACACCGGTCACGCACCGCCACCGCGCGCGGGTGCCGTCCATCAGTTCCAGCACGCTCATGGCAAGGATGATTGCGAATGCCGGATAGAGGGGAAGGATGTACAGGGCGCGCTTGCCGATGGCCAGCGAGAAGAAGATAAGCGCGGGCACGGTCCAGCACCACAGGTAATGGTGCATTTTGGAGGAGTAACGGTTGCGCCACATCCACACCAGGGTCCAGGGCAGGAAGAGCGACCAGGGAAACAGGTCGGCGGGCAGATTGACAATGTAATACCACGGGGCCTGGGCCTTGCTCACGCCCAGGAAAACCCGGCCGATGATGTTGCGGAACAGGTTGCCGCCGATGCCCTCGGCCACCGCCTCCCCGGGCGCGGCCGCCACGGCCATGCGCGCGGGAATGTACCAAAGGCAGGCGATGGCCGCCACGGCGGCCAGACCGAAAATCCAGTGCGCGCCACGGCGGGCATCCGGGTTGCCCCGGAAAAAGAAGAAGCCCAGCAAAAGGGGAAACACCAGCGCCACAGGCCCTTTGGCGAGCACGCCCAGCGCCAGCGCGCCGTAGATTATGGCAAGCCGCCAGTTCCGGCGGTCGCCGTCCCAGCGCCAGAGGTGGTAAACGGCGGTGGTGACGCATGCCGTGAGCACCATGTCAATCTGGCCGGTGCGCGCCTGCCACCAGAACCGCAGGCCGGTGGCCAGCACCGCCGCGGACCAGAAGGCCGCGCGCGCGCCGAACATGCGCCACGCGAGCAGGCCGGTCAGCGCCGCCGTCACCAGTGCGGAGATCAGGGAGGGGATGCGCGCGGTCAGCGGGGAGACATCCCCCTGCGGCAGGGAGGCCAGGGCGATGGACCAGAAAAGGAGGGGCGGCTTCTCCATGTAGGGCTCGTTGTTGATGCGGGGCGAAAGCCAGTCGCCGCTTTGCATCATCTCGCGGGCCACCTGGGCGTAGCGGGGCTCGTCGGCGGGCCAGACATCGTAGCCGCCGAGATTTAACCCGAGCAGCGCTGCGGCACATCCAAGGAAAAGCACACTCAACCAGCGGTTTGCGCTCATGGAACAGTCCCCTGCGGGGTTTGCGCCCGTGTTTGCGTCGTGTCGGGTTACTGGGCCATCACGGGCATGCCGTCCGGGCCAATCTTTATCTCCGGGGTGGCGTCCGTTTCCGTTTCCGTTTCGGTGTCGGTTCCGCCGGGGGGCGGCGGGACGGAGTCCCCGGCGGGGGCGGGCGAGACCGCCTGGAAGCCGGGGGGAAGCTCGAAACCGGCCATGGTCTTCGGTTCCTCGATGACAAGGCTGGGATCAAGCGCCTTCAGCAGCCGGTTGCGGTCGGGCAGCAACACATTGTCCAGCATCCGCCTGAGAATGGCGCGGGTTTCCTCCTTCACCGACTCGTCCCGGATGCTGTCCGGCTCGATGTGGGGAATGATCGCCGCGGCGATGTCCGCGAACAGGGCCCCCTGATCCTCCAGCGCGCCGCGGGTGTCGCGGCCAATTTCCAGGGGCGGCTCCGCCAGCAGCAGCGCCGGCGAAAGGGGCTTGCCCTCCGATTTCTCCTTCTCCGCAACCACCGGATCCGCCCGGAAGGTGTTCTCATACTTGCGCCACGTCCGGTCGTAAAGCACGCGGATGGCCATTATCTGGATTTCGGGCGTCTCGCCGGGAAAGGCGGCGGCGGCCCGGACGTTCTTGTAAAAGTCGTCGGAGAACCGGTCGAAACTCTCCTCGAGGTACATGCCCAGCAGCGTCACCTCCGCCTGCCCCGGCTGCATGCGCTCCAGCAGGAACCGGCGCAGTTCCACCGGCTCGTTGCGGTCCGCGGCCACCAGGGAGAGGTTGATCGCCTCGCTGGACTCGCGCGCCAGCAACGGCGCGTATTCCAGGCAGAGGCTGATGTTCTCCCGTACCTTCCGGAACACCTCGGCCTCGGGCCGCTCGGCGTTTTCACGGCGCGTCGCGTCCACGCTCTCGCGGGCGGCCCGCAGCAAATCGGACATGCGCAGGTGGCGGAACGCCTCGAAGGGGTATTCCTGGCCGGGCGTGTCCAAACCCCGGCCGATGCTGTTCTTGCGGGGGGGCATGGCGTCGATGCGCCTCATCACGTCGCGCACCAGCTGCCAGTAGTTGACAATGACCGGCGCGCCCGGCGCGCCGGGGGTGGCCGGTTTGGCCTGCGCCCCGGACTTTGCCCCGCCGGCGGTGGTTGAGTCCAGCGGCTGGAACCGCGGACCCGGCTGCGGTTCCGCCGGGGCCGCCGCCTCCTGCGCCATCACCGGAGCCGCCGCCAGCAGGGCTGCGGCTGTCAATCGGAGGATGCTCATGGCTGTGGTTGTCCCTGTTGTTATAAGGTCCGATCTAAACGGGGATCATTCTACCGGGGGCGCGTTTCCCAGGCAAGAAAATGGGTTATTCCCCCGCGTCCGCGCCGCGCCCGGCGCGGATGAGGTGGATGTTGCGGACGTAGACGACCAGCGTGCCCGCCAGGCCCGCGGCGTAGACCCATTCCATCCGCTGCAGGTGGGAGGCCATGAGCAGCAGCGACGCGGCAACGCTCAGATACCAGAAGGCGGGGGGCACCACGCTGCGCTTTTTCATCTCCGTCGCCGCCCATTGCAGGATGAAGCGCCCCGCGAAAAGCGCCTGTCCGGCCACGCCCACGCCTATCCACAGCCATGCGCGCGCCGCCTCGCCGGGTGCGCCGCCCCGGGTCTGGTGGTATTCATGCAGCCACGTCGCCGCCACCATGGCGACACCCGCCAGGATGAACAGCGCCACGGAGCCGTGGAACAGGAGGGACAACCGCCGCGTCAGCACGCCCCGCTCCCGCCAGATGTGCACCAGGTTGCGCGCGTAAATCACGCTGTTGAAACAGTGGCTGAGGGCGCCCACGGGCGAATGCTGGTAAAAAACACCGTACAGCAACAGCACCACGGAGCCCGCACCGCTCATATACCAGAAAACCACGGGCATGACACTGCGGCCGCGTCTTTCCGAGGCTATCCACTGAACGTAAAAACGGCCGTAAAAAATCACGGCCCCCGTCACACCCGCAGCCTCCCAAAGCAGGGTGGACGGTTCTATGGCTGACAAAAACATGTGTTTTGACCGGTCCCGCCCCTCCGCCCGTCGAATTTTCCCTGTGAGGTCAGAAGTATATCACGGCCAGACTTCCAAACAGAACCGGATAACCGTCTTGGAAATGCACAGAACGCCGGCACAATATGTGGGCGGGGAATTGGCCTTCTTGAAACAAAACACAACATATTGTATTTTGATGGCCCCTCCTGCTACATTATATTGGAACTAGGGAGCAGCGTATGGTTGCGATAACTGCCAAAAGCATGAAGATTCCGGACGGACAGCGTGCTGCCTGGCGCTTTTCCGCCGGGGTGCTGTTTTGCGTGGCTGTTCTGCTGGCGGCGCTGGATGCGGGGGCGGTGGCCATGATACGCCGGGAGGTGGAGCCCCGGGTGCAGGCGGTGCTGCGCGGGGGAACCATGCTTTTTGTCGAGGTGCAGCCGCCCCGGGGCGACTCGGCACAGGCGCTTTTTGGCAAATATTTGGCCAATCCCGAGGAATGGAAACAATACAAGGACCGCATGGCGGTGGCGGTTCCCTTTGCCCGGCTGGGTGGCGCAGCGCAGCGCCGCGTGCTGGAAACCCTCTTTCCCGAGGATTACGTGGACGAGGCCGGATGGTGGCACAAAGCCTCCGGCGGGGGCGAAACGCCGGAAGCCCTTGCGGAATGGCTGACGGGCTCCCCGGGAAACGCCCGCGCCCTGAGCGAAACCGGCGGCCAGGCCATGATGCCCCGGGACAGGCTTCTCCCGGCGATGAAAACACTCTCCCCCAACCGCCCGAAGGGCGGCAGGGAAGCAGGAATGCTGGAACCCCTGGATCCGTCCGGGCCGCGGCCTGCCGGGAACGGCGTGCTCCGCTACGGCGGGGACCGGCAGGGAAAATACGCCGAATACCGGATGAAGAAGGGCGAAAGCCTGTACTCCTCCGTGGTGGTGCGCTTCACCGACTTCAGCATGAACGCCGAGGTGCGCGAGGCCTGTGAAATCATCCAAAAACGCAGCGGCATCAGGGACGCGCGCAAAATCGAACCGGGCGACCGGATCCTGATTCCGCTGGAAATGCTCTCCGACGCCTACCAGCCCGAGGGTTCCGAACTCCGCGCGGAATATGAGGCGGTGCGCGCCGAGGCGCGCCAGCTGGAGTCCGAGCAGGTGGCCTCCGAGGATTTGGACGGCGTGGTGGTGGTGCTTGATCCGGGCCACGGCGGCCGCGACCAGGGGGCCGCCGAGGCGCGCCTATGCCTCTACGAGGACGAGCTGAACTACGACATCATGTGCCGCGCAAAGGCGCTGCTGGAAACCACCACCCGCGCGCGGGTGCATGTGACCATGCTCGACCCGGACCAGGGCTACGAG
The DNA here is from genome assembly GCA_041859375.1 of Candidatus Hydrogenedentales bacterium. Classification (GTDB taxonomy): domain Bacteria; phylum Hydrogenedentota; class Hydrogenedentia; order Hydrogenedentales; family CAITNO01; genus JBHEKP01. Next base: position 3,111 of record JBHEKP010000261.1, on the reverse strand, counting down.
CCCTCCGACTGCCGCCGCTTCACCCATGACACGGACGAGCGGGTGCTCACCACGCCCAACTACCCGAACGAGGACGCCAAATTCTCCGCAAACCTGCGCTGGTGCCTGGCCAACAGCATCCGCCAGAAGGAAAACGGCGACGGCGTGGATGACAGGAAAATGATTTTCATTTCCATCCACTGCGACTCGCTCTACAACGAGTCCCTCCGGGGAACCATGATTTACGTGCCCGGCTCCGCCTACCGGCGCGGCGCAGACATGTCGCTGGGGCCGGCCTACCGCGCCTACGCCGAGGCCAGGGGGGCCAGTTCCGCCTGCCCGGACGTGCAGGCCCGGCGCGACGAGGCCATCTCCCTGCTCTTCGCCAGGCACCTGATCGCCGCGCTCAACCAAAGCAGGCCGCCCGTCAAGGTGCACGACGCGGGCGATCCCATCCGCAACGTCATCCGCCAGAGCCGCGGCCGGGCCTACCTCCCCGCCGTGCTGCGCAACTGCTGCATCCCCACCAAGGTGCTCATTGAAACCGGCAACATGACCAACCCCGAGGACCAGCGGAACCTCTCCGACCCCAAATGGCGCCAGGACTACGCCGAGGCCATCGTGGAGGCCCTGCGCAGGCACTTCAACTAGCGGCTGTTTCAATAACCGGCCAGCAAAAACGTTGGCGGTTCAACTCACGTGACTTTTTTCTTAAAGTCCCCGATGATGCCGAGTTCGCTCATGCGCTGTCCGGCAAGCCGCTCAAGCCGCCGGGCTTGTGTCAAAAGTGTTTTGCGCAACCCCGGGGAGACATCCCGTTCGCTGATAACCCGGGCGAGATTTGCGATGGTTGAAGCACGGCGCGCGATGCGCACATCGGGATGCTTCCGTTGCTCAAAGATGGCGTCCGGAATGATCCGGCACCTGTGGGATTCGGGCAGGATGATTTCATTGCGCTTGGCGATTTCTTTCTCGTTCAGGATGGCTCCAAGCGCGGATTCCCTCAAAACTTTCTGAAATACGGTGTATTCAGCCCGATCCAGAAAATCTTTCTTTTCGTTGTGTGAAAGCCCCTCCACCATTTCGTCAAGCGGCCAGACTTCTATATGGGCCACCTCGAACGGATCAAGGACGTTCATCGCAACCGCATCGGTTCTTTGGTTGGTCAGGTGCCTGCTGACCCTGCCGCTTAACTTCTCCTCCGTCTGCCCCACATAAATCGGCTCGGAGTCATAGTCGTAGAAAGCATAAACCCCGTGTTTGTAGCTGCCGATTCGAATGCCGTGCGAGTCCTTTGTGGCAAAAAATTTGCGAATTTCCGCACGAATGGCGGCCACGTCTTCCGGCAGACCGGCAACGTCAGACGGCTTCTGCCCCGTATTGGTTTTTCGCGCGTCTCTCGGCATGTAGTTCCTTCCAGGCAGGAGTGAGGTAATTTTCCGCAATCCAGGTAATGACAGGGACGCACACTGCGTCGCCAAAACCAAACAAAGCCCTGTTCAAAGGCACGGTGATGTTAAAATCGTTTGCCCCCATGAGCCGGGCGCATTCGCGCGCGGTGAGCAGGCGAACCGCATACCGCCCTTTTCCGGCGGCGAAAAGGATTTGCCGGCCGCTACCCCCTCTCGGTGTCCGCAGACAACCCGCTATGCCGTCTGTTCGAAGCTCCGCCATGGACCTGCCGTTTCTGACACGCCTGAATACGGTGCCGAACGATACCGTTTTCCCGTGTATCATTTTTTCCGCCACAGCCCGGTGCCGCTCGCTCATCTGGCCAAGCAGATATTCCGCCCGCTCCCTGCTCCACCAGGCAGGCGAATTTTCCGGCAAATCCTCAAGGATTTCACCAAGCGAGGTGTTTTTTTTGACAAGGGGTGGAAGTTTTCGTATCGCCCAGTTTATGTCGGGATTCCATAAGATAAAATCGGCCACGGCGGCGGGGCGGCATTGGGATTCATAAAACGAGGCTGTTTCATTTACGGACGCGCACTTCTTTTGATCCCGCATCCCCACAAGAAAAAGGCGCTGCCTGCTTTGGGGGACGAAAAGCGACGCGTCGATCAACAACAAATCCACGGCATACCCGAGATCGTTCAGGGCAAGACAGGCATCCCGCAGGTCATTGCCGTCATGGGAAGTTAAAAAACCCGCCACATTTTCAAGAAGAACCATTGGTGGCTTGCGATCCGCCATTCCTTTGATGGCGCTGATGAACCCCCAAAATGCCCCTGAGTGCCGGCCCGCAAGTCCCCGGCGCGCACCGGCCAGGGACAAATCATTGCACGGGAATGAGGCTGTTGCAAGGGCGACAGACGGAATCACCTCCGGCGCGACCTCATGAACATCCCCAAGATGGAAACGGGCCTTGTCGCCGGAAAAATGCCCGTGATACATTTCCATTTTGTCCGCGTCTATGTCATTGGCCCAGACGACTTTCCATCCGGCCTTTTCCAGACCCATGCGCATGAGCCCGATGCCCGCGAAAAATTCCGCAACCGTAAGTTTGTTTTTCATTGCTTCCAGCCCTCGGCCGGTGATTTCAATCCGAAAACCACCATGCAGAATAGTACCAAATTTCTCATCCATTTCAATCTTTAATTTTCCGGCGTGCTTCTGCGGAAAGGCTCCGGCATGTATAATGGGCTCCTGTGCGCCGGACGCCGGCCATGTGCCCGGAAAAAGAAAACAGGAGGAGCCCGCCATGAAACACACCCGTTCCCTTGCCGTGACCGCCTGCTGCCTCGCCCTGGCCCTGTTCGGGCTTTCCGCATGCCAGACGGGAACGGGCGCGCCCGCGGGCGACCCGCTCGGCGGGCTGGCGCGGCTCAAGGACTTCACGGCGGAGCGCGCCTCCTCCTGCGACCTGAACTGGGAGAACGGCAACGGGGACGCGCGGCCCATCGCGCCCGGCGCGACACTGGTCATCGCCGACCTGGAGGGTCCCGGCGTCATCACCCACCTGTGGAACACGGTGGCCGCCGAGGACCGCAATTATTCGCGGATGCTGGTGGTGCGCATGTACTGGGACGGGGAGGCGGATCCGTCGGTGGAGGCGCCGCTGGGCGACCTCTTCGCCATGGGCCACGGCAAGGACCAGCCCTTCAATTCCCTCCCGGTGACGGTCTCCTCCGA
>JBHEKP010000029.1:0-16233 GCA_041859375.1 Candidatus Hydrogenedentales bacterium | reverse complement strand
AGCTCCATAGGTAGGGCGAGGGCGTTTCGGGATGGTAACGGCGGTATCCCCAGCCGTTGTATCCCTCCAGGGCGTGGAGGAGCACGGGCAGTGTCCATTCGGGAAGATGGCACAGGCCCCGGAACTGGAGGGCGTCGCGGGTACTTTCCTCCCAGGCAAAGGGCGGGTTGCCTTGGGGTGGGCGGCCCGCCGGAACCCGGATGGTGCGCGCGGTGAGGGGGTCGCCGTTGTGGAGGTGGCGGTCGAAGCGGAGGCCCGTTTCCAGGTGGTGCAGGATGCCGGTCACCTGCCAGGGCACGGCTTCCGTGACGGATTCGTAGCGGGCGCGCCGGGCGGCGATGGCGTCGGCGGCGCGGCGGAGGGCGGGCAGGTGCCGGGGCGGGATGCGGCATTCGTTGAAAAGGCGGGTGTATTCGGCGGCGAGGGCACGGGTGAGGCGCATGCGATGGGTCTCCTTTGGGTGATGACGGCCGGGGGAATGGAAAACACCCCCTATAAGATCAGCGCGGGTTGTTGCGTTTTAATGGGAGGGGTTCTCGTTTTTAACATTTTCCACCCTGTTGTATTTTTCCGGTGGTATAATGTGGGGAAGGAGACCGGTTCCGATGAAGTACGGAGTTTTTGCCATGATGGCGGCCCTGCTGGCGGGGTGCGGTGTGGAAATGCTGACGGCCACGGCGACGCAGAGTGTGGTGCAGGCGCAGCAGGCGCAGGCCGTGCGCGGCCAGGTCCGCAACGCCTCCGAGCAGATGGGCCGGGTCAACCTTGAGAAGGCGATTCAAACCTACCGCGCGGAGAAGGGGGTGAACCCGCCCACGCTGGATGTGCTCGCGCCGGATTACATTCCGGCGGTGCCGGTGCACGCGGACGGGACGCCCTACGGCTACAACGCCGCAACGGGCGCGCTTTTGGACGGCCCCGCCGCGCCGGACACAACGGCGCAGGACGCGCAGACGCTAAAGGCAATCCAGGACGCGATTCAGCGATACGGCACGGCGGTGGGCTATTACCCGCCCACGCTGGACGCATTGTATCCGGTCTATCTGGCGCAGTTGCCGCGCACGGCGGCGGGTGAGGCGTTCCTCTACAACAACCAGAACGGGGAGGTGCGCCATCCGCGCGGAACGGCGGCAGCGCCCGCGCAGGCTGCGGGCGCGGCGGTTCCCATGGGCGGGGGCGCGGGCCCGATGGGCGAGGTGATGACGGGGGTGGGTATGCAGCAGCAGTTGAACGGGATGAGTTCGGCGGGCAGTTCGGCGGCGCAGGGCTACATGAACCGCCAGACGGGTTCGATAACCGGCGGCCACAACGACCAGCAGAACCAAGTGATGGACAACCTGGGGTTGTGACGGCGGGCTGACAAAACAAGGGTCAAGGGTTTTCAAGGGTTCGGGATGGCGGGCGGAATTTCATTCCGACGCCGGGAGCAAGGGTCATGTTCAGGAATCGGGCGGTGCGGGTGTGTTCTGTCTTTTCGCTGGCCGTAATGCTGGCGCTGGCGTGCGGGGGCTGCAAAAAGGACAAGACCCCGCCGGGAAACCCGATGGGCTTCACCGCGACGGCGGGCGACAGCCAGGCCGCGCTGGCCTGGACCAACCCCACGGATGTTGACCTGGCGAAGGTGCGGGTGATGAAGGGGACCGGGGGGTATCCGGCCACGCCGGACGAGGGCAACCTCGTTTACGAGGGGCTTGACCAGGCCTTCATGGACACGGGCCTGCAAAACGGCACCCTGTATTACTACACCGCCTTTGCGGCTGATCAGAAGGGAAACTGGTCGAGCGGCGTCCAGGCGACGGCCACGCCGGTGTACGCCCCGGCGCTGACGGGCGACTTCACCGAAGTGGGCACGGAGGTCACCGGATCGGGGGTGTTCGACACGGCGCAGCAGGAGGCCCTGCTGGGGCTTCTGGCCGAGGCGAACGGGCTGCTGGACGGCGGCGACGCCTGCGGCGCGGGGGACAAACTGCTGGAATTCGCGGCGAAACTCCAGGAATTCCGGGGCGGCGCGGCGGTGCCCGTGTGCGAGGAGCTGTACGCGCGGGCGCGGATGCTGCGGAGGACGCTGGCGGTGGAGTCGCCCGCAAAGGCGGACTGCCCCGGCTTTGACCGGATAGACGTTCCGGCTGAGGTGGTGCCGGATCCGCTGGGCACGGACCTGGACCGGCTGGCGGAGTCGGTGGAGTTCGGCGAGCCGGTGCTGCTTCCCCAGGAGGAGGGCGGCGCGGTGTTCACCAAGGTGGGGCTGCCCGGCGTGGAGCCGGAGCACGGCGCGCCGGGGCTGCCGCTGGTGCCCGCGTCACGGAGCCTGTTTGCGGTGCCGGAGGGCGCGGAGGTTTCGGTGGAGTTCGACGTGGAGGAGGCGGAGACCATTGCGATGAACCTGTGGCCCGGACAGGAGGACGTGAAGGACGCGGTGGACCCCTTTGCGAAGCCGCCGTTCACAATCAATTCGGAGGCGTACCAGTCGGACGCGCCCTTCCCGGCGGAGCCGGTGCGGATACGCGACCTGGGGAAATCGCGCGACGTGCGCATCTTCCAGCTGGACGTGGCGGGGGGGCAGTACACGCCCGCGCAGCAAAAAATGACCCTGTTCAAGAAGGTGAACGTGAAACTGGTTTTCCAGGGCGGCGCGGGATACGGGTCCGGCCACACCCTGGGCGAAATTGAGGCCCTGCGTCCCGGCGCGGTGCTTTCCACCACAAACTGGGGGCTGATCAAGGACAAAATCCCGCCGGGCCCGATAATAATATCGGGCATCGGCGAGGAGCTGATGATTCTGACCCATCCCGATTTCCTCTCCGCCGCGAACCGGCTTGCGGAGTGGAAAAACGACCACGGCGTGATGAGCGAGGTGTTCGTGGTGAACGACGGCCCCGACGGCAACGGCCCGGACACGGCGGCGGAGATAGACGCGCTGGTGGAGGAGGAGTACGCCGAGGCCGCGCCGCGCCCGCGCTATGTGCTGCTGCTGGGCGACTCCGAGTTCATCCCTCCGGCCTACCTGGACGGGCTGGCCGCGGCGGTTGACCTCGGGAGCGACTTCATCGGCACCGACCGGCCCCTTGAGATCGTGGGCGGCGATCCCAACAACGATCTGCTGAGCGACATCGCGGTGGGCCGCCTGCCGATAGACACGATAGAGGAGGCAAACCGGGTGGTGGACCGGATCATCGCCTACGAGGGCAGCCCGCCCACCGATCCGAATTTCTACTCGCGCGCGGCCATCGCGGCGCAGTTCCAGTGCTGCAACCTGAACACGCAGACGGCGGGCGTGGATCAGCGCACCTTCATCTGGGTGAGCGAGTTCGCCCGGAACGTGATGAACAACAACGGCAAGACGGTGGACCGCATCTACGCGGAGACGGTGGACTGGGCCTACTCGAAGGACTCCAAGCCGCGCTACTACGACAACGGCACGGCGCTTCCCGCGGCGCTGACAAGCAATTTCACCTGGAACGGCAGCACGCAGCGCATTGTGGACGCGATCAACGCGGGCCGCTTCATCGTGATTCACCGCGACCACGGGTCGCCGGGGAGCTGGGAGACGCCGTGGTTCTCCTGGCGCAACATTTACGGATCAGACGTCCCCAACACGCCCCAGATATCGAACGGCGCGCTGCTGCCGCTGGTGTTCAGCGTGAACTGCGCGAGCGGCCTCTTTGACGACGAGAGCTCGAACGGCGCGATGGGCACCGTAAAGGACTTTGAACTGCTGATGGAGCGGTTCATCCGCGATTCCGACGGCGGCGCCATCGGCGTGATCGGCGACGTGCGGAACAGCCCCAGCACGGCCAACTCGCTGCTGCTGCGCGGTTATTTCGACGCGATGTGGCCCGCCGCGCTCCCCGCCTACGGCGCCAACGCCTCCGAGTTGCGCCTGGGCGACATCCTGCTCCACGGCAAGGCCTACCTGGTGTCGCAGATGGGCCTGTGGGACTGGGTGAACTTCCTGGAGGTGCACGACGAGATTCTGATGTGGCACACCTTCGGCGATCCCACCCTCGCGGTGTGGACCGAAAACCCGTGGACGCGCCAGGTCCCGGTGGCCGGCTTCAACTCATGGGTCAACGGCAAGGTCCGGGTGAACTACGGGTACCCGATCAACGGCATCACCGTGACGGCGACACAGCGCGGCCCCTTCAGCAACCTGGTGAGCTACGGGCGCGGGAACGTGGTCAACGGCGTGGCGCTGCTCACCATGTACGGCACGGTGACGCCGCAGTATGACACGCTGCTGGCCTTCTCGCGGGACAACTCCATGACGGTCACGGCCGTGCTGCCGGAGATTCAGCCGCCCGCGAATGTGACCTTCAAGCCCGCCGTGGTGAACAAGAACTACATCACCCTGGAATGGACAAACCCCGGCGGCGACTTCAGTTATGTGCGCGGCGTGCGCAAGACGGGCGGCCATCCCACGGGCCCCGACGACGGGACCATGGTGGTGAACGGCAACGGCACCTCCTTCACCGACGGCCCGCTCGCGCTGAACACGACCTACTATTACACCTTCTTCAGCTACGATGTGAACGGGAACATGTCCTCCGGCGCGCACGCGAGCGCGACCACCTGGGCGGACATCACCCCCCCGCCGGACGTGACCGGGTTCACGGCGACGCCCTCCAACACACGGGTGCAGCTGGCGTGGAACATACCCGCCTCCCCGGACATCGCGGCGGTGGTGATTGTGCGCAAGGCGGGCAGCGCCCCCCTCTCCAACACGGACGGCACGGTGGTGTACGCGGGCACCGCCAAGACTTACCTGGACACGTTACTCACGAACGGCACGACCTACTACTACCGCGCCTTCACACGGGACGCCATGCCGAACTATTCGCCGGGCACGGGCGCGGTCTCCGCGACGCCCGCGATGCCGGACGCCTCCGGGCTGACCGGCGTCCCCGACAACGGCATGGCCCACCTGTCGTGGACCAACCCCGCGCTTCAGGATTTCACGGGCGCGCTGGTGGTGCGCAGGGAGGGGGCCGCGCCCGCGTCGCGGACCGACGGCACGCCGGTGTATGACGGGCCGGCTTCGGCCTTCCTGGACACGGGCCTGACCAACGGCATGACCTACTACTACCGTGTCTACGCCCATGACGGCGCGGGCAACTACGGAGCGGGCTCGGACGCGGTGGCCGTCACACCGTCTGAGGACAGCACCACGCCGCCCAGCCCGCCGCCGACCTTCACGGCGACACCGGGCCCCGGCTCTATCACGCTGGCGTGGAGCGCGCCGCCGGAGACGGACTTTGCGGGGGTCAAAATCCGCTGGTCCAAGAATGCATTCCCCATGACGCCCGCGGAGGGACAGGGCGGGCGATCCTGCGACGCCGTCACGTTCGAGACGCTGTACTCGCCGGTGACGGCTGGTGTCACCTATTATTACACCATCTTCTCCCGCGACACCGAGGGCAATTTCTCGGTGACGGGCATGCAGGCCGCCGCCGTGCCGCTGGAGGTCAACGACACCACGCCGCCCGGCGAGGTGACGGGCTTTGACGCGGCCCTCGGCATCGCCGCGGCGATGGTGGAGCTGACCTGGACCAACCCGACGGACGCGGACTTTGCGGGGGTGAAAATCCAGCGCGACGAGGGGCTCGCGCCCACCACGCCCACCACGGGGCTGACGGTGTACGAGGGATCGGGCACCCTGCACCAGGACATGGACGACCTCGACTATTGCAGCGGGAAGACCTATTACTACACCTGCTTCACCCGGGATTTGACGGGCAACTATTCCACCGGCGTTTCCACGGAGATCACCATGCCCATGTGCAAGTGACGGCATGAAAAACGGCTGCCGCCGTGAAAACAAAACCGCCGGGGATCCGTGGCGCGGATCCCCGGCGGTATTTTTTCGGCAAGCCTACTTCGTCACGAGCGGGGTCTCGAAGAGGTACTGCCCGGAGCCTGCCCTGTAGACGGCGGCGCCGTCCGCCATTTCAACGAATTCAAGGCCGGGGGCCTGCGCGGCGGGCATGCCCGACTCGGTCACCTGCGCGGCGTCGGCGGCGGGCACATGCACCGTCGCCGTGGTGTTGGCCGGAATGGCCAGCCGCCAGCGCAGTTTGCCGTCCGCCTTTTCCCAGCGGCTGAAGATCTGGCCGTGGGGGCTCTGGTGCGACGCGGCCACATGGTCCAGTCCGTCCGGCACGACGGGCTTCGCAAGGATTTCCCTGAAGCCGGGGGCGGCGGCGCGGATGCCGCCGAGGTAGCCGTAGAGCCAGAGGTTGAGGTCACCCACGAGCATGACATGGTTGTGGGAGTTCATCGCGGGGTCCGCGGTGTCGCCGTTCCAGAGTTCCCAGATCGTGGTGGCCCCCTTGCCGATCATGTAGCCCCAGCTTGGGTAGCTGTCCTGCGCGGCGAGGGTGAGGGCGATGTCGGGCCGCCCGTTGTCGGAGAGGGTGCGCATGAGCCACTGGCCGCCGATGAGGCCGGTGGAGAGGTGGCCGTTGCCCTTCACCATGATGCTGTCGGCGAGGCGCTGGAAGAGGCGGGGGCGCACGTCTTCGGGAACGAGCCCGAAGGCGATGGGCAGCACGCAGGTGGTCTCGGCGCCGTTGGCGTATTTGGCCTCCTTCTCATCCAGGAATTTTTTGTTGAAGGCGGTCTTGAGGCGTTCGGCGAGGGCGAGGAACTCCTCCGCGTCCTGTGGCTTGCCGAGGAGATTCGCGTAGCGCGCCATGAGCTTGAGGTCGAAGTGGAAGTAGGCCGTGCCGAGGAAGTCGCCGGGCGTCTGGCGCATGGGGTCCTTGGAGTGGATGAGGTGCTGCTCCTCGGGCGGCACGCACCAGTCCCCGTAGTTGTCGCGGGGCATGATGTCGTCCTTGAGGTACTGGGTCATGTGGGTGATCCACTTTTTCATGCCGTCGTAGTGGCGCTCCAGGGTGCGGGTGTCGCCGTACTGGTCGTAGAGCATGCCCGGCACGATGATGAAGCTGCTGGGCCAGGTGACGTTGTCGTTGTAAAGCGGCCAGTAGGCGGGGGACACGTCGGAGACGGAGCCGGTGTCCTTCTGGGAGTCCTCCATGTCGCAGACCCACTTGGCGTAGAGGGCGGAGATGTTGTAGAGGTAGGTTTCGCCGCGGCACTCCTCGGAGCGGTCGCCGAGCCAGCCCTGGCGCTCGTCGCGCTGGGGGCAGTCGGTGGGCATGCTGCGGTAGTTGCCGCGCACGCCCCAGCGGATGTTTTTGGCGATGCGGTTGATGAGCTGGTTGGAGCACTCAAAGGCGCCGGCGTTCTCCACGTCGTCGTGGACCACGCGCCCCTCGATGGTGTCCAGGGCGGGCTCGCCGGGGAATCCGGTCATTTCCACATAGCGGAAGCCGAAGTAGGTGAATCGGGGCTCGTAAACCTCCTCCGCGCCGCCCTTCAGGGTGTAGTCGATGGTCACCTTCGCGCCGCGGATGTTGGCGAGGTAGATCGAGCCGTCGGCCTGGAGCGTTTCGGCGTGGCGCAGGCGCACCACCGTTCCGGCGGGGCCGCGCACGCGGAGCCTGCACCAGCCCACCATGTTCTGGCCCATGTCGTAGACGTACACGCCGGGGGCGGGGTTGGAGATGGCCGCGGGGTGGATGGTCTCGGTGACGCGGATGGGCTCGGCGGGCTCGGCGGAGACCACGCCGCCGGGGGACTCCACCACCTGCGCGGCACCCCATGCGGCGTCGTCAAAGCCGGGGGAGGCCCATCCGGGCATCTCCATGCGGGCGTCGTAGGTTTCGCCGTCATACTCATTGTTCGCGCGGATGGGCCCCTTGTCGGTGATCCTCCAGGATTCGTCGCTGACGATGTTCCGCACGGAGCCGTCGGCCATTTCAAGGCGGGCCACCAGAAGCAGCTTGGGGAAGTGGAAGGTGCGCGTCGTGGTGGGCTCGTTGAGGCGCGGCGCGTAGTAGCGGCCGTTGCCGAGCCAGACGCCGAGGGCGTTTTCACCGGGCTTGATCCGGTCCGTCACGTCGCGGGTCACGCAGAAGGAGCGCTTGTTGTAGTCGGTGCATCCCGGGGAGAGGACCTCGTCGCCGATTTTTTCGCCGTTGAGGTGCAGTTCCGAAAGGCCGAGGCCGGACATGGTGACCGTGGCGCGGCGCACGGGGCCCTCAACGGAGAAGCCCCGGCGCAGCATGCGCGCGGGCAGCACGCGGGCGGCGGCTGTTTTGATTTCCTTCCAGGGCTCCATGCCGTTCGGGCCCAGGTCCTGCGCGGCGGCCCATGCGGTGTCGTCAAAGCCGGGCTTTTCCCAGCCTGCGGGGGCGTTTTCCGCCGTCTTCCATGAGCCGTCGGCGTGGAGGGTGACGGGATCCCCCGCGGCGTATTCGGCGCGGAGCACCAGCATCAGCCCGCCGGGATTGGGCGTGTCGCCCATGTTTTCCACCTGGACGGCGATGATGTTTTTCCCGGGACGGAGGAGGGGCGTGGCGTCAAACTCGCCGGCAATCTGGAACTGGGACCAGTCGCCCGCGCGCTCGCCGTTGACAAACAGCTTGGCCTGGTTGTCGCAGGCCATGAGGCAGAAGGCCCGGACGGGCTTGGATTCGGGGAGGGTGATCACGCCGCGGAAGCTGCACACGCCCGGTTTCGCGCCGGACTGGGGCTGGTCGCCCGGCCCCCAAATCCAGCGGGCGTTTTTGACGAGTTCATCCTTCGGGTTTGCGGCCTCGCCGCCGTCCATGCCGATCCATTTGGCGCCGGCCCAGTCCTCGGGGGCCAGCGGGCCCATGGACCAGAAGGCGGTCTCGCTCCAGGGGCTCTCCCTCCCGTCCTGATCCCACACGCGCACGCGCCACCAGCAGGGCTGGTGGGCCGCCAGGGGCGCGCCGTTATAGGCCACCTGGATGGCGTCGGAGGATTCGGTTTTGCCCGACTCCCACAGGTCGCCCTCGCCGCGCGCGGCGGCCTCCGCCGAGGAGGCCACGATGATTTGGCGCGCGGTCTGGCGCTGGGCGCGCTCGCCGGAGCGCGTGTTCCAGGAGAGGCGCGGCCGGGTGGCGTCAATGCCCTGCGGGTTGACGCGGTATTCGCAGCGGAGGTTGAAGGGCGCGGAAAGGTCCGCGGATGCGGGGAGGGCCGCCGCGCACAGCAGCGCGGCCAGAACGAGCCGGAACGGTGTGATCATGAGGGGGACTCCTTCGTGGTTTTGAGGGGGCATGGTACGGGACGCGGGGCGGGGTTGACAAGTTCCGGGCCGGGCGCGGCGCGGAAAAAAGACCGCGCCGGCTCCGGAAACGGTCCGGAACCGGCGCGGGGAAGGAGTGCGGGCGCCCGCATGAGGGAGCGGGGCGCGGGCTACCCGCCAATGGTGCTTCTGTAGGTTTCTATGCGCTGGAGCCAGGTGTCCTTGAGGGTGAGCTCCGCCGTGGAGCGGGGGCTGACCGTGGGGCGCGTGTTGAGCAGGCCGCGCACGTTTTCAGGCAGGGCGCGGTAACTCAGCGCGGGCGCTTCGGCCTTTTCCGGGCCCCGGCGTATGGAGGGCGTGCCGCGCCCGGCCCGGTCGCGGACCGCGCCGTTCGCGCTCTTTTTGCCCGCCAGCAGCTCGTTGGGGTCGGTGCCGTACTCGTAGAGATAGACCGGCCCGTATTCACCGGTGCCGAGGTCCAGCTCCTCAATGTAGACATCGTTGCCCTCGCGGTAGTACATCATGGCGTCGAGCCAGTCATATGGGAGGCCCTGGGCATAGTCGGTGGCGCCAAGGACGCGGCCCTCGGAGAAGCCGTCGTTGTAGCCGTCCGTGAATCCGCCGTCGTAGTATTCAACATGCTGATCGGAGTACAGAAAATCGGGCCAGTCCGGACGGTAGCCGATGTCGTAGCCCTCGGAGAAGCCGACGGTGAAGGCGTAGTCGTAGGCCACGAAATAGCCGTCGTTGTAGGCGTACCAGACGCCGTCCCAGTAGCCCGCGTCGTATTCCGGCGCCTCCACATAGGGGATGCCCGCGCCCGCGTAGTAGATGGGGCCGGCGTCGCGGGTGTAGAAGCTGTCGTCAAAGCCCTTCCAGTACTGCTCGTCCACCAGGAACCCTTCATCGAAGCCGCGGTCGTATTCCGCCTGGTTCCATTCCGGGGGTGTTTCGCCCTCGCCCTCCCCTTCGCCGTTGTCAACGGGCGGGACGGGGGGCGCCGGGCATCCGGCGAGCAGCGCGGACGCGGTGAGGACAAGGGCCGCGCAGAAAAGTTTCATGGTTCCGTGTGTCATGCCGTTCATGGCGTTTGCCTCCTGTGTGGGGCGTTTCTTGCTGCGGTTCAATTGTGTTGCGGCCGGGCGCGGTGCTTAGCGGCCGTTTTGGCTGCGCACGCCGCCGCGCATGCGGGTTTCACCGGAGACGCTGACCGAGGGCCGCTGCGGGGCGCTCGGCGCGCCGCCCATGGACCGTCCCGGCGCGCTGGGGGAGGAGCCGCGCTGGGGCGCGGAAACCTTCGGCGCGGAGGGCTGGAAGGAGGGCGCGCTCATTCTGCTCCGGGGAGCGGGCTGGGGCCTGGGGGCCTCGATGCGGGGCTGCTGCCTCACGGACGACGGGGCCTGGGGCCTGGGCGCCTGCACGCGGGGCGCTTCAACACGCGGCGTGCTTCTGATTTCCGTGCGCGGCGCGGCGGGCTGGGGTCTGGGCGCCTCGAACCGGGGCGTCTCCTGCTTCTGGGGGGCGGTGCGGATTTGGGTCCGGCTGCCGCTCCCGGTGGAGACACCGGAATTCACGCGGGTGGACGGGGCCGACGGCGCGAAGCCGCTGCCGAGCCCGGAACCGCCCTCGACGCGGGGGGTGGTCCCGCGCGGCGGGGTCTTCTGGGGCGTCGCGGAGGGCCTGTCAAAGCCGGGCGCGGGCGCGCCGGGTTCCATGTCGCGCAGGGCCATGCGGTTTTGCGTGGGCGCGGCGGGCGCGGCGGGCGCGGCCGAAGTGGCGCGGTTGGTTGTGCGGTTTTCAGGCTGCGTGCGCAGGGTGCGCCCCCCCCGTATGGGGGTGCCGGCGCCCGCGGACGGCGTGGACAGGGTTTCGGTTTTCACCGGCCGCCCCGCGGGCGCGGTCCGGCCGGCCGTTGTTCCGCGCGTTGCGGCGGCGTCGCGGGGCTGGGTGCGCGTGATGCGCCCGCCGGGGGCTTCCATTTTCCCCGGGGCGGAGGCTGCCGCGCCGCCGCGGATTTCACCGCGTCCGGGCCTGGCTTCCACCGGCGCGGAGGGGGTTTCAGTTTTCACCGGGCGTTCCATGCCCCGTCCGGAGACGGCCGGGGGCGTGGCGGCGCGCTGGTTGCGCCCCTCCGCCGGGCGGGCCTGGGGCGTGTCCCCGGCGGGCGCCGTTTCGCGCACACCGAGACGGCGGATGTCGGCCACCTTGTCGGGCTGGAGCGCGGAGGCGCGGTCCATGCGCACGCTGCGCATGGCGGCGCCGGTGCGCGCGTTTTCAACGGGGGAGCGCTCGGGGCGCACCTTGCCGGCGGCGGCGAACTGGGAGCGTCCCAGCCGCGCCTCAAGGGCCTGGGCGCGCTCGGCGGGAACGCCGCCCTTGTAGAGGTCCTGGGGCACGCCGCGGATGCTGCGCTGGGGGTTGTAGTCGCGCGTGTTGAAGACGCTGCCGTCATAGGGCGTGGGCACGGGGGGGCGCGGACGCCCGCCGCCGTGGCCGCCGCCGGAACCGCAGTTGATGTTCCAGATGTTGATCTGGGTGACGGGCGCGGCGCAGACGTTCCGCATGATCACGGGGGTCATGGGGTTGACGACGGCCCAGCCGGTGGTGACGTAGGTTGCGGGCATGTAGCTGGCGCAGCCGACGCTGAAGTTCACGCCGCCAAGGGAGAACACGGCGGAGGAGGAGACGAGCACGGGCCGGTAGTAGTAGTCCATGGGCGCCCAGACGAAGGTGTCGCCCACGCAGACCGTGGTCGCCCATGCGGGGCTCCACACGGGATCGTAGGACCAGATCCAGCCGTAGCTCACGTTGTGGGTCCAGCGGCCGTAGTGGGAGGTGACGTAGCAGAAGGGGTACTCGCCCACCCAGACGTGGCCGACGGCGGGCATGTAATTCCAGCAGCCATAGCGGTAGGGGACATAATCCACCACCACGGTGGGCCGCCAGTAGGGGCGGCGGTCAACGTAGACCCATTCGCCGTAGGAGCCGAGATCGGAGGCGCCGATGACGGGCTCGGCGATGACCACCTCGCGGGGCGTTGTTTTCACGCCCCCGGCGAGCACCTGGGCGCGGTCGTTGTTCCACTGGTCAAAAGAGTCCGCCTGGGCGCGGTCAAAGGCGGCGGGGTCGGAGGGGAGCATGCCGGGATCGGCCCAGACACGCATGCCGCCCGCCACGGTGACCTGGCCGCCGCCGTCGGCGGCGCGGACCGAGGCGGAACCCCAGCGCACGGTGACCGTGGCGCCGCCGCCGTTTGTGATGTCAACGCGCGCGGAGGTGTCCGGGGCCACTTCCACCACGCAGGCCGGGGTGGTGAACAGGACCGTTCCCGTGCTGCGGCTGGAGCGCTGGATGTAGAAGGAGCCGACCCAGCCGCGCAGTTCGGCGGCGGGGGGCAGGGAGGCAAGCTCCACCTTGCTGTCGTCGGCAAGACGCAGGAAGGTGCCGCCCGCCAGTTCGATTTCCGTGGCGCCGCCGTTGTCCACCCAGACGGTGTCGCCGGGCATGAGCAGGGTGTTCACGCCCGCGCGGCCCCAGTCGGCGTCGGCCTGGCCGCGCACCACCACGCCGCCGCCGTCAAAGCTGACACGACCGTGCATTTGCAGGTCGGCGAAGGCCGTGGCGGCCAGGGTCAGCGCGGCGGCAAGCAGGACGCTTGTGCTGGTTCGTTTTGTCATGGTGTTCATTGTTTCAACCTCCAATTCATTGTAACGTCATCCAACCAGACGAAATCTCCGGCGGGACATTCAATTATTACATGCCGCAAGGGGCCGGGTACCGGTTGTGCCCGGTTGCAGACCGCGCCAAAACCGCTTATATTGTGTCTGGTCCGCAAATTTGGGCGGCCAAACCACAATATGTATTGCTTGTAATCCTCCCTTGTGTTAAAATGGCCCTTTGGAGGTGTTAAAGGTGCGATTCGGAAGACGGAACAAAACCTGGGCGGCTGTCGGCCGCCGGTTGTTTGGCGACGGCAATCCATCCCGGGAGGAGGAGGTTCCCCCGGAGGAAACGGAGGAGACCGCCGCGCAGGCGCCAATGGAGGATGAGGAAATGGCCGCACCCGTTGAAGAACCCCCTTCCGGTCCGCCCGTGTCTGATCCCAGGCAGGCCATACCGAGCGCGATAAACCGTTTCCGCCGCGTTTTGGAGCGGGCCGAACCGGCTCCCGAGGACGCGCACTGGCCGGATGAATGCCTCCACGAGCTGGTGTCCGCCCTTGAAATGGTGAACATGGTGAACAGCCCGGATCTGCGCCAGGCAATCATTGACACGGCGCGGGTGCTTTCAAGCTACAAGACGGCAGGCCGCGCCCGGGAATGCCTCCCCTTCCTTATGGAAAGCCACAATATTTTGTCGCTGATGGCGGGGGATTTGATTGTCGGCAACGACGGCCCGATGGTGGGATACACCTGGCGCGGGATGTACCGCGACATGCTGGTGCGGATGAAGGAGGAGGGGGTGGCCCTCATAGACGACAACGGCAGGGCGCGCGTGCCCGAGCCGGGGCCGCCGCAGGCGCCGCCCGTGTTCACGGCGGCCGCGCCCGAACCGGCCCCCGAACCGGAGCCCGCGCAGGAACCGCCGACGGTTGCCGCGGCGGCGGCGCTGCTGCCGCCGGAGACCCCGCTGGAGGCCGGCGGGGACACGATGCTCCACATGATTGACGAGGAACCGCCCGCGCGGGAGGAATCCGCGGTGGTGGCGGGGAATGCCACCCCGGCGGGGGACCCCTTCGGGGACAGTCTTCCCGCCCCCGAAGAGCCGTTGTTTGCCGCCTCCGGCCCGGCCCTTGCCGACGGGCTGGATTTGGGCGCGGAGGCGCTGGCGCGGGAGGAGTCCGCCGAGGAACCGGCGGAGGAATCCGCCCAGTTCCCGGCTGTGGCGGAGGAGGCGGAAAGCTCCCCGGCTGCGGCGGAGGAAAGTTCCTCGGAGGATGCCGCGGCCGGCGATGGGATGAACCCTGGGGAAGAGACCCCGGCGGACGGCGCGCCGGAAGAGGCGGAGGTTGCGGAGGCTGCGGTGGAGATCGTGGAGCCGGGGCAGGAATCCGTGCAGGAGGAGACGGCGGCGGAAATGGAGGAGGAAGACGCCGGGGAACCCGCCGAGGAGGCGGAGGCCCCGCAGACGCTGGAGACGGTGCAGGGCGAGTTGCAGCAGGCGATCATGACGGGAAATGTGCGCGCGGCGAAGGAGCTGGCCATCCGGCTGGCGGGCATGCTGGCGCGCCGCGAGGTGGACAACGCCAACGACGCCCTGGCGGCGGCGCGGGAGCGGCTGGCGAAGAACGGCGCGGCCATCGGGGAGGGCTGCCAGCGCGTGTCCGACGCGGAGGCGCGGGTGCGCCACGCGGAGGAGGAGATTACGGCGCGGCAGGAGGAGCATGCGGCGTGCCGGGAGCGGATTAGCGGCCTGGACGGGGACATCCACCGGCGGCGCGGCGAGCTGGAGGAGCTGGAGCGGCAGATTGAGGAGCTTCAGCAGGCGCGGTCCGCGGCGCTGGCGGAACTGCACGGGCTGGAGTCGGAGCGCGCGGCGGCGCTTACCGGGGAAAGCCTGATCCAGACGGAGATCACGTCCCTTGAGGAGGAGGAGGAGGCGGGCCGGGAGTTCCTTGAGGAGGCGCGCGGGAGGCTTGCGGCGATGCGGGCCGAGAAGGAGCGGATTGAGGGGGAGATGATTCGGATTCAGCAGGAGCTGGAGCGGCGGCAGCGCGCGGTCGTGGAGATTGAGCGGCCGCTTGCGGAGGAGGCCGAACCGGCCCGGGGCGGCCAGGAGATGCTTTTCTAGCGGAGTTGCGGGCCCGCGGCGGGGCCGCGGAAGATCAGGCGGAAGGAGCGGCAGGTCAGTGGCTAAAAAGGGAGACATAGTGGCGGGCGTCGACTTCGGCGGCCGCGAGGTGCGCGTGATGATCGTGCAGCAGCAGCCCAACGGCATGGTGCGGCTGCTGGGCCACGGGACGGCCCCGTCGAAGGGGTGCGTGCGGCAGGGGTTCATCCAGAATTCGCAGGCGGCGCAGGCGGCCTTCAGCGCGGCGATGGAGGCGGCGGGCCGCAACGCGCAGCTGCGGGTGCAGAGCGTGTTCTGCGGGGTGAACGCGCCCTCGGCGGTGTCGAGCATCCGCGAGGGCAAGGTGGCCACGACGGGCGGCGTGGTGGAGCTGGAAAACATAGACGAGGCGCGCTCCCACGCGGAGCAGGGCATGATGGCGCCCGCGATGCGCGCGCTGTCGTCCGTCACCTCGCAGGAGTGGCTGGTGGACGGGCTCCAGGTGGCCGATCCGCTGGGCATCCGGGGCGGCGTGCTCCACACGCGCATGCACTTCGCGCAGGTGCCCGAGGTGGTGCTGGACAACCTGCGCTCCTGCATCGAGGCGCAGGACTGCGTCGTGGAGGACATGGTGTACATGCCCATCGCGTCGGCGCTGGGGTGCATGACGCCCGAGGACATGCAGCTGGGCACGGCGGTGGTGGACTTCGGCGACGCGAGCACCAGCGTGGCGGTCTACCGCAACGGGTGCATCATGGGCACGAAGACTTTCGAGTTTGGCGCGGCGCTCATCATCAACGATCTCGCGGGCATCCTGAAGGTGCCCTTCGACGAGGCTTTCGCCCTGCTTGAGGAGTACGGCGTGGGCATGCAGCAGATACGCGGGCTGCGCCAGGACGCCGCCGACGGCGAGGTGGCGGCGCTGCTGGAGAAGCACGGCGCGGGCGCGGAGCGCGGCCAGAAGATGGTGAAGCTCAACAAGACCGTGGGCGGCGCGCCCGACCACGTGCCCCTCACCACGGTGGAGGGCATCATCTTCGCGCGGGCGAAGCAGCTCATGGAGAAGGTGTCGCGCTTCCTCATCCAGCACCAGCTCCGCACGCACCTTGTGCGCGGCCTCGTGCTCACCGGCGGCGGCGCGGGCATCCGCAACATCGCCGCACTCGCCGAGGCGGTCTGCGACACCAACGTGCGCATCGGCCTGCCCGAGGGCGTGGAGATGATTCCGCAAAGCCTCAACATTCCCTCCGTCACGCCGGTGGCCGGGGTGGTGCGCCACGGCCTGGCCTACCGCGCCGCCCTCCACAGCGGCCGCATTGACCGCCGCGCCGGACGCAAAAAGGGGC
>JBHEKP010000149.1:0-6865 GCA_041859375.1 Candidatus Hydrogenedentales bacterium | reverse complement strand
GTCTATGCGGAAGTCCTGCGTGGCCGGGATGCGTATCGTCTCCGACACATTGTAGACGGGCTTGCGCCCGCCCCAGCCGCCCTTCACATAGAGGTCGCGCGCGTTGGCCACGCAGTAGTCTATCGCCTCCTGCCAGCCCGCTGTTTTGGTGTTTGCCGTCTGCGGGCCAAAATCCCCCGTGTCATCCCACGACAGCACCACCTGCGGTGAGGCGGGCTTCGCCGGCCCTTCCGAGAAGGCGGGAATGCAGATTGCAAGACACATAAGGCCATAGGCGCACGAAATCAGCGGGGTGGGCACAGAATGCAACCTCATTGCTTTTGGGAAAACTTAAAGGGCTGGCGCTCCGGCACCTGCCGGGACAGTCCGGCTTATTATGGCCGCAGTTTCCCAGCGCAACACAAATCCGTCCACAAAACAACCCGCGTAAAAGTGGCGGCAATCCTCCGAAAACGCCAGCATATCCGGAGCATAACCCTGCATATTTGGCGCACCAGCAGATATGCAAATTTGCGCCACCTGCCTTTTCTTCGCAAGGTCAACAAGGGTAATCCAGCCGTTTCCCGCGGCAATTGCCGCCAGTTTCTTGTCCGGTGATATGCACCCGCATTGAAACAGGTATGGTTGAAATTTGCTGATAATGCTCTCGTCCTCATCTTTTGGGATTATGTATTCGGGTTTTCCAGAAATGAGGTTTTCGCCATTTTTTAGGTCAAAAACCGCGTAATAATTAGTTCCCAGCAACAGCGCGAGCGTTTCATCCTCTGAGATGTGCATTTTCAAAAACCCACGCCCGGTGGTTGGGAGAGGCCAGTCCTTTTCCATGATGCTGGTGGCCAAATCAAACAGTTGAAGGTGCTGGTTCCGATCGGTTCGCTCGGTTATGGTGCCGTCGGGCATCTTCCTGATGCGCAATGGATTGCTGATGGAGAGCAATTTTCCGTTGTTGAGCGCAGTCAGGGCACTTTTGCAGGTGTCAGACGCGGCAGTCAAAATATTCCATATTTGCTGCTCCAACAGGGTTGCACAATGACCTGATGTGTCCTGAACATGTGATGCGTCCACCTCTGAATCATGGCAGTCAAATGCAGGACTATATTCTATGTCCGGCGATGCCGCAGGATTTCTGCCAAGCATGAATTTCATTCCGGACATTTGCCCGCTGGCGGGATTGAGGCTGCCATCACCCATGCTCAGGCAGACCGTTTCATTCCATAAGGCGTGCATTACAATGATGTTTTTCTTGATGATGCCCCACTGGAAACGGTCTTGTTGGCTGATTCCTGGATTATTCCGCTTTAGCAGGCACCGTGGATCACCCTTCGGACCGGCAATCACAATATTTCCGCCTGTTCCGATGACAGTATCCGCTGTGCGGCTGAAGCAAATATTTCGTGTGGGCCAGTTTGGCAGTGTGCGAATTTGTTTTCCTGTAGAAAGGTCAACCCAGGACAACGTTGCCCCTGTGGTTGCCCCCCGTTTGCTAAATACGGGACACACTAACAACAGCGTGCCTTCCTTGCAGGCGGCGTTTCGTAAATGTCCGGTGAATATTTTCTGGACAGGCGTCCCGTCGGGTTCAACCAGTTCGATGGTGTTTTTATGTTGCCCCGCATTCGCAAAACGTCGGCAGAGAACAAGCCTGCCCTCGTATTCGGACAAAACATCGCCATCTTGGCATGAAAAAGTTGTGGTGGCGGCGTCCTCCAGACGGAGAACGAGAAACTTTTTGCCGTTGGCGTAATCCGAAAGAACGATGTATTTTCCATTCTCCACAGCATGTTCGACGTCAAGCTGCTTGCCTTCGAAACGCATCAATACTTTTTGGGATATGACATCGTAAACGACCGCGCTGTCTGAGAGGAGCCAGGCGGATTTCAAGAAGGCGAGCCGTTCGGAAATCATCGTTATTCCAGAGATTCTACTGGCCAACCCTGTCATTTCATGTGAAACAGCCCCCGTGGTTGTGTCCATAAGGACAACTTTTGAGTGGCAAAATCGCAAGGAAGACGATCCGAATGCCTGCAACGCCATGATGACCTGTTTCCCATCAGGAAGAAATTGGGGAAACTGCACGGCGTCCGCCTGCGGGTATGCCAATCGCTTTAGGCATTTTCCGGTGGCGGGGTCTATGTGAAGTATTGCGTTTTCGTCGGCCACCAAAAGAATCTTGGAGTCCCCGGTCCAGCCGGTGTCCCAAAGTTGCCTGAACAGAATGGGAGGCGTGTGCGCGCCAGTGTTGGCATCCCAGACGCGCAGCAGGGAACAGCCGATTTTGCCATGGTGTTCGTACTGCCGTGTGACAATGAATGCGCCGTCGGGGCTTTCACATTCAAGCTCGTCGCTTCCGGAGGTTCCCCCGGAAAGATCGTAGAGTTGATCAGGTGCGGCATAATCAAGACCAATGTGCAAAGTTGAACCATCTGATATGGTGGCCCCGGTTTCTGGCATCCCCCCCTCAGCGAAGGCAGGGAACCCAACGGTAACCCAGACGGCGCACATGACTTGGCAAAACGCACGAATACTCATGGGAGTCTCCCCGGCTCCGGTCAATAATTCATGTTCTCGGGGTCAACCGATCAAACACATGATGGAACAGGTCGGTGACATAGGCCTCCTGGTTCGGCCCGAACCAGTTCATCTGTCCGACTTCATAGTTCTGATTATAGTGAAGCCCCCCGCCCATTTCATGGTAATACTTGTCGGGGGAGAGATAGCCGAGGTAGGCGCCTGAAAAACTGGTGACCCAGAGGCTTGCGCCGCGCTCCCGCGCCCATTCGCGCCAGACCAGCGCGGTTTCGCCGCTGAAGTCGTGGGGCATGCCGATGAGGAACATGGAACCGATGCGTGCGGCCTGAAGGCGGCCGGTTTTGGGCACGCCGAGAAGGTTGAAGGCGAAGGGGGAAATGCGCCATTTGGGCGAAACGAGGCGCACCTGCGCCGGGGGCGGGTCGAAGGCCGCGTCCAGTGAGGCCACATCCGCCTTTTCCTCAAATTGCAGGCTTGCCGCGGCCGCGAGCAGGCGTTCCGCCATCGCCGCGCCCATCGCCTCCACCCGCGCCTTCTGGTCCGCCAGCAGTTGCTCCAGTGTCTTTTTGCCCTGTTTCACCAGTTCGCTCTCGACATCGTTTTCAAAGACCAGTTTAAGCTCCTGGGTCCAGGGTTCGGGCAGCGGCGGTCCGGGCGGGTTGGGGCACATGGAACCCACGGCTCCGGCCATGTAGAGCAGCGGCGCGCCGGTCTTTTCTTGCACCGCGCGCTGGAACGCGCCCGCGTGGTCGTTGTTCAGCTCCAGCATCTCCTCGCCGTAGGACGTCCCGTGCGCCGAATAGCGGGCCAGGTACAGCCGTTGTCCGCCCGGCGCTTTTTCGACAACGGCGAAAGTCAGCGCGGCGTCCTCCGTGCCGTGCCCGCGGGTGCGGTTGCGGATGTATTCCGGGGCCTCCACCACGCCGTGGGCGATGCGCGCCGGGGAGAGGGTGTTCACCGCCTCCTCGATGGCCCCCGCAAACGCGTCCACCAGCAGCGCAAGATAGGCCGGATCATGCTTCCCGTAGGAGGCCTCCGCCGCCATGCCGGGCGCCAGGCCGCCGGGGCCGCTGTGGGTGTGGCTGCTGGTGTACATCACATTCCGGTTGGTCAGGGAGACACTCTTTGAAATGCGCGCCTCCACCGGCTCCAGCAGGTTGGGCAGGGTTTGCAGCATGTCCGAGCCCACCAGCACCACCGTGTCCGTGCCGTCGTTCAATGCCAGCGCGCGCACAAAGAGCGGCTCCGCCACCCCGGTGGAAAGCATGTTGTTCGGGCGCGTGCCGTAACCCGCCATCGGGTGGCCCGGCTTCGGGGTGATTTCACGCTCCGCCCAGCCCGCCCTGAGCGGGGCAACTTCCCCGCCCTGATGTGTCTGGTCGGCGGCGGTGTCGATGGCGGCCAGGGCGCGGCTGTAATAGGAGGAGGTCTTGTACCGCGCCTCCTTGTAGACCGGCCACGGGCCGACCAGCAGCACAAAGCCGCCCGCCGCCAGCAATGTCACACCCAAAAGTATTATCACCGTCCATTTCAGGATTTTCATGGAATTGCTCCCGCCGGAAAGTTGCACAGGGTCGAAAGGGCTTGGTGGGAAAATCGTTCCACAAAACCGACAAACAACGCAAGAACTTGGCGTGATGTTTGAGAAACATGGTCGCAACATTGCCGTATTGATTTTTCGCCGTCTATGGACCACCTCGGCACCTTTATAACGTGCCGGTCACCGCGCATGAAGATGTGTGCATATCGACACAAAAGCCTTAAATGAAATGATTTATGGCACTTATGCATGTGGCACTTGCGGTTTGCTCGATTATTTGGTAAAATTGCCAAGTAGTCAACCAAAGGACGGCAGCATGAACGCGAAACAACAGGCATTGCTGGATGCGCGGGCGGGAATTCTGAAGGCGCTGGCCCACCCGACGCGGCTTTACATCGTGGACGAACTGTCAAAAGGGGAGCGCTGTGTCTGCGAACTGCACGGGGGGGTGGGCGCGGACCTGTCCACCGTGTCCAAACACCTTTCGGTGCTGAAAAACGCGGGTGTTGTGGAGGATGAAAAGCGGGGCTTGCAGGTGTACTACCGTCTTTGCTGCCCCTGCATCACGAATTTCTTCGGCTGCATCGAGACGGTCATCCGTGAAAACGCCCGGAAACAGCTTGCGCTGGTGAACGAATAGGTCAGGGTTGCTCATGACTGACCTGAGAAAAGAATGGAAGGCCTTTGTTCTTGTGGCCGCGGGCTTTCTCGCCTGCTATTTTCTTCCCGTGGGCTGGGCGCGCTTTGACAACGCACTCTCGGAGTCGCTGCACCTGGTCCGGTGGTACGCCCGCGAGCATGTGGTGCTCTGCCTGATCCCGGCCTTTTTCATCGCGGGCGCGATTTCGGTCTTTATCAGCCAGGCGTCGGTGATGAAATACCTGGGCGCCGGGGCGAACAAAGTGCTTGCCTACGGCGTCGCGTCGGTCTCCGGAACGATACTCGCGGTGTGTTCCTGCACGGTGCTGCCCCTTTTCGGGGGGATTTACCGCATGGGCGCGGGGCTTGGTCCCGCCACGGCGTTCCTTTATTCCGGTCCCGCCGTCAACGTGCTGGCGATTGTGCTGACGGCGCGGGTGCTGGGTCTGGAACTGGGCATTGCCCGCGCCGTGGGGGCCGTTGGTTTCAGCATTGTCATCGGCCTGCTCATGCACCTCATTTTCCGGGGGGAGGAGCGGGCGAAAGCCCTTGCACAGGCCGCCATGCCCGCCCCGGAGGCCGTCCGGCCATTGTGGCAGACCGCCGCGTATTTTGCCGCCATGGTGGCGGTTCTGGTCTTTTCAAACTGGGGAAAGCCCGAGTCCGGCGGGGGGCTGTGGCAGGCGGTTTACGACGCCAAATGGATTATAACGGCCCTTTGCGCCGCCGCCTTCGCGGTGATGCTTGCCGCATGGTTCCGGATGGCATGGTGGAGGGTGGCGCTCGCCGCCGCGCCGGCCGCCGCGCTCGCGCTGCTCTTTCCAGACGAGCCGGTGTGGGCCTTTGCGGCCGGTTCCCTCGGCCTCTCCGCGGCCACAGCCACCGGCGGCGGCGAAGCGGGGGAGTGGTTTGACGTGACCTGGGGTTTCGCCAAACAGATTCTGCCGCTCCTTCTGGGCGGTGTGCTGGTGGCGGGCTTCCTGCTGGGCCGTCCCGGGGGCGAGGGGATGATACCCGGCGAATGGGTGGCCCGGGCGGTGGGTGGCAACTCGTTGGCGGCCAACTTCCTGGCCGCGCTTGTCGGGGCATTCATGTACTTTGCGACGCTGACGGAGGTGCCCATCCTGCAGGGGCTTATCGGCTCCGGCATGGGCAGGGGGCCCGCGCTGGCGCTGCTGCTGGCGGGGCCGGCCCTGTCCCTGCCAAGCATGCTGGTGATCCACAGCATCATGGGCTTCAAAAAGACCTTTGTTTACTGCTCGCTGGTGGTGGTCATGTCCACCGCCGCGGGCATGGTGTTTGGAATGCTGTGAACGCAGGGAGTGTGTGCCGTGATAAAGATTCAGATTTTGGGCACGGGATGCCCCAAGTGCAAAAAACTGGCGGAGAACGCCGAGGCAGCCGCAAGGGAGCTGGGGTGTGACTTCGAACTGGAGAAGATCACCGACATCAACACCATCATGGGCTTCGGGATCATGATGACGCCCGGCCTCGCGGTGGACGGCCGGGTGAAGGTTTCGGGAAAAGTGCCGGACGTGGCGGAAATTAAAAAACTGCTGGCTTAGGCGCGCAACAACGCCGGGCTGCGGCCCGGCAAAGGGAGAAAAGGTCATGACGGAGGAATCAAAACAGGGCTGCTCCTGCGGCACCGGCCCCAAACTAATTTTTGCCTGTTCCGGCGCGGCGGACGTGGGCGCGCTCTCCGATCAGGCGGCGCGCAAACTCACCCGCGACGGCGCGGGCCGCATGTACTGTCTTGCGGGCATCGGCGGCCGGGTGGGGGACATCCTGGTGAACACGCAGGCGGCGTCGAAAATCCTGGCCATTGACGGATGCCCCAAGGACTGCGCGCTGAACACGCTGAAAGAGGCGGGCTTTGAGGGCATGGCGCACCTGCGCCTGACCGACATGGGCTTTGAAAAGGGGGCCTCCCCGGCAGACGGGGAAAACATTGCGAAGGTGGCGGACCGTGCGAAAACGCTGCTGGCATAAACCGCTGCTTCTGGCCCTGCTTGCGGTGTGCGCGGCGGCTTGTTCCGGCCCGAACGCGGATTCAGCATCGGACGGGGCAAATTTGTCCCCGGTGCTGACGGTGTACTACTTCCACCGCACCCTGCGCTGCCCCTCCTGCGAGCAGATAGAGCTTTGGACGCGGCG